>JAQGHM010000270.1 GCA_028291615.1 Phycisphaerales bacterium | reverse complement strand
GTCAGCCCCGCGCGCGTGCCCGTCATCGGCTACCAGGAGGTCATCCAGAGCCTCTCCCGCGACGACGTCTACGCCTACTACAAGCTCGCCTACGTGCCCAACAACATGATGTTCGTCGTCGTCGGCGACCGCGACCCGCAGGAACTGCTCGCGATGGTGCAGCAAAACGTCAAGGAGGCCAAGCCCGGCCGCGCCTTCAGCCACGAGATCGCCGCCGAGCCGCCGGTCAAAGCCCCGCGCACGCAGGTCGCCACCTTTCCCAAGCTCGGCCAGGCGCGCGTCGAACTCGCCTTCCCGTCCGTTAAACTCGCCAGTCCCGACCTCTACGCGCTCGATCTGCTCGCCACAGTCTTAGGCGGCGGCGACAGCTCGATTATGAACGAAGAGATCCGCGACAAGCAGCAGCTCGCCACCGAGATCCTCGTCGCTGACAGCACCCCCTCGTTTGTCACCGGCTCGTTCGCGATCGATTTCAAGTGCGATCCCGCCAAACTAAAAGACACCACCAAGGCAATCCTGGCCGTCCTGGAGAAAGTAAAGAAGGAAGGCGTCGACCCCGAGCGCGTGAAGCGCGCCAAATCGCTCATGCGCACCAGCACCGTCTACAGCCGCCAGACCGCCGAGACCATCGCCGAATCGCTCGCCGACGGCTACATCAGTGCCGGCGACCCGCACTTCCTCGACCACTACACCGACAACATCCAGAAGCTCGACGCCAAGCAGCTCCAGCAGGTTGCGGTCAAGTATTTCCACGACGATCAACTCCTGACCACCGTCATGCTCCCGGATGAATTCGTCGGCGCCGCCGGACTTCCCAAGGCGCAGCAGATCATCGCCGCCGCGAAGGAGAAGGCGACCGAGGCGAAGGCGGCGACGCCCGTCGAGCGCATCGTCCTCGACAACGGCACCGTCCTGCTTATCAAGCGCATGACCGCTTCCCCCATCGTTTCGATCAACCTCTACGCGCTCGGCGGCGTCGCGGCGGAGGACGAGAAGACCAACGGCCTGGGCCATCTCGCCATGGAAATGCTCAGCCGCGGCACCAAGGCCAAAAGCGCGCAGGAAATCGCCGAGCTGTTCGATTTGCTCGGCGCGCAGCTCGAAACCGGCTGCGGCAACAACAGTTGGTTCTGGAAGGCTACGTGTTTGAAGGAAGATTTCCCCAAACTGATGGACGCCTACGCCGATGTCGTCAAGAACGCCAACTTCCCCGAAGCCGAGCTCCCGCCGATGAAGGAGCGCGTCCTCGCGGCCATCCAGGGCCAGGACGCCGACTGGTTCGCCCAGGCAATGCGCTTCTTCCGCAAGACCTATTTCTCCGCCAGCAACTCGCCCTATCAATTCACCCCGCTCGGCACAGCCGACAATGTAAAGCGTTTCGACCGCGCGCTCGTCCAACAATGGTACGAGGAGAAGATCAAGAATCGCCCGCGCGTCCTGGCGATCTATGGAGACGTTGATCCCGCCCAGGCTAAGGAACTGGCGACGAAGTATTTCGCCGCCGGCCCGAAGCACGCCGTCACCCCGCAGGAGCGCGACGCCGCCCGCCCCGACGTCCCCGTCCCCTCCCCGGCGCAACTCAAGGTTGTCCGCGTCGAAGTACAGAAAACCAACAATCCTCAGGCCGGCGTAGTCATGGGCTTCAAGTCCGACTCCGTCATCGGCGCCCCATACCAGCCCGTGATCGACATGGCCGACTGCATGACCAGCGGCTACGGCTTCCCGACCGGGTACATGTTTGAGATCCTCCGCGGCCGCGGCCTCGTCTACGACGCCAACGCCATGAATTTCCCCGGCCTCAATGCCAAGATCCCCGGCACGTTCGTCGCCTATGCCGGCTGCGATCCGAAGAACGTCAACGAGGTCGTCGACGTCATGCTCGAGAGCGTCGCCCGCCTGCAAGGCTCCGACGCCGACATGCAGGCCGACTGGTTCAAGCGCTCCAAGCAACTCATCGTCACCGGCGACGCCATCGACAACGAAACCCCCGCCGCCCAGGCCGCCATCGCAGCATTGGATGAGCTCTATGGATTAGGTTACAACTATCATGAGAAATTCGCCGGTCGCATTACCGGCGTGTCGCTCGATGACATTAGAAAACTTGCCGCAAGCCGGTTGCGCGAATGTGTAATTACCGTCAGCACCCCGGCCCCCGACAAAGTGAAGATTAAAGATGGACTCCGAACCTATCCGACCTTCCCAACTGTAGACTTAACCCCGCGCGGCGTGCAACATGACACCGGCGGCGCGACGAAGTAGTTTCCCCAATGAGCCAACCCGCGACCCCCAATCCCGTCCGTCCGATCGGCCTCAATACCCCGATCAGTGAATTCCTTACCGCCGCCGCCGCCAGGCAGGCCACGCCGGGTGGCGGCAGCGTCACCGCCCTGGTCGGCGCACTCGCCGCCTCCATGGGGGAGATGGCCGTCAACTACAGCATCGGCAAGAAGGGGCTCGAAGCCTACCAGAACGAGTTGACGCCGGCCCTCGCCGACCTCAGCCGCGCCCGCCACTTGCTGCTCACGCTCATGACCGAAGACCAAGCGGCGTTCGAGACCCTCAGCGCCATCCGCAAGCTCCCCGAGACCGACCCCAGCCGCGCCGCCCGCTTTAACGTCGCGCTCCTCGCCTGCATCCGCGTCCCCGAGGCCATGGCCGCCACCGCCATCGCCATCCTCGAGGTCGTCGATCGCATCACCAACTTCGTAAACCCATTCCTCCTCTCCGACCTCGCCGTCTGCGCCGACCTCGCGATGGCCACCGCCCGCTGCTCTGTCTACAACGTCCGCGCCAACCTCCCCGACGTCAAAGACCCCGACGATCGCGCCTCGATCGAGAGCACGATCCGCACCCTGATGACCCACGCCGCCAACCTCATCCAGCGCGTCGCCCCGCGCATCTGGGAACGCTTCGAGCAATCCGCCCCATGAAGGACGACCGCGACTACAAGCTCGACCTCTCGCCCGCCTCAGGCGTAACGCCGCCACCGCAACCTCCCGCGGCACAATCGACCCAGCGTCCCTTCATCAGCGTCCACTTCACCTGCTGCAACGTCTACCAGCGCATCTACCGCGCTCCCGACGGCAAGTCCTACCGCGGCCAATGTCCGCGCTGCGCCCGCTCGGTCAACTTCCCCGTCGGGCAGGGGGGCACCAGCGCCCGATTCTTCCGCGCGGGTTGATATCTTTGAATTGAAGATCGCTTCGCTCTCGCTCACTTGAGACGAGTACCACTCAACGTTGCGGGTACGCGACAAAGGGCGGCACGTCCCTTGCCACCTCTGACGCCCGTGCCGCTTGGTCAGGTGGGTTGTCGGGGTCACTGCCCAAATCCTGTTGTTCGGCTTCGGTGGGTTGGTGGTAGCCGCCGCGGAAGACGAAGATTCCGCCGGTGAGGTTCCAGAGGATCTGCACCATGCGGATGGACATGGTGAGGGCGAAGGCCTGGCTGACGGTGCCTCCCTGCCGGCTGAGGAGGAGGATCGCGAAGTATTCCATCACGCCCGCGCCCTGCGGGGAGATCGGGATGCTGCCAACCAGGACGATCACCGGGACCGCGACGAAGTAGTAGAGCGGGGAGATCGTCAGCCCAAAGGCCCAGCCGGCGAACATGGCGCTCAGCACCACCGTGATGTGCACGGGGAACGTGGCGATCAGGGAGATCAGCACCATCGTCTTGTGCTTGCGATACAGCTCCATGGTGTGGACGGCGCTCTTGATCTGCTTCTGCTTTGAAAAGCGATTGATCAGCCAAGCCAGGCCGAAGAGGCGGCGGAGAGTGAGGTTGTAGAAGATGGCGAGCCCGGCGGCGGTGCCGAAGACGATCAGGGCGGAGATGAGAGCGATCTTTCCGCAAGCATGGGCGGCGGGGTCGCCGGCGGGTGAGTTGAAGTACTGATAAGCCGCCATCGCGCCACCCATGATCACCAGGGCGATCAGGCCGACGAAGCGATCGACGAAGACGCTGAGGACGGCGCGCGTGCGGTGGCCGGTTTGACGGCTGGCGTAGTAGGCTTTGATGACGTCGCCGCCGGTGGAGCCGAGCATGAACGTGTTGTAGAACGCGCCGACCATGTTGAGGGCGAAGGTGCGCGAGAGCGTGAGGTGGATGTCCAGGGCCCTGAGGAGCTGGTGCCAGCGGAAGCTGGTGACGATGTAGGTGATCGGGAAGATGACGACGGCGAGGAGGAGCAGCCAGGGTTTATGGCCGCTGGCGGCGTCGTGGATCATGCGGCCGATGCCGGATTCGATAAGGGGATGGGGGACCTTGAGCGTGTAGCCGCTGGTCAGGGCGGGAGTGATCCACTGGCCGGGGCCGCCGGGGGCGGGGGCGATGAGCAGGCGGTTGACGCGCTTGAGGTCGGGGGAGAGGTCGAGGCCCAGGAGTTCGACGGTGGATTTATCGGTAAGCGTGACCGTTTTCTGATCCGGCAGGCTGATCAGTTCAGAGCGGTCTAAGATGCGGCCGTCGAGGAGCTTAACCTGCGCGGCGTTGAGCGGGGGCATGTAGGCGAGGCGCTCGGAGACCGGGCGGTTCTGGGCATTCAGCGTGGTGACGCGATCGCGCCAGGTGATCTGGCTCAGCACCCACCAGATCCCGACAACGGCGATTCCCCAGCGGAGGAGGAATGTCAGCCACTTCTTTGCCTTCTGACTCATGGATGGGCGATTGTGGTGGATAAAGGTTATTGACGCAACCTGCCCCACCGTTCGTCTCCACATTGGGTTATGATACCCATTATGACGCAGATCACGGTCGAACAGGCCACTGGGCGGCTAGAGGCTTTAGTCGATGCCGCGATGCAGGGCGAGGATGTCGTGCTGGTGCGAGCCGGACGCGGGGCGGTTCGACTGGTTCCCGTGGATCAGGAGCGCAAGCGTCCCGTGTTCGGAAGCGCGAAGGGACTGATAACGATGGCGGATGATTTCAATGCGCCATTGGAAGATTTTCGCGACTACATGGAGTCGCGAGAATGAAGGTCCTGCTCGACACGCAAATTTTCCTATGGTTCGTGATGGGCGATCCTCGCCTGAGCAAGTTGGCGCGTGATACTATCGACGATGTGGCCAACGAGAAATACTTGAGTGCGGCGTCCGCTTGGGAAATTGCCATCAAGATGAGCTTGGGGAAACTTAGCCTTGCCGAACCGTTTGGCATCCTTGTGCCGCGAGAGATTTCCAGCAACGGCTTCAACTATCTTCCAATCGAGCTACGCCATGTTGCGCTGGTCGTGTCCTTGCCGTTGCATCATCGCGATCCGTTTGATCGACTCTTGGTTGCGCAATCGATTTCCGAACAAATGACGCTGGTGAGTAGCGATGGAATGCTGGACCAGTACGGAATCCACCGCATCGCGTGACAGTATAGAGGCAGCGGAAATCACGTGCTAATGAAACCACGCGACTTCAGCAGCGCGACGATTCGATCGACGCTCTCTTCCACCTCGATCTCGTGGGTGGGGAGGGCGAGGTCGGGGTGCTCGGGAACCTCGTAGGTGGCGCTGATGCCGGGGAACTGAACCATTTTGCCCAATTCGGCCAGTTTGTAGACGCCGTTGGGGTCGCGGGTTTTGCAGACTTCCAGCGGGGCGGAGAGGTAGATCTCCAGAAAGCGATCGGGGCCTACGACTTGCCTGGCGCGCTCGCGGACGGATTGATGGGGCGAGACGAACGCGCAGATGCAGATGATGCCGGCGTCGTTGATCAGGCGCGCGACCTCAGACGAGCGGCGCAGGTTTTCCGAGCGGTCGTCGGCGGTATAGCCTAAATCGCGGGAGAGACCCTGGCGCATGTTCTGGCCGTAGAGGACGGTCACCGCGCGGCCCTGGTCGAAGAGGCGCTTTTCGAGGGCGTAGGCGATGGTGGCTTTGCCGGAGCCGGTAAGGCCGGTGAGGAGGACGGTGATGCCCTTCTGACCGAAGCGCGCATCGCGGTCGGCCTGGGGAATCTGGCTCTGGGCGAGGCGGAGGGTGCTGCTGGCGGGTGATTGGCCCCAGTGGTCGCCCGCGCCGCGGCGATCGCCCTGCTCCAGGATCATGCCGGCGCCGACGGTGTTGTTGGTCAGGCGGTCGATGATGATGAACGCGCCGGTGGCGGCGTTGACCTTGTAGGCGTCGTAGGCGATCGGCTGATTGAGGCTGAGCATGACGTGCCCGACCTCGTTCATGGCGAGTTGGGTGACCTGGCGCTTTTCGAGGGTGTTGACGTCGACGCCGTAACGGAGCTCGGCGATCTCGCCGGCGACCTGGCGGGTGGTCTGCTTGATCGTGTAGGTCTTGCCGGGGGTGAAGGGTTTCTCAGCCATCCAGACGACCATCGCCTCGACCTGGCTGGAGACGTGCGGCTGCTCGGCGGGGTGGACGAGCATGTCGCCGCGGCTGACGTCGATCTCGTCGGTGAGGGTGACGGTGATCGCCATGGGGGAGAAGGCCTCTTCAAGCTCGCCATCGTAGGTGACGATGGATTTGACCTTGCTGCGCTTGCCCGAGGGGAGCGCGATGATCTCGTCGCCCTTGCGGAGGATGCCCGACGCCATGGTCCCGCTGAAGCCGCGAAAGTTGAGGTCCGGGCGCAGGACGTACTGCACGGGGAAGCGCATGTCGGCCAAGTTGCGATCGGAGGCGATGTGAACGGTCTCAAGGTGCGCGAGCAGCGGCGGGCCCTGGTACCAAGGCATGGCGGAGCTCTTTTCGACGACGAGATCGCCCTTGAGGGCGGACATCGGGATGAACTGGACGTCGGGGATGCCGAGCTTGGCGATGAAGCCGGTGTAGTCTGCCTTGATCTTCTCGAAGACGTCCTGGGAGTAGCCGACGAGGTCCATCTTGTTGATGGCGACAACGACGTGCTTGATGCCCAGCAGCGAGACGATGAAGGAGTGGCGGCGGGTCTGGGACATGACGCCGTGGCGGGCGTCGATCAGGATGATCGCGAGCTGGCAGGTCGAGGCGCCGGTGGCCATGTTGCGGGTGTACTGCTCATGGCCGGGCGTGTCGGCGATGATGAACTTGCGCTTGTCGGTGGAGAAATAGCGGTAGGCCACGTCGATGGTGATCCCCTGCTCGCGCTCGGCCTTCAAGCCGTCGGTGAGGAGGGCGAGATCGACTTCGCCTGCCCCGGTGGTGCCGTGCTTGGCAGAATCGCGGCGGACGGCGGCGAGTTGGTCGTCGTAGATGCCCTTGGTGTCGTGAAGGAGGCGGCCGATGAGCGTGGACTTGCCGTCGTCAACGCTGCCGCAGGTGAGGAAGCGGAGAAGCTCCTTGCGCTGGTGGCGGTCGAGGTAGGCGTTGATGTCTTCGATTGGAGTGGCCTGGGTCATGTTCTGACATCCCGGGTTGCCCCGGAAGAAAATAGTAATTACAATGTACTTATGAAGGCGAAACTGCCGGCAAAGCGGTCGAAGGGTAAGGGACGCCAGCGCTCGCGGCGTAGCAAGGCCGCGAGCGGGCCGGCGAACACAATTAAACTTGTGCGGATCGGCAACTCGCGCGGGGTGCGCCTCCCGAAGACCGTCATCGAACAGGCCAGGCTGGGGGACGAGGTGGAACTCGTCGTCGGCGACCACGAAGTGGTGCTGAAGTCGCTGGAGCATCCGCGCGCCGGTTGGGACGAGGCGATGCGGCGCGCGATCGCGGAGGAGGGCGGTGAACTGACTGAGGAGGATCGCGAGTGGCTCGACGCCCCGATTGACGCCCCGGTTGACGACAGCAAGGAGTGGCCATGGTAGCGCGCGAGCCACAGCGGTTCGACGTTTACCTTGTTCCGCTTGATCCCGCGCGCGGGCACGAGATGCAGAAGACTCGCCCTTGCGTAATCGTAAGCCCGCCACAATTGAACCGGTACCTTCACACCGTCCTGATCGCACCGTTGACGTCCGTTCCGCGCAAGTATCCCTTTCGGGTCGAGAGCCGGTTCGGCGACCGGCCGGGTCAGGTCGCGCTGGACCAACTCAGGTGTGTGGATCGGGGGCGACTGGTAAAGTTTCTCGGGCAACTGGAACCCTCCGTTCAAATGCGGGTGGCGGACGCGTTGGTCGCGATCTTCAAGTTGTGAACGCGCGTCCGAGGAGGCTGAGGTCACTGCCCGGCGAAGCCGCAAGCGACGGAGGGAGTAGCGAGGGATCGGCTGCATCAGAAGTACCCCTCTCGCTTTTTCTGTTCCATGCTGCCCGCTTCGTCGTGATCGATCATGCGCCCCTGGCGTTCGCTGTTGCGCGCTACGAGCATTTCCTGGATGATCTCGGGGAGGGTGGTCGCGGTGCTTTCGACCGCGCCGGTCAGGGGGTAACATCCCAGGGTGCGGAAGCGGACGACCTTCATCTCAGGCTTTTCCCCCTGACGCATCCGCATTCGGTCATCATCAACCATGATCAGGGTGCCGTCTCGCTCCACTACCGGACGCGGAGCGGAGAAGTACAGCGGAACGATCGGAATGCTTTCGAGATGGATGTATTGCCAGACATCTAATTCCGTCCAGTTGCTCAGCGGAAAGACGCGGATGCTTTCGCCCTTATTCACCTTGCCGTTGTAAAGGTTCCAGAGCTCGGGACGCTGGTTCTTGGGGTCCCACTGGTGCAGCTTGTCGCGGAACGAATAGACGCGCTCCTTGGCACGGGATTTTTCCTCGTCGCGGCGGGCGCCGCCGAACGCGGCGTCGAAGCCGTATTTGTTCAGGGCATCTTTCAACGCCTGCGTCTTCATGATGCCGGTGTACTTGTTCGAGCCGTGGTCGAAGGGGTTGATGCCGTCGCGAACGCCTTCCTGGTTGGTGTAGACCAGGAGGTCCAGTCCATTTTCCTTGGTGAAGGCGTCGCGGAATGCCGTCATCTCGCGGAACTTCCAAGTGGTATCGACGTGAAGGAGGGGGAAGGGGAGGCGGCCGGGGTGGAAGGCCTTTTGCGCGAGGCGGACCATGACTGATGAATCTTTGCCGATCGAATAGAGCATGACCGGGTTTTGGAACTCCGCGGCCACTTCACGGATGATGTGGATGCTCTCGGCTTCGAGTTGCTTGAGGTGGGTGAGGCTGTAGCTGCTGCTGCTCATGGTGTTCTTCTGAAAACTGAGGTACTGCCCAACATTAGGGGGGGAGGGGGCGTGCTGCAAGGGATTGAGGTGGGAGTCCGGCGTTTGGAGGGTAGGGTGCGGGAAACCGGGCTATTCTTCGTCCTTCTTTTCGATCACCGCGCGGCGGCGGTAGAACGTCACCAGCATGACGACGACCATGCCGAGCAGCATGACGGAATAAAGAATACGGACGATCGGATCCGGGCGGTTGGTCTGGGGAACTTGCATCTCGCTGAGGCTGCCGTTGAGGGCGCCGGTGGCGTCGTAGCGTTGTTCGGCGAGCTTGCCGTCCTTGAGGAAGACCATGCGGAAGGTGTCGCCGGCTGCGGCGAAGGCGCGCTGCGCGCCGGCTTGGGACGGGGGGATCTGGAGCGGTTTCGGGGCGGACCAAGGCTCACCCTCGCGCTTGAGGAAGAGCTGCATGCCGCCCTGGGCGTCGGCGGACCAGAGGGCGGCGAGGTGGCCGGCGGTCAGTACGCCAAAGTTGGCGGCGCGGGGGGTCGGGCGGACCTGGCCCCAGTCTTCCCACCTACCATCGACCAAGGCGAAGGTGTTGATCACGCTGCCGTCGGTGGAGACGGCGAGGAGCGGCTTGTTGCCCGCACCGGCGAGGGAGAAGGAACCCGCGGTGCTGGCGGCGGCGGGGATATCGGCGACGCCCACCCACTGGCCTCGCTCGTAGCGCAGGAGCGCGAGGGTGAGCGGGCGCGTAGCGGGCTTGGCGGGAGGCGCGACGATGATTTGAGTGGATGGCTGGGGGCGGGTGGTGGTCGCACTTTCGACCGGTCGAGTCGTGACGCCTTGCGTGCCCCCTTCGACGGCGCGGATGGCGTAGAGGGCGGAGGCCACCGAGCCCCAGGCAAGGATCTGTCCGCTACCGGGAACCGAGGGGCCCGTGGAAAGGCCTCCTTCACCAAGACGTTTCCAGGAACCGTCATCAAGGAGGATGGCAAGTTCGCCCTGCGCTTCGGCCAGCGCGACGGCTTGGCCAAAGACCGTGCCCAGGTCTTTCCAGTCGCCGGCCGGAAGGGTTTGCTGGCGGACGAGGGTCTTGTAGCGTGGCTTGGAACCGCCGCCGAAGGATTGGACTTCGGCGATCCAGTATTGGTCAGCCGATCCGTAAGCGAGGACGCTGGGGCGCGTGGGGAGCGGCGCGGGTTGCGTGGTTTGCCCGGCGAGCGGCGCGGCGGGAAGCATGAGCGCAACGATGAGCGCGGCGGCGATAAGCCACGGGCGGGTGGTAGCGGTGCGAGGCGCGGCAGGGTGCGACGGGACGGTCATTTATTTGATCTCGATCTGTTTCTTGACGCCGGGCTCCTGCGGGAAGGCGAAGCTGCCGGGGTTGGGGATTTTGATTTTTCCTTTGATGATATAGGCATGCAGGTCCGTGATGTGGAAGGACATCTGGCTTTTATTCTCGGGGAAGAAGAGCTCGTAGCGCGTCGCGATCATGCCGCCAGTCTCCGGGATTTGTTTGTGATCGGAGAGGTAGGCGCGGAGGATGATGCGGCCATTGGCGTCGAAGAGAAGGATCAGCTTGGGGAGCTTAGTCTCCAAATC
>JAQGHM010000266.1 GCA_028291615.1 Phycisphaerales bacterium | reverse complement strand
TTGTTGATCTGGAAGCGACGTGCTGGGACGACAGTCGTGACCGCGCGCGTATGGAGATTATCGAGATTGGCGCGGTGGAGATGCCGTCGGCTAACGATGAACCAACTCGGGAGTTTTCCAGGTTTGTCAGGCCCATTGTGGATCCGACCTTGAGCGATTTTTGTCGCGAGCTGACCAGCATTCGTCAGCAGGACGTGGATCGGGCTGAAGAGTTCGTGAGTGTGTTTGCGGATTTTGTGGACTGGATTGCGGGGGAGGCGCCCTTCATCCTTTGCTCGTGGGGTCGCTACGATTTGAACCAGTTCCGGACGGATTGCGCACGTCATCATTTGGTCCTGCCATCGGCATTCGAGCGACACGTGAATCTTAAGAAGCACTTTGCGAGTTTGCTGGGATTAAGAAAGGAGTTGGGGATGGAGCGTGCGCTGGCGAAGGCTGGATTGCCGCTTATTGGCACACATCACCGCGGGATCGATGATGCTCGAAACATTGCGCGGTTGGCGGCGCTGGTCTTGCCGCAATTGGAGGCGGCCGGGGTCATCGCGCCGTTATGATGCCATTATGCGACAGGAAAAGAACCTTAACGACGGCGACGCGGTCACTGAGCTTCACAAGGACGGTTCGGTTTGTGCGAAGGGCGGCAAGTTGGATGGTGCGCTGCACGGATATTGGGAGTGGTTCAGGAAAGATGGGACGCTTAAGCGATCGGGCTCGTTTGACCGGGGCGTGCAAGTGGGGGAGTGGACGACGTATGACTCTGCGGGGAAGGTTTACAAAGTGACGACGATGAAGGTCAAGGCATCTTGAAGCGTGGGAGCAGTTTTTTATGAGGGGGGTGGCAGGGGGCAGCGTTTTGGGGCGAGAAGAAGCCCCTCACCCTCACTCCCGCCCTCCCCCCCACGCGGGGGGCATTCTTTTGCGAAATGCGCGCGGTTGCCTGCGGGAGAGGGAGGAGGGTCCTGGTAATGCTGCCGTGCTTAGAGCGTCGGGCGCGTCACTTGGCTAGGGTCAGGCTGTCCTGGCACATGCAGGAGCTTTTGATCTTCACGTCGGCCTTGGCCCAGACCTGTTCGAACTTTGCCTGGTAGGTGGCGGCCTCGTCGGTTTTGCCGAGGGCGCGGAGGGTTTGGGCGAGTCCGAAGAGGCTCCAGCCGTTGTCGGGCAGGTGCTTGAGGTCGTCGCGGTAGACCTGTTCGGCCTCGGCGGGCTGGCCGGCGCGCAGCAGGTTGGCGCCCAGGGTGTGACGGGCAGGGATCATCCAGGCGGGGGGCTCGTCGTAGTGCAGGGCGTCTTCGAGCTTGACGGCCTCGCGCAGCTTGCTGAGGCCGTCCTGGGTCTTACCTTCGCGGATGAGGATCTCGCCTTCGACCATCGCGCTGGCGAGGGTGTAGATGGCGGTCATCGGGTTGTTGTGGAAGACCTCGCCTTCGGGAACCCTGGTAAAGCCCTCGACCCACAGCTTCTGCTCGGCGCGAGCCTCTGCGGTCTTGTCGTTGGCGGCGAAGGCGATGGCGCGGGCGGCATGGTGGAAGGCGTTGGTGTACGGCATGTAATCCTTGTCTGGCTGCGGGGCGGCGAGGATCTGGTCCCACATGCCAAAGCGCACCATCACCTCGTCGGGCATAGCGCCGAAGCCTTCAATCATCGGCGAGAAATCCTTCACGAAATCGTCAGGCAGACTCGCGACCATGGCTTTGATCTGGGTCACCGCCAGGTCGCGCTGGCCGGTCATCAGGGCGCTGTAGGCCAGCATGTGATAGTTGTGAGCTTCGTAGAATATCAGCAGCCCCTGCGGCGGCCCGGAGACCTTGTGGTACGCGATCGCCGAGTCGATCGCCCTGGCGTTCCAGTCGATCGACTTCTGCCATCGGCCGACGCGGATGTCGATGTGCGTGGGCATGTGCACGTTGTGCGCCAGTCCCGGCTGGAGCTCGCGAAGGCGGTCGGCGGCGGCGATGGCGGTGTCGGGGTGCTGGCTGGCCTCCACCGCGTGGATGTACAGGTGGTTGGCGAACGGGTGGTTGATGTTCAGCTTCATCACCGCCTCGAGCGTGGCGACGATCTCATCCGTGCCGGGGTTGGGGGCGCCATCTTTGGCCCACTGGTTCCAGGGCGCGAGGTCCATGAGCGACTCGGCGAACCATGCCCCCACGTCGGCGTCATCGGGATGTCTCTGCCAGACTTTCCGCATCGCGTCGGCGTAGGCCTTATCCAGCGGCGCGCGGCCTTCGGGCTGGGGAGTGGCGTAGCGCGTCGACAGGGCTTGGATCAGCTCCTTCTCGACGGGCGTACAGTTGCCGGCGTGCTGCCTGGCCAGTTGCAGGTTCTTCCATGCCGCCTGGGCCATCGGCGGCGGGACCAGCGGGAAGTTGACGTGGGGTCCGTAGGCGTAGGCGATGCCCCAATACGCCATCGCGCAGGTCGGATCGAGCTTGATCGCCTGCTCGAACGACCGGATCGCCGCCGCGTGGCTGAAGCCGTAAAGGAACTTGATCCCCTGAACAGCATACTTCTCGGCTTCCGGGTTGGCGGCGGTGACCTTTCGGCCCGTTGTGCCGAGGCCTTCATACAACGGCTCGTCCGCCCGCAGCGACGAAGCAAAGAGACTAATCCCCAGCACCACAACGGCAAGCCTAATAATCGCTTTCATGTGAACTCCTGTATTTGCTGTATGACTAATCATCGAGGCGTGACAGGATATTCCTGGTTTTTCGTAATGGGAGTGTACTGCTGGTCAACCGTGCCGCACTTCGGACCGGCGCGTCCCATCATGGGGCCGCGAAGGGGTGGGTTATCCGGCACCGCTGGGCGGACTCCCGATCCGGGGCGCCAGGGCAACGAACATGTGAGGAGTCGGCGTGGAGTCGGCGTCAGCGCACGTTCAGTTGCGTCAGGGCGGTTTTGATCTGGGTTTCCACGTTGGGGTAGGGGCTTTGGGTCAGGGCGTATTGGAGGCAGTTGATGCCTTCTTCGCGATTGCCCAGGGCGATCAGGGATTGGCCTCGCAGCATCCAGAAGTGGGCTAGATGCCTTGTGCGTTCGCCGGCCCAGACGATGGGGTCGGTGCTGATTACTACCTCTACGTATCTTGCGAGGTATTTAGCGCCAATTAGCTGGTCGATGTTGGGCTCTGCGATCATGGAGACGATGGAGATGAAGAGGACGTCGTGGCCGATGCCGGCCAGGTAGCTCATGAGGCGTTCGGCGTCGTCCTGGCGGTCGGTGACGGCGTAGAGGATCAGGAGGTGGCAGTAGGCTTCGACCTCGCGGGGGAAGATGCCGGAGAAGACCTTGCCGAGGCCCATGCGGGGGCCTAGCTTGCGCTGGGTGACGGTGGAATCTACGCCTCGTGGGCAGAGGCTGGCGGCGGAGCCCAGGGCGGACTTCAGGTGTTTTTCGGCTTCGTCGTATTTTTTTTCGGCTAGGCAGACGCGGCCTTTGGCGAGTTGGCTGGTGTAGTAGTTGGGATCGAGGGTGAGCCACTCGTCGAGGGCGATCTGGGCGGTGGCGGTGTCGCCTAGTTTTTCGTAATGGCCGGCGCAGGCGGAGAGGCCTAATTCGTGGGGGAGGTGTTGGTCGTGCGGGGCGGGGCGGGATTGGTTCTCGCTGTACTGGGCGACGAGCGGGAGGGCGAGTTGTTCGATCTCGGACCAGCGGACGGTCCAGACGTGTTTGTTGCGGGTGGCCTCGTAACCGGCGCGGCCTATCTCTTCGCGGCGCTTGGCGTCGGCGCCGTACTGCTTGATCAGATCGGCGAGCTCGTCCCAGTCTTTGTAGGAGACGATCTCTTGGCCATCGACGTAGTAGTCGGCTAAATCTTCGCACTGTTCGCAGAGCTGGAACGCGCCCATGCAGGCGATCTCGAGCGTGCGAAGCTTGATCATCGGGGTGTAGGTGCTTTCCCAGTCGGCGGGGGCGATGGCGATCTGGGCGCGGCGGTACATGTCGAACATGCCGGGGCGGGTGAGCATGCCCTGGTAGCAGTCGGCGACGTCGGCGAAGAGCTTCCAGCCTTCAGCGCCGAAGACGATCGGCTTGATGCCGCGGTCCTTGAGGTGCTTGACCATCTTGACGCGGCGCGGGTACGGCGCGCCGATGACGACGACGGGGAGATCGCGCGGGCGGTCGCCAAGGTCGGCGGGGGTGTTGCAGGCCCAGCGGTTGTGGCGGATATGCTTCTTGCCGCGATTTTTGGCTTCGCGCTCGATGGCGCGGGAGGTGGTGACGTAGACGTCGTAGACCTTCTGGAACTGGGTGCAGATCAGCTCGAAGTCGCCGGGCTTGCGGAGGTAGGA
>JAQGHM010000235.1 GCA_028291615.1 Phycisphaerales bacterium | reverse complement strand
CGATCCTGCCGCTCAAAGACTGGCGAACGTACAAGACGCTGGTGCGGCGGTTCGAGGAGATCAAGCCGGACGTGGTGCACACGCATTCGTCCAAGGCGGGGATCATCGGTCGCTGGGCGGCGCATCGGGCGCGGGTGCCGGCGGTCATTCACACGATCCACGGCCTGGCTTTCACGGCATCGACATCGAAAGTCGTTAACGGCGTCTACAAATGGCTCGAGCGGCGGGCAGCGCCAATCAGCACGCGGATCGTCTGCGTCGCCGACGCGATGCGCGAGCAATCCCTGGCGGCGGGGATCGGCAGGCTCGAGCAGTACGTCACGGTCTACAGCGGCATGGAGACGGCGGCGTTCATCAACCCGCCGGTGGATCGCGAGACGGTGCGGCGGAGCTACAGCATCGCGACCGACGACGTGGTTGTCGGTACGATCGCGCGGCTATTTTATCTGAAGGGACACGACGATCTGCTGGAACTAGCGCCGGATTTATGCGCTCGTTTCCCGCAACTGAAGTTCATGTGGGTTGGAGACGGATTGTTGCGGGGACAGTTCGAGGAACGGATCGCGAAGATGGGGCTAAAGGATCGATTCGTGCTGACCGGCCTGGTGCCACCGGCACGGATTCCGGAGCTTTGCAACGCGATGGATATTTTGGTCCACCCGTCGCGGCGCGAAGGTCTGGCGCGGGCGCTGGCGCAGGGTGCGCTGGCGGGCGTGCCGGTGATTACGTACGACGTGGATGGAAATCGCGAGGGGGTATTGGACAATTGCAGCGGCTTTGTGCTTAAGCCGTTCGATCGGGACAAGCTTTCAGATGCGCTGGCGTTATTGTTAGCGGACGAGCCGCGCCGCCGCCGGATGGGAGAGGCGGGGCGGGCGTTCGCCCTGGCGCGGTTCGACGCGCGGGCGATGGTCGAGGCGCTGGAGTCGGTTTATCAGTCGGCGGTGCGAACGCCGATCACCACAGGATGAGACAACGCGGAGACGAGATCATGGCGGGATCGTGGCAAGGTTGGTGGCGGGCGGGAGTGATTTGCGTGGCGGGCGCGATGACGATCGCCATCGTGCAGGGGGCGCCGCCGGCAACCGACGCTAGCAAGGGGGCCTCACCCGTCAAGATGCTGCTGGCGGACGAGGCGAACGGCTTGGAGCGCGAGATCGCGGCGCGGATGATGCGGCGGGGGAGCGTGCCGGCGGACAAGCGGGCGAAGCTGGAGACCGAGATCGACCTGCGCATCATCGAGCGAGCGCTGGTCGCGATGGCGGCGGACGCGCACTTTCCCAGCAACGAGCAGGCGGCCTTGTGGCTGCGCGCCAAGCAATTTCGCGAGGCGCTGCGCGGGATGGAAGATGCGATGGCGCAGGATCCCTCAGCGGGAGCCACAGCATCGCAAAAGGACGCGTCCGGGCAAATTCATAAGTTGAGCTATGTCATCGCCGACGCGAAGGGGGCGAAGGAACTGGACGACTTCTGCCGCGGGGCAGCGGTGTCGATGGCCAGCGCGGTCAGCCCCAACCCCGTGACCGCGGCCGCGATGGCGGCGATGCGGCCCAAGCCGCTTGCCGGCAGCGAGCCCAAGGATCAGCCCGCGAGCGTCACTGAGCTATCCGAGCAGGTGCAGAAGCTGGCGGCGATCTCCGTGCCGCTGCGCCAGCAATTGCTGGCGCTCTCGTCCGCGGCTTCATCCGCAACAGAGAAGGAAGAGGCCAAAACGCTTTACGCTCTGCTCAGCCAGTCGATCGAGCTGGCGCGCGGGCTGCAGAGCAATACGGCGGTCGGCCCTGAATCGCGGACGGCGATCGAATCGCAATTGGCGGAAGGGATCGTCCTCTTCGCCGACCCGCGCACGCGCGACGCCGGGCGCAATCGAGTCGAATCGCTCGGCCAATACCGCCAGACGCTGGCGCGCATCGGCCGCATGGGGTTGACCAAGGAGCAGATGGATCAACTCTCGCCCGCGCTGACGTGGGCGCAGGTCAATCCGGAGTCGGGCGCGAAGCTGATGGTGTCAATCGAGCAGTACATGGAGACGTGCGCCAAGTGGGACGCGATGTTAAGAGACGTTTCAGTGCCGGCGCCGTTGCGGCGGCCGCTTGACGATCTGAAATCGCAGTTCAGCAAGCAGCGCTTGGCGTTTTTGCAATCGGCGTCGCACGTGGGTGTAGTAACGCCGGGCGACCTCGAGCAGGCGATGGAGGAGATCAAGCGGCTATTTTCGGTCACCGAGGACGTGCAGGCGATGGGCGCTAGCACGGAGGTGCTCAACACGTACAAGGTCAAGCCGATCGGAGGGCTTGAGAAGAAGGTCGCCACGGCCGCGATCGCGGCGGCGTCGCCGACGCCGTCAACCAATCGCAATGACGGCCAACGATACCTCGATGCGGTGCATGCGCTGGCGGACCTGTCGCGCGGCCTCGCGGCGCGGCCACTGACGGACTTGCCGCCGGCGGTCGCACAGGGATGGGCGGGAGGAAAGCTCGACGGCTTCGAGCTCCGGTGGAAGGGGATCGTCGCGGACCTGATCGGCACGTTGATCGGCGGCGCGATGGAACTGGACAAGGGGAAGGTGATTCGCCTGGAAGGGGCGATGTCGATGGGGGACTCGGTGCGGACCGCGGCGCAGCTCGATGCGGCGCTACCCAAGATGCCGGCGCTGGCGCGCTGGGTTGATTGGTCGATTGATCCCGGATCGCTGCAAATCGTATTGACACCCTATAAGGAGGCGATGGTGGGGGCATTCGTGGGATACGTGAACGACAATCTCGACGCGGTGGATAAATGGGGCCACCTGCGCGGGCGCTACACGCCGCTGATCACGCTGATCCTGCGCGACGCCGCGTATGCCGAGCAGTGCGACGCGATGCCGATCGGGTACCCGGCGGAGGTCGCGCGACTGGCGGCGGCATTCGACGGCGCGCCGTTCGGGACCGAGCGCTACGCGAGCTACGCGATCGGCGTCTGGTCGGCATCGGAGCGCGGCGGCGACTTGGAAACTGCCGACCGCATCTCGATCGAGCTGGCCAAGTACCTGGCCCGGGACCTGCGCGTGCCAGGAAACATCGATGAAAGCTCGCTGCGCAACGGGAAACGGCCAAGGAACTGATCGCTTGTCCACAGACGTATCGGGCTCCTATTGTTGCCCGGCGCTTTCACGGAAAGGTTGACATGGCCTCGATCGTCGTCGTCGGTCCGCATCCGGATGACCAGGAACTCGGCATGGGGGGAACCGTCGCGCGACTGGCGTCTCAAGGGCACACTGTGCACCTGATCGACATGACCAACGGCGAGCCGACGCCGTTCGGATCGGTCGAAACCCGCGCCCGCGAATCGGCCGCGGCCGCCAAGGTGCTGGGCGTGGGCCGCACGCTCCTCGGACTCAAGAACCGCGAGGTGACGCACAACATCGCATCGCGCCACGCGCTGGCGGCGCTCTACCGCGTGCACCGACCGAACGTCATCTTCGTCCCCTTCCCGATCGACGCCCATCCCGATCACGTCGCCGTCACCCGCATCGCCGAAGACGCCCGCTTCGACGCCAAGCTGACGCAGACCGACATCCCCGGCGAGCCGTGGTACCCCAAGCGCATCATCTACTACTAGTGCACGCACCTGCGGATGAACTTCAACCCGACCTTCTGCATCGACATCACAAATGAGATCGATCGCAAGATGGAGGCGGTCGCCTGTTACGCGTCGCAG
>JAQGHM010000232.1 GCA_028291615.1 Phycisphaerales bacterium | reverse complement strand
CCAGGTGGCTCACCTGGTAATCCGTCGCGAAGAACGGCGTCGCCAAATCGTAATACCCACTGCAGACCAGCACCTTCAGCGCCGGATGCTTCGTCACCGCGTCGCGCAAATTGTCCCCCACGTAAAGCCACCCGCCGTTCCCGCCGCGCCCCCAATTCCACGGCTGCACCCGCCCCGAAAGAAACTCGTACTGCACGTCCGACTCATAATTCAGTTGCCGCCGCACGTAATCGTTGAACGTCCCGCTGTACACCCCAACGTAAAGCGACAAGCTCGGATCATATTCTGCATAAGGCACGACCGCCGTCGTCACCGCCCCGGCGATCCGCGAATCGAACCGCCCAATCAACTGCCCGCGATCGAGAAGGAGCGTCTTCTCGAACACCGACGGACTCACCCGCAGCTTCGCCCGCGTAATAAGTTCTTCGCTCAACCCCGTGTACCGCGCCATCGTCTGCGCCACGGCCTTGCGCGCGTCCCCCGTCAGCGCGTCCCCCTGCAGCAAAGCCGGCGTATAAACGTCACTCACCCACCGCTTCACCTCCGTCAGCGTCTTTTCCAAATCCCCCTGCAAGTCGCCCGCCAATTTCTTGTGGTAAAACGCCGCCGCCGTATAGCTCGGCAGGTAAAGCGCGTAGGGCAGTTCGTTCGACTCGCTAGGCGAAATCGCCTGGAAGCTCAGCACCGTCGAGATCAGGATCACGCCATTGAGCGCGATCCCCTGCCGGTCCAGCAAATGCTCGCTGAGCAGCGCCGCCCGCGTCGTGCCATACGATTCCCCCGCCACAAACTTCGGCGAAGCCCAGCGCCCGCTCCGCACCAGGTAGAGCCGGATAAACTCTGAAACCGAATCGATGTCCTGCTGCACGCCGTAAAACTCTTCCCCCTTCACACCTTCCGCCGCCCGGCTATACCCCGTCCCCACCGGATCGATAAACACCAGATCCGTCTGCGTAAGCCACGTCGTCGGATTATCGATCAATCGATACGGCGGCGTCCCCGGATACCCCTCGGGCGTCAACTCAACCCGCTTGGGCCCCGCTGTCCCCAGGTGCAGCCAAATCGCCGCCGCCCCCGGCCCGCCATTAAACACAAACGTGATCGGCCGCTTCTCCACCGGCACATCCGAATGCTTTTCATACGCCGTGAAAAAGAAATTCGCCCGCGCCTTCCCCGCCTCGTCCTTCAGCGGCATCGTGCCCGCAGTCGCCTTATATTTCAGCGTCTGCTCCCCCACCTTCATCTCATGCTCGGTGACCGACAGCTTCTCCGCCACCGGCTGCGTCTGCGGCTTTGCGCTTTCCTTCCTCGACTGCGTCGCGGCTCGCGTCGTCGCCGGCCCGTCCTCAGCCACCGCGGCGGAAACTCCCAACAGCACGATCAATATCCAAACGCAAGCGATTCGATTCTGCATGAAGCAGACTCTACCAGCACCAATCCCAAGTGACCATCGGCGGCTGCGCCGACCTGGCTCCCTGTGTCCAAATCTCACGATTGCATTCTGGTATAATGAACATAGGCAACAGATCGGAATCAGGAGTTCCACCATGCCCAGACTTCGCTGGGATCGAACGCTCGAGACTTGCGTCAAATCGAAATTGAACGCGCTGCTGACGGCAAATCAACCGCCGTATTGGCGCTCCCATTTCGGACTTCGTGCGGGCGCTGTCCCACCTTTAGATCCCGAAGACATCATCTCGATGTGGGAAGAAATTGCGCCGACGCCGGAGTCGGGCAGAATCGAAATACTTCCCGGATGCCGCAGCTTTCGTCTTATATACGGGACCGACAAGTTTCGCGTAGACGCCCTTGGTGAGCGACGACGCACTCAATGGTTTTAACAAGGCTTCCGTTGGACGCGCCGGCGCTTCTTCGCAGAGGATTCGGCTGGTACCGGGGATGGCGCGATGAGGGGCATCAAATGGATTGGAATCAGCTCATGGGATGCGCTGAACAGATCGACGGAGATGCCCTGGTGGTGCCTGGATGTCCTCCGTTGGTTTGGTCGAAATTGGGTTTACATGCATATGGCGCACCACCAATTGAAGATGACGCGGTCTGCTCGATGATCGACCAAATCACGCCCTCAGCGGAATTCTGCATTTATGAGCGAGGCCTCATTCGATTCAGCATTCGCCACAATCAGGCGAGGGACGAGTTCCTTGCAGGGATATTCGGACATCCATCCCCGACGTTGGCTCTTCTGATTCGGAGCGGAATCTACTGCGAGTTGTGCAGACAGCCCGCTACCGTCCATTCGGCTGAGGTTGGTGACGGTAAGCTATCCGAACGACACCTGTGCGCCGCGCATGCTGCACAGGACGAACTTCCGCCAGTAACTAATCATTCCGATTCTCCCGCGAGCCAGGCAACGAATTGACGAGAGGCTCAACTTCGCGCTCTGCGCTTCTGACGCTTCACTTCTATCCCCTGGCAACCGTCGTCCTCTACTCCACCGGCGGCAACTTCCCCAGCTTCCGCTGCAAACTCCGCCGGTGAATCCCCAGCCGCCGCGCCGCCTGCGAAATGTTCCCATCGCAGTCGGTCAATATCCGCTGAATATGCTCCCATTCCACCCGCGCCAGCGAAGGAATTCCATCCGCGCCGTCGCCCGCTCCGCCATTGCCACCGTTCTCTCCATCGCTATCAAACGCCGCCAGGATCTGGTCCGCGTCCGCAGGTTTGCTCAGGTAATTGATCGCCCCCTTCCGTACCGCCTCCACAGCTGTCGCGATGCTGCCATACCCCGTCAGCACCACCACCCGCACACCGGGATGCCGCGCCACCAGATCCGGCACGAGGTCCAGGCCCGACTTCCCGCCCGGCATTTTCAGATCGACCACGGCCGCGTCCGGCTTCAGGTCCCGCGCCACCTCGATCGCCTCGTCCACCGTCCCCGCCCCCTGCGCGACGTACCCCCGCGCCGCCAGCGCCTTCACCAGCCGCGCGCGGAAAATCGCGTCATCGTCCACCACCAGGAATTTCGCCAGGCGATCCATTAAGCCCTCACCTTCGTCGTCGCTGCCGTCACCGTCGCGGTTGCCGGCTCAGCCATCGCATCCTTCCGCCCCGTCGAACCATTGTTCGCCCCCGTCGGCGGCAGTTCAAGCACGCAGCGCGTCCCTTCGCCCAGTTTCGAAAAAAGCGAAAACTCCGCGCCGCACCGCTCGGCGACCAACCGCACCAAAAACAACCCCAACCCCATCCCCTGTCCCGGCTCCTTGGTCGTATAGAACGGCTGACCCGCGCGGCGTAGCAGATCATCGGACATCCCAGCCCCGCGATCCTCCACCTCGATCCGGATGCGCCCCTCCCGACGCTGGATCGACAGCGTCACCCCCGCCTCCGGCGGCGACGCATCAAACGCATTGCGCAACAACACCAGCACCGCCTGCTCCAGCGCTCGCGCCGGCGCATCCACCCGCTCGACGTCCGACCCGATCAACACCCGCAGCCGCGCGTTCTCCGTCTCGCGCAGGTCCGCCCGCAAATGCTTCACCAGCAGCGTCACCGCGATCGGCTCACGCTGCGCCACGTCCTCCCCTACGTCCAGCCGCAGCCGATTGATGATCTCCCGGCAGCGATCCACCTCCCGCCGAATCAACCGCGCGTCTTCGCGCACCGTCTCGGCGTCACCGGCATGACCGGCGCCGACCTCCAATTCCTTTGCCACCACCGCGATCGTTCCCAGCGGCGTGTTCAACTCGTGCGCCGCGCCCGCCGCCAGCGTCGTCAGCGTCGCCAGCAGTTCGTTCTTCGTCATTTGCTCGCGCATGTCCACCAGTTCGTGCTCGCGGTCGCGCAGGGAATGTTCCACCTTTCCGATAAACACCGCGATCAGCACCGCCACCAGCGCCAGCGCAAACCAGTGCCCCATCGCCAGCATCCGCGGCGAAAGCTCCGGCGCACCCTGCAACGGAACATGCCAGACGAACAGCGCCCCGTAACACCCCGCCGCCATCGCCACCACGACCCACGTCCAAGCCGACCCCAGCACCGTCACTGCCATCGCCACGTGCACCAGGTACAGCACCGCAAACGGATTCGACGCCCCGCCGGTGAAATACAGCAATGTCGTCAACGACCCCACGTCCAGCAGCAATAGCACCTGCACCAACCCGTGCAGCGGGCGCCGCCGTCGCATCGCCACCACCGCCGCGCCGTTCGATATCGCCGTTAATATCGCAACTACCGCAATCGGCAGGATCGGCAGTTGCAGCCGAAGTACGACAAGTGCCACAATGGTCGCGGCAACTTGTCCCACTACCGCCAGCCACCTCAGCCGCGTCAGCGCCCCCAGCGCAATCTGCGGCTCATGCTCGGTTAAGAGGAAGCGGGACAAACGGATCGGTGGAAGTCGCGATGACACGAGTTCCGCATTCTATCGCGGTTCCTCGTATTTTTCAGGATCGTCCGACGCCCCCCGAGCCCCACAGATCATCGCCCGCCCGTTTGGCCACAGCACCACGTACATGACAAACGCCGCCATCGCCGGCAGCAGCCCCGGCAATAGCGACCGGCTCATCAGGCATCCGAAAAGGCTCAGCAAACCCCCGATCTCCAGCGTCGCCCACACCACGATCATCCCCTTCAGATACTGTCGCGGCGCCACGCACTTTCCCGTCCAGTAATCGCGAAAAAACCGGCTGCGGACAAAGAACGACGCCGGCGCGATCACCACCATGTAAACCACCGAAGCGATAAACCACCCATCCGCCAGCGGCCGATCACGCCGCTCCACCCCGGTCTCGCCCATCAACGACGACGCAACATATAAAAACATCAAAAATGGAAGCACCAACATCGTCAGGTAAACCCACCAGGCGTATCGAAGGGCGGTTTGGGGGGTCAGATCGGGAGTTCGATGAACGTGTTCTGTCGCAATTGCGGACATGGTCGGCTCCAGTCGTAAAAAACCGTGCTCGTGCATCATTTTACATGCAAATGCGGCACCGAATGGAGAGAATTCGGGCCTAATTCTCGTTTAAGCCTCCAGTTGCAGGAATCTGCACTCTGCTCACGATCTCTCCCGATCGGTAGGACAACTCCAGTGCTGCGGGGTCCGCACCTGGCAGTTTGCCGCCGACTTGCAGCGTCAACCATGTCACCGCGTTTGCGGGTTGAATCACGCCGTTATCCATCAACTCACGTTTGACCGCCGCGGGCATCGGGATCGGGGTGGCGGAAAGCACCCGCGCCGCCTGGCGTTTCGATCCATTTACGATAATCGCCGAATAGCGGTCGATGTCGCTCGTGTGGGCTTCATCCCAGGCGATCACGTACAGCGTGGTGATGGTCTCGTTCTGCTGCATTGCGGTTACCTGGATGATGTGATCATCCGAAACCAGCGGTTGCCGACCCACCATTAATACCGGCGACCCACCCGCGCGTTCCCGATTAATTTCCGTCACCCATTGGCCGGTCAGTTCCGGCACGAATCGCACCACCTGTCCGGGCGACTGCTGCGACGCCATGTACGGCAGGCGGCGGCGCACGAAATCGGGCATGAACATCGGCGGCGAGCTCGGATCGAGCTTCTTCTTAAACAAGACCACCGCGCCCGGCAGGGTCACCGAGAGCAAGATGGTTAAGAATATCAGATTTGCCCGGGTCTCACGTCTCATTTGTCTAATTATAGTCGATCGGTATCCGCAGATTTTTTCCATTGCGTCGCCCCACTGTAATCTCTAGCATCAGGGACACATCAAATCTAGCAGATACGATATTCAACCGACTTTTTCCTGAAAGTAGAAGTGACTCATGCTCACGCGAATTCTATTAGCCGACGATCACCGAATTCTCCGTCAGGGCCTCCGCACCATGCTGGCTGCCGAACGTGAATTTGAAGTCGTCGCCGAAGCCGAGGACGGCCGGACCGCCGTGGAACTGGCCGAGCGCCTGCTCCCCAACGTCGTCGTCATGGACATCGGCATGCCCGGCTTGAACGGCATCGAGGCGACCCGGCAGATCGTCGAGCGCGTGCCCTCGGTGCGCGTCGTCGCGCTTTCGGCATATGCGGACCGGCGCCTGATCGCCGAGATCCTCAAGGCCGGCGCGTCGGGTTATCTACTGAAAGAATCCGCTTACGATGAGCTCGCCGAGGCCATCCGCACGGCGGCGGCAAAGAAAGTTTACCTCAGTCCGCGCATCGCCGCCGAACTGGTGGACGATTACGTGCGGATGTCGAAAGATCCCGGGCCGTCGGTATTCGAATCACTCTCCCCGCGCGAACGCGAGGTGCTGCAACTGATCGCCGAGGGGCAGAGCACCAAGGAAGTCGCGCGCATCCTGAAAGTCAGCGTGAAGACGGTCGAGACCCATCGCCGGCAGTTGATGAACAAGCTCGAGCTCTTCAGCGTTGCCGAGCTGACGCGCTACGCGATCCGCGAGGGTTTGGTCTCCCTGGAGACGCGCGCGGGATCGCCGGCGTAAACTACGGCTTTGAACCCTTGGATTTTTCCTTCCGTTTCACGGTGGGGCGGGTTTTTCGCGCCAGTCGACGCAGCAGGCGAATAAACAGCGCGGGTTCGAACGGTTTGGCGACGTGCGCCGCGAAGCCGGCCTGGGTCGTGCGGCGTCGATCCTCGTCGCTCGCAAACGCCGTCAGCGCAACGGCGGGCACCGCCGGCGCGCCGCTCGCCCGTTCCAGTTTGCGCACCGATTGCAGCAGCTCGTAACCGCTTTCTTCCGGCATCGCGATGTCGGTCACCAGGACCTGCGGCCGGTGCTGATTGAATAACTCCCGCCCTTCTTGAGCCGATGACGCAGCGGCCACGTCTGCGCCGCAGGCTTTAAGAATGAGTTGCACCGCAGCCCGCGTTTTGGCGTCGTCTTCAACCAGCAGCACGCGCACGTCCGCAAGCAACATGAGCCCCATCCCCTCCGCCTTCGCCGCGCGCTGGCGTGAAGCCTGCGAAGCGGCGGCGGCACGGTCGCGTTGCACCGGCAACTCCACGAAAAACGTCGCCCCCCGCCCCTCGCCGGCGCTTTGGGCGCTGATCGACCCACCGTGCAGTTCCACGAGTTGCCTGGCGATCGACAGCCCCAGCCCCAGCCCGCCGTTGAGTCGGGTGGTCGCGCCGTCGCCCTGGCGGAACGGGTCGAAGACGTGGGGGAGAAAATCCGCCGCGATGCCGCGGCCGTTGTCGGTAACCTCAATGCGCGCCCGCCCGTCGCGGCGACTCATGCCGACGCGCACCCATCCGCCCGGCGGCGTGAACTTGATCGCGTTGCTCAGCAGGTTGCCGACCACCTGCCGCATGCGGTCGCCGTCGAGCTGCCCGACCCAGTCGCCACGGCCGAGCCGTTCGATCAGGCGGATGCGCTTTTCTTCCGCCGCCGGCCGCGCGCTCGCCAGCGCCGCCTCCACCACGTCGCTGACGCGCGTCGGGCGCGGGACCAGGCGCAGCTTCCCCGCGACGATGCGCGAGACGTCGAGCAGATCATCGACCAGCCTCAGTTGCGACTGCGCCGACTGCTCGATCGATTCGGCCGCTTTGGCGCTCGTGGGCGGGTCCAGGTTCTCCTCCCGCAACATCCGCGCCCAGAGCAGGATCGCCGTCAGCGGGGTGCGCAGCTCGTGGGAGACCACCGCGAGAAAGTTGTCCTTGACGCGGTTGGCGGTCTCGGCCGATTCCTTGGCGTCGCGCAGGTGCGCTTCGGCCACCTTGAGCTCGGTGACGTCGTGGCTGACCGACACCGTGCCGACGATGCGACCGTCTTCATCCCGCAACGGTACGGCCGATAGTTGCAACATCTTCGCCTGCCCGCCCGCCCCCGCCGCTCCTGCCGCGGGCAGGATCACCTCCTCGCGCATGACGCTATCGCCGTGCTCCAGAGCCCGGACGGCGGGGAACGCGGCGCGGGGGAGCGGCTCGCCCGTTGCCGCCGAAAGGATGCCGGTTTCCTCCCATTTCATCGCCGGCGGCCCGACGTTCGACCCGAAGATCTGTCGGCTGGCCTGGTTCTGGAGCTGGACGTTTCCCGCAGCGTCGATCACGCGGACGCCCACCGGCAGCGCCGACAGCACCGAGCGAAGCATTCGCTCGCTGCTGCTGATCGCCAGGAGCCTGCGGCTTTCCTCCTCGGCGCGCTTGCGCTCGGTGAGGTCGAAGACGGTGGTCGGATAGCGCCACACCGCCGGCGCATGCTCAAACCCCGCGCCGCTGGCGAGCTGCACGTCCACGTGGCGGCCGTCGCGCGTCAGCAGCGCCAGCTCGCTGACCACCGGCGCGATCCCCGTGCGGCAGCGATGCATGTGAGCGAGAAACATGCGGCGGGAGCCAGGCTCGACGAACAGGATCATGGGCGATTCCAGCGCACGCGAGCGCGGCGCACCCAGCAGCTCCGCCCCGCCACGGTTGATCTCTTGTATGACCCCATTGGGACAGAGCGTCACATACGCGACCGGGGCCAGGTCGTACAAGTCGGCATAGCGGTCGCGCGATTCTTCGAGCAGGCGCTGCGATTCGATCAACTGCTGGTTCTGAATCCGAATCTCTTCCTGATAGACCTCGAGCTCGTGAATGACGCGCTTGAGCTGCAGCGTGGTGTCACCGCGCTTGCGCCCGGCGGGGGGCGGGCGTGCGGGACGGCTTGGCTTGTTCGAGTGCTTCGGTTTGCGCATAGAACCCAGCGGCATAGCGAGCTGCGAAAAGTATTCTCCAAATAGGCTACCAGAGGGGGTGGAAAATGGGGAATTGCTGAACAAGGTAAAGCAATCAAGTTCGATCAAAAGCGATCGGGCGGGCCGATGGAGCGTCCCATGCGCACGTCACGCTGTCCGCCAATGCGCAAGACTTGTCGCGGTCTTCGGTAAGGCGCGATCGAAAGGCGAACGAGTCCAGCGGTCAGGGAGATCGGCACACTGCGTCAATGCCGCAGGCGGGGCTCAGGAAAAACCCAACTCCTCAATGAGGTATGCCGGTTGCGGGACTGCGGCCCGCCCGGATCGGTCTGTGGAGGATCGGCGGCGCGAGGTTTTTTTTTCCTGCGAGGAGTCTGTTTATGCGTAAGCAATTCAGTTGGATCGTGTCGGCGGCGCTGGCGGTGGGCGGCGTGGCGCTGATCGGCTGCGACCGCGACAACGGCAGCGGCGGCCGAAGTGGCAGCTCGGGCACCTCATCCGGCACGGGCGCCGGAACCGGCGCCGGAACCGGCACGTCCGCCACCAGCGGGTCGGGCACTGACGCCGCAACCAGCGCAGGCGCAAGCAGCACCGGCAGCGGCGCGACCACGCGTCCGACGGGGACCGGCACCGGCGGCGCGGGAACGTCGGGCAGCACAGGAACTGGCGCAGGGACCAGCGGCGGCTCATCCGGAACGTCTGGCGGTGCGTCCGGAACCGGCGCAGGAACAAGCAACGGCAGCAGTGGCGGGACCAGCGGCGCCGGAACCGCTCGCTAAACGATATCGCGCGCAGCACGCCGGGGCAGTGCGCAGGGAGCTCCGCGACCGTAGCGCCGCCACGGATTCTTCGCGCGTCAGTAGCACTCGCCTAGACGAGATGCGCCGCCGTCGCGCCCCCATGCACTCGTCCGACAAACGTCTCCACCGCCGCCCCAAACTCCTCCGCCCGCTCGATGAGCCAATCGTGACTCCCCCTGCGCGAAACGTACACCTCCACATCGGACAGATGGCTGGCCAGTTCGCGCGCCCCGGATACCGGCATCACGAAATCGATCGCCCCCCACGCCAGCAGCACCGGCCGCCCCACGCGCTGCGCGTCCGCCCGCATGTCGGCGCGCACCGCCCGCCAGAACTGCACCAGAAAGTTACGCCCATGCCGCCACAGATTCCGCGCGATACGGGCCGCGCCCCGCAGCACAAACCTTATTTCCATCGGCACGCATAACGCACACCCCACCAGCACGCCCAGGATCGACCGCGCACCGCCCGCCCCCACCGTGTCCGCCAACACCAGCCCCGCGATGCGATCCGGATATTGTGCCCCGACGATCGTCGCCACCGCGCCGGTATGCGAATGTCCAATCAGAATCACTCGCTCCAACGCCATCGCTTCAATAAAAGCAGCCACCCATCGTGCATAAGCATCAAAATGCCACGGGCGCTTCAGTCGCGCCCCGCACCCGCACCCCGGCATCTCCACCGTGATGACTCGAAACCGGCCCTGGAACGATTGAATCGTCGGGCGATACATCGAGGCCCGGGCGAAGGGGCTGACTAACAGAACGATGGTGGGCCCCGCGCCGACCTCGAGGTAACACCCCTCGACCCCTTCAACCACGATCGTGCGTAATGCCTCTGTCGCCACCGCCGGAGTCTACGGCCCGTTGAGGCTGGCTGGGGACGGCGAATCTGGATATCCGTAGCTGCCAAAGAGAGTTGTTCACTCCCGCGAAAATGGGGCAACTTTGCCTCGCCTGTGACGTAGTGTAATCTGCTCGACCCTGTCTTCTCGTGCGAACATTTCGGCCTCCGTTTACAGATGAGGTAAGATCGCGCCATGACCCCTCGCTCGCTCCCACTCTTCGCCTCGGCCATCGCCGTCGCCGCGCTAGGATTCTTCGCGCTGAACCGTTCGCCCGCCGCCCCAGCCGCCGCCCCCGCCCCGGTCGCCGCCAAGGATGAAATCCGCTTCAACCGCGACATTCGCCCCATCCTGTCGGATAGCTGTTTCCTCTGCCACGGCCCCGACAAAAACAACCGCAAGGCCAAACTGCGACTCGATGATCGCGAAGTAGCGCTAAGCAAAGGCGCAATCGTTCCCGGCGACGTCGAGAAAAGCGAGGCCGTCCGCCGACTCTTCACCAAAGACCCCGACGACATGATGCCCCCGCCCGATTCGGGGCGCAAGATCACGCAGGCCCAGAAAGAACTGCTGAAGAAGTGGATCGCCGCCGGCGCCAAGTATGAGCCGCACTGGGCCTACGTCACGCCCGTCCGTCCGGAGATCCCCGCGACGAAGGACAAAGCGTGGGTGCGTAATCCGATCGACGCCTTCATCCTGCAGGCGCTGGAATCAAAGAGCATCAAGCCATCGACCGAAGCGGATCGACGCACCCTCCTTCGTCGCCTGAGCCTCGACCTGATCGGCCTCCCCCCCACGCCCGCCGAGGTCGATGCCTTCGTCAACGACAAGTCGCCCGACGCCTACGAGAAGCAGGTCGATCGCCTGCTCGCCTCGCCCCATTACGGCGAGCGTATGGCGGTCGGCTGGCTCGACCTCGCGCGCTTCGCCGACACCGTCGGCTATCACGGCGATCAGAACGAGCGCAATTTCCCCTACCGCGATTACGTCATCAACGCCTTCAACACCGGCAAACCCTTCGACCAGTTCACGATTGAGCAACTCGCTGGCGACCTCCTCCCCAATCCCACCACCGAGCAGCGCGTTGCCACCGGGTTCAACCGCCAGAACATGATGACCCGCGAGGGCGGCGCGCAAGCCAAGGAATACCTCGCCAAGTACATGGGCGATCGCGTCCGCACCGTCTCGACGACGTTCCTCGGCTCGACGATGGCCTGCTGCGAGTGCCACGATCATAAGTTCGATCCGTTCAGCGCGAAGGATTTTTACGCGCTGGGCGCCTTCTTCTCCGACATTAAGCAGTGGGGTGTGTACATGGATTACAGCTACACGCCCAACCCCGATCTCAAAGGCTTCAGCAATGATTCCCCCTTCCCCCCTGAGATCCAGGTCGACAGCCCCTACCTGCAGCGCCGTCAGGCAAAGCTTCGCAAGCAGATCGACGCCATCGCCGCGGGCGCAGCGACCAAGACCGCCAACGATCCGAAGTTGACCGCCGCGTTCGACGACTGGTGCAAGACCGCGCATGCGTTCCTCAGCAAGTCGCCTACAGGCTGGTTGACGCCGCCGGCGGAGCCTCTGCCAGCAAAGGCAGGAAGCACGCCCGAGGCCGTGGTCAACGCCGACGCCTCGGTACTCTTCACCGGCAAGATGAAGAAGGGAGACGATCAGCAAATCTCCCTGACGCTCCCCGCCGGATGGATCTCCGCAATCCGCCTCGAAGCCCTCCCCCACGCCAAGCACAAAAACAGTTTCAGTCGCGACGGCGGCAAGAGCCCCACCGTAACGCTCGCCGCGGCGTACACGCCAAAGAACAGCAAGGCCGAATCCCGCCTCGCCTTCTATCACGCCGACGCCGATCACAAAGAGCCGCGCTACGCCAACGGCTTCGAGGTGATCGGCATCCAGGGCGGCTGGCGACTCTCCGCCAGCAGTCAGTCGCCGCAATCCGCCCTCTATCTTCTTGAGAAACCGATCAAGGCCGCCGAGGGCGACAAGCTAGTCATCTCGATCAAGAGCGACAACATCGGCTGCGTCCGCCTCTCGGTCTCCCCCTTCGCCTCCGAAGACCTGCTGCACTCCGACCGCGTCGCCAACATCGCCACCGCCCTGCAATCGCCGTCAGCAGCGCGCAGCGCCGACCAGCACACCCTCCTGAACACCACCTACCTCCTCAGCACTGCCCACGACCCCGAAGCCTTCGCCGCCTACAAGCCGCTCCACCGCGAGATCCTCGAATGCCGCAACGGCAAAGCTTGGACGATGGTCACCGAGGCCCGCCCAACCCCCACCACCCAGCGCGTCCTCCCCCGCGGCAACTGGCAGGACGACACCGGCGAAATCGTCCAACCCGCCCCGCCCCACTTCCTGTCCCCAATCGCCAATCCGCAATCCGCACTCGGCAATGCGAAGCGCCTCACCCGCCTGGATCTCGCAAAATGGCTCGTCGCCAAGGAAAATCCCCTCACCGCCCGCACTTTTGTCAACCGCCTCTGGAAGCAGTTCTACGGCAACGGCCTATCGCTAGTCGTCGATGACCTCGGCGCACAAGGCGAGCCGCCAAGCCACCCCGACCTCCTTGATTACCTCGCCGTCGAGTTCCAATCCAAGTGGGACGTCAAACAGATCGTCCGCCTCATGGTCACCTCCGCCACCTACCGCCAATCCGCCAGCCTCCGCCCCGAGCTGCGCGACATCGATCCCAATAACCGCCTGCTCGCCAGCCAGAACCCGCGCCGCCTAGACGCCGAGTTCGTCCGCGACAACGCCCTCGCCATCGCCGGCCTCCTCGACCCCGAGATCGGCGGCCCCAGCGCCCACCCCTACCAGCCTCCCGGCTACTACACCAACATCCAATTCCCCAGCCGCGACTACTATCCCGACGCCGACGACCGCCAGTACCGCCGCGGCCTCTACACCCACTGGCAGCGCACCTTCATGCACCCCATGCTCGCCAACTTCGACGCCCCCAGCCGCGAAGAATGCACCGCCAACCGCAACCTCTCCAACACCCCCCAGCAAGCCCTCACGCTCCTGAACGACCCCAGCTTCGTAGAAGCCGCCAGAGTCTTCGCGACCAGGCTAATGGCCAGCAGCGCGATACAGGACGACACCATCCTCAACCAGGCCTTCCAGCAAGCCCTCCTCCGCCCCATCAAGCCCAAGGAACAAGAATCGCTGAAGAAATTCCTTGCCCAGCAGCGCGAGTATTACAAAGCCAACCCCGAGGACGCGAAGAAGCTCACGAGCGTCGGCATCGCCCCCGCGCCAACCAATCTCGATCAATCCGAACTAGCCGCCTGGACTACCGTCTGCCGCGTCGTCTTAAACCTCCACGAATCGATCACCCGCTACTGATCAAGCGTCATGAATTACAACGCCAATCAACACCGCCAGAGCATCAACCGCCGCACCTTCCTAACCAACAGCGCCTATGGCTTGGGCGCCGCCGCCCTCTCCACCCTCC
>JAQGHM010000170.1 GCA_028291615.1 Phycisphaerales bacterium | reverse complement strand
ATCGGCGCCCTCCACGTCGGGTCCCTCTCGCTCGCCAGCGGGTCCAAGCTGGACTACGACATCGCCAGCACCGGCTCCCTCGACCAGATCATCGTCAACAACCCGGGCGGGCTGGAAATCAACGGCGGCCAACTTAAGATCAACGGCGGCTCCAGCCCGTTCACCGCCAACGGCGTCTACAACCTGATCGGGCACAGCGGCGCGGTCGGCGGCGCGGGCGTGGGGGCGCTCACCGTCAATTCGAACAACCAGAACCTCGGCACCAACAGCTACGCCTTCGGCGACTCCGGCGGCTTCGTCACGCTGACCGTGGCCAGTTCCGGCACGCCGCCCACCTTCTGGAACACCGACAACAACGGCAACTGGAGCACCGGTCCGTGGACGGCGGGGACGCCCAACGCGGTGGGCGCGTTCGCCGCGTTCGGTGGCGGCGGTACCCCGATCACCGCCAACCGGACGATCACCGTCGATGGCGCGTACAACGCCGGAACCCTCTCGTTTAACAACCCGATTTTCGGCTACACGCTTGCCCCCGGCACCGGCGCGGGCATCACGCTCGACAACGGCGCGTCTTCCGCGTTCGTGACCGACGCGGCCGGCAGTCACACGATTCAAGCGCCGCTGGCGCTCACGGCGAACGGCGCGACGTTCACCGCTTCGGGTGCGTCGGACGTGCTGACCGTCTCCGGCGCCGTCGGCGGTAGCGGGGCGCTGAGCAAGACCGGCAGTGGCACGGTCGCCCTTACCGGCACCAATACCTACACCGGCGGCACCACGCTCAACGGCGGCACCATGGCGATCAACAGCGGCGCCAGCCTTGGCGGGGTCAGCGGGCTCGTGACCTTTTCAGGCGGGCGCCTCCAGGCCCTCACCAGCCTCACCGACGCCCACAACTATCATGTGAAAGACCTGGCCGACGCGGTCATCGATACCAACGGCCAGACCCTGACCCACTCCGGAACGATCGCGCCGCTCAGCGGCGGGACCGGCGGCGTCGTGAAGAACGGGGCAGGCACCCTCGCCCTCCAGGGCGCCAACACCTACGTCGGCCAAACCACCGTCAACGCCGGCACCGTGAGCATCAACAGCAACGCCAGCCTCGGCGATCCCGCGGCGGGCGCGGGCCTGAACCTCGGCGCCGGCACGACGCTCACCGCGACGGCGACCACCGCGCTCGACAACGCGGGCTCCAACCAGCGGCCGGTCGCCGTCGCCGCCGGCGGCGCGAAGGTCGACATCCCCGACACCGTCGAGCTCACCGTCTCCGGCCCGCTGACCGGCGGCGCGGTGACCAAGCTCGGCGCTGGCACGCTCGGCGTCTCCAACACCGCCAACACCACACCCTTCGTCGTCACCGCCGGCACGCTGCGCTCCGAAGCCACCACCGCCGGCAACGGCGGCTTCGGCACTGCCGCCATCACGCTCCAGGGTGGCGCCACGCTGAGTGCGGCGATGCCGGTGGGCTCCACGCTGACGTTTGGCAACGCGCTGACGGTCCCGACGGGGCAGACCGGCACCATCAACGCCCCCAGCCGCTTCCAATGGACGGGCACCGTCAACGGGGGCGGCACGCTCAACGTCAACGTCAGCACCACCGAAACCCGCCACGACTTCACCAGCGACTGGACCGGCTTCACCGGCAACCTGAACATCGCCGGCACGGGAACGGCGCGCCTCGTGATTAACGGTGGCGGTTTCGGCGCCGGCGTCCAGTGGGGCAACGCCGTAGTCGACCTCGGCGGAGCGGTTACGATCCAGCCCGTCACGAACAGCACCGGCAACGCCATCCTGATCGGCGCCCTCAGCGGCTCGTCCCCCACCGCAGTCCTCGGCGGCGGCACCGCCGGCTCCCCGCGGTACGCGGTCGGCGGCCTGAACACCAGCACGACGTTCGCTGGCGTCGTCAACGGGAACGCTTCGATCACCAAGACCGGCACGGGCACGCTCACGCTCAGTGGCGCCAACGTGTACACGGGCCCGACCACGATCACCGGCGGCACGCTCGTGCTCGGCACGGCGGCCCAGGAGCCGGTCTTCGGCGGCGCGACGGTGACCACACCAGCGTACGCGGACGTCCGCGGCGGCAAGGTCGCGTTCAAGTACGATGCTGATTCCTCGACTCTGGTCGCGCTGGTCGGAAGCACGCTCGACGCCGGCTACGATCAAACCCCGCAGTTCTCGCAGGGCACGATCCGCTCCACGACGCTCGCTGCCAATCGCGTGCTCGGCTGGCGGACCAACGCGAGCGCGTCGCAGGTCGAAGTAGCGTATACCCTGCCGGGCGACGCGAACCTGGACTACAGCGTGGACTTCCTTGACCTGGCGTCGCTCGCGCAGAGCTACAACCTCACCGACGGTAGCCGGGTCTGGGCGCAGGGCGACTTCAACTACGACGGCAACGTGGACTTCATCGACCTGGCCAAGCTAGCGCAGAGCTACAACACCGCCCTGCCGTCCGCCCCGATCCCGGGTGCTTCAGCGGTGTTCGAGGCCGATCTGGCCCGCGCGTTTGCGAGCGTACCGGAGCCGACCGCGCTGTCGATCGTGGCGATGGCGGTGTGCCTGCTGGCGCAGCGGGGGCGCGGGCGACATGGTCGTCGGATGTAAGTCTGCTCGACGGGTGCTACGCGATGATCTGGTGGATTGGTTCAGCGCCTTCGACGCCTACCAGCTTTTGATTCAATCCGCTCTGGAAGTAGGTGAGGCGCTCGGGGTCGAGGCCAAGTTGCTGGAGGACGGTGGCGTGGAGGTTTTTGACGGCGAAGCGGTCTTTGACTGCCGCGCCGCCTAGTTCGTCGGTTTCGCCGACGCTGATGCCGCCCTTGATGCCGCCGCCGGCCATCCACATGGTAAAGCCGTAGGCGTTGTGGTCCCGGCCGGTGCCTTCCTTGTATTCGGCGGTCGGCTGACGACCGAACTCGCCGCCCCAGATGACAAGCGTCGTGTCGAGGAGGCCGGAGCGCTTCAAATCTTTGAGCAGCGCGGCGACGGGTTTATCCGTAGCGCCGGCATGGTAGGTGTGGTTCTTCACGAGGTCGCCGTGGGCGTCCCAGTTGGCGTCGTTGTGGTTACCGCCGGAATAGAGCTGGACGAAGCGCACGCCGCGCTCGACGAGTCGGCGGGCGAGGATGCAGCGGCGGGCGAAGTTCTCGGTCTTCTTCTCGTTCATGCCGTAGAGCTCTTTGATCTCTTCTGATTCGGAATCGACATCGACGGCTTCGGGGGCGCTGGCCTGCATGCGGTAGGCGAGTTCGTAGCTGCTGATGCGGGCGGCGAGATTGGAGTTGTCGATGCGGGCGAGGTGGTGTTGCTGGTTGTAACCGCCCAGCGCGTCGAGGAAGTCGCGCTGCATTTCGCGGGTAACGCCCTTTTGCCGTTCGAGGTCGAGGATGGGAGCACCGGAGCTGCGGAGGATCGTGCCCTGGTAAACAGCGGGCATGTAGCCGCTGGACCAGTTCTTGGCGCCGGAGATCGGGCCGCCGGTCGGGTCGAGCATGACGACGAAGCCGGGGAGGTTCTGGTTGACCGAGCCGAGGCCGTAGTTCACCCATGAGCCCATGCAGGGGCTGCCGGAGAGGATCTTGCCGCTGTTCATCTGCAGCATGGCGCTGCCGTGAATGGGAGAGTCGGCCGTCATCGAGTGGATGAAGGCGATGTCGTCGACGCACTGGCCGATGTTGGGAAAGAGGTCGGAGACCATCTTGCCGGACTGGCCGTACGGTTTGAACTTCCACTTGGGTCCGACGACGCGGCCTTCGTTCTTCGAGCCGCCGCGGCCCTTGGTTTTGACCTGGATGGTCTTGCCGTCGAGATCGTAGAGGAGGGGTTTATAGTCGAAGGTATCGACGTGCGAAGGGCCGCCGTACATGAAGAGGAAGATGACGCTCTTGGCTTTGGGCGCGAACATCGGGTGCCGCGGGGCGAGGGGATTGGCGAAGGGGGTGACGCCATCGGCGGCGCGGGCTTGCCTGGCGAGGAATCCTTCGCGATCAAGTAAAGCCGTGAGGCCGAGGCCGGTGAAGCCGGCGCCGATTTGCCAGAGGAATTCGCGGCGGGTGCGGCGGCAGAATTGACCTTGTTGCTGAGACATCGTTAATCCAGATAAACGAACTCATTCAGATTCAGAACTAGAAGACAAAACTGGTTCAGTGCCACTTCCGGCGCGGCCTTGAGATCCTGTTCCAGACTGGCCATGTACTTCACGCCACGGTCGATGTCGGTTTTTGCGGGCTCGCGGCAGAGGGCGAGGCGGAGGGCGAGTCGCACCTGATCTTCGGGTTTCTCGCCGGCTTCTTTTCGAAGGCGCGCGGCGAGGATCTTTGCTTCTTCATTAGTGAACTCGCTGTTGAGCATGCCGAGGGCTTGCGTGGATTGCGTCGTCGTGAAGCGCGCGGGGCAACTTGAATCGTTGTCGGCGGCGTCGAGGCTTTCGAGGATCGGGACGATGAGGGAGCGCTTCTGGTGGATGTAGATGCTGCGGCGGGCTTGCTCTTCGGGGGTGGATTTGCCCCAGCCGTCGCCGGGACGGGATTGGCCGGCGAGGACGGCTTGCGGAATCGTCGGGAAGACCCCGGGGCCGCCCATTTTCAGATTCAAGCGACCGTCGACGGCGAGGATCGAGTCGCGAACTTCCTCGGCTTCGAGACGTCGCATGTCGAAGTGCCAGAACAGGTCGTTTTGCGGATCCTTGGCCAAGGCCGCGGCGGAACCGGAGGCGCTGGAAGACATTTGATAGGTGTTCGAAAGCAGGATCGTGCGGTGCATGGCCTTGAGCTTCCAGCCTTGCTGAACGAATTCGCTGGCGAGCCATTCGAGCAGCTCGGGGTGCGTGGGGCGGTCGCCGATGCTGCCGAAATCGTTGGGGGAGCGAACGATGCCGCGGCCGAAGTGGTGTTGCCAGAGACGATTGACCATCACGCGCGCGGTCTGCGGGTTCTGCGGGCTGGCGAGCCATTCGGCTAAGACGCGCCG
>JAQGHM010000168.1 GCA_028291615.1 Phycisphaerales bacterium | reverse complement strand
CTCGAAAATGTCGTTGCCGCGCTTGTCGCGTTTCTCGAAATGCCTCTGATGGCCGCGAAGCGCGCCACGTCTTTTGTAATGCGCTGGTCGCCCGAAGGCGGATGGAAGGCGTGAGGAAACTTACCAGCGCGACTATGTCGTGGTGAGCGAAGTCGACCCCATTTCATTTGGGTGGCGAGGGGCTTTGGATGTAAGACATGAGGTCGGCGACGTCTTGGGGTTGGAGGGCGGCTTCGAAGCCCTGGGGCATCAGGGAGCGGTTGGTGCTGATCAGGGATTTCAGGGCGGAGCGGGGGAGGGGGTGGTCGATGTCGTCTAAGGTTTTCACGATGACGTTGCCGGCGGATTCGGTGGTTAGGAGGCCGGTTAGGGCGGAGCCGTCGTTGAGGGTGGCGGTGTAGGCGATGAAGCGCGGTTCGACGGTGCGATCGGGGTCGAGGAGGGCGGTGAGGATGTTTTCCTTTGGCCAGTCGCGGACGGTGAGGAGGTTGGGGCCGAGGTCATGGCCTACGGGGGAGTTGCCCATGCGGTGGCAGGTGGCGCAGTTTTCGGCGAAGAGGGCTTGGCCGTGGGCGGGGTCGCCGGGGAGGGTTAGGGCGGGTTGGTAGGTGTCTATGACCTTTTGGCGATCGGCGTTGGCCGGGAGCGATCGGGCGATCGTTCGCTGCGCCGCCGCCTTCACGTCCTTGTTGGCGTGGTTCAGCAGGCGCTGGCGCCGCGCGAAGTCCAGATCGCGCGCCGCGGGCGAAGCGGCCAATTCCAGCGTCCAGGGCGCGCGCGCCAGCAGCGCGTCGGCGACCGCGGCCCGCACGGTGGGGGAGTGCGCGGGCCAACCCTTGAGTAGCCGCTGGGGGACGTTGGCGCGCTCACATCGCGCCGCCGCCCGGACCGCCGCCAACTGCACCTCCACGGGCTGGGCGGGCGCCAGCAGTGCGGAGGCGACGTCCAGATCGTCGGCCCGTCGCTCGCGCAGTCGCCCCAACATCTCCACCGACGCGAGCCGCAATCGCGGATCGGCGGTCGCGTCGGCGGCCATGCGCGAGGCCTGCGCCGCGAGGCGATCGAGGGCCTGCGCGGCATTCGGGTTGGATCCGTCCGCCGAGACCCACTGGTCGAGGGTCTGTCCCCGGCCGGCCAGCACATCGGCGATGCGCGCCATGGCGATCATGGCGGCGTCGGTGTCGGGCGCTTTGGCGGCGGCGTCGATGAAGGCGGCGACCGCCGGCCGGTCGTTCAGCGCCGCCGAGATCGCCACGAGCTGGTGGAAGAGCGCGCCGGACCCCAGCAGCGCCGGGTGCGAGAGCACCTCGGCGGCGAGGTACCGGCGGTGGGGCATCGCCGACGAAGCCGCCGCGGTGGCGAGCAGGAGGTCGTCGGGATGATTGCGAACCAGGTTCGCAAGCGCCAGCCCGGCGGCGGCGGAATCGAACTGACCGAACGTGCAGGCGAGCTGGACGCGAACAAACGGGTCGGGGTCGTCCGGGCGCGCGACGAGCGCGGCAAGCAGCTCGCCTTCGGGCCGGCCCTCGCAGAGGCGGATCGCGTGCGCGCGGACTGCGGGGTGGGGATCGGCCAAGGCGCCCAGGAGGATTTCGGATCGCGGATTTCGCTTCGTGGATTTCGGATCGGCGACGGGGAAACCGTCGAGCGTGCAGAGGGCGTGCAGGCGGGCGAGGGGGTTCGGGGAGGCGGGGAGGAGTTGCTCAAGCGCGGGGACGGCGGCGGGATCGGCCTTCCAGAGAAGCGTCATCTGGGCGCGATCGCGAAGATATCCCGATGGGGACTCGAAAACCTTCACGAGTTGCTCAGTGGTGAGGTGGTCGAGGCGCGGGATGGGGCGCGGCGGGACGTTCTTCGGGTGGATGCGGTAGATGCGGCCGCGGTTTTCGCCGTTGCGGTAGAAGGGGGCTAGTTCTTTCTTGCCGGTTTCGTTGAGCCAGTCGGGGTGCTCGATCATGAAGCGGTACATGTCTACAACGTAGAGTGCGCCGTCGGGGCCGGTGCGGGTCATTACGGGGCGAAACCAGTTGTCTTCGGCGGCTAGGAAATCTGAGTTGGGTTCGCCTTCGATGCGCTTGGCGGTGAAGGTTGCGCCGGCGGGGATTAGGAGTTGGTGTTGGATCAGGTTGTGGACGGGTTCGCAGATGAAGGCGTGGAGGGGGAAGGATGAATGATGAAGGATGAAGGATGAATCGGACGGGAGCGGCGCGGCGTTCGCCTTTTCTGATTCATCCTTCACCCTTCCGCCTTCATCCTTGAAGAGGAGGTCGTCGCGATAGAGGCTGATGCCGCAGGCGCTGGTGAAGTGGCCGTGGTGGTCCAGGCCTATGTAGCGTTTGGCGAAGGGGCTTTTGGGGAAGACTGGCGGGAGGGGGAGCGGGAGGAGTTGGTTTTTGGGGTCGGGGGAGGTGAGGTAGGGGTTGCGCTTCAGGTAGCGGTCTTCCAGGACGTAGTGGAAGAGGGGGTGGGAGTTGTCGGTGCCGAACCATTGGCCGGCGTTGTTTTGTTCGCGACCGAACTGGGAGGGGCCGCTGACGAGTTCCATTTCGCCGGTGTCGGGGCGGATGCGGAGGTCGTGGCCTTTGAGGTCTAGTTTTTCGCCGGTTTTCGTGGATTCGATGGTGCCACCGGTTAGGCCGGAGGCGACGTAGATCCAGTTGTCTAAGCCGGGGCGGAGGCCGTTTTGGCGGAGCTGGGGGTTACCTTCCTTGAAGCCTTTGAAGAGGAGTTCGCGCTTGTCGGCTTTGCCGTCCTGGTCGGTGTCTTCGGCGTAGAAGATCTCGGTGGCGGCGGTGACGATGACGCCGTTGCGCCAGGCGAGGATGCCGTTGGGCATTTTGATGTTGTCGAGGAAGAGGGTGGCCTTGTCGTAGGTTTGGTTGTCTTTGGTGGATTCGAGATATTTGATGCGGCCGCCGGGTTTTCCTTTGCCGTCCATACCGTAGGGGTAGTCGGCCATTTCTACGACCCAGAGTTTGCCGTCATTGCCCCAGTCGATGGCTACGGGGGAGGAGATTAGGGGCTCGGAGGCGACGAGGTCGATGGTTAGGTTGGGGGGGAGGTGGAAGGTTTTCATGGAGTCGGCTGGGGAGCGCGGGGGGTGGTAGGGGGCCGCTTGGGTCGTTGAAGGTTGGCCCTCACCCCTGCCCTCTCCCACACGCGGCTGGGTGGGTGGCGTGAGAGAGGGGTTGTTGGCGCGTGCGGGAGAGGGAGGTTGGGCGTTGGGGCTTGGGAGGGCGGCGGCTTGGACGTGGGCGGTTACTTCTTGTTGGGTTATCGCGCGGCGGTAGAGGGAGATTTCGTCTAGTTTGCCTTCGAGGTTGGCGACGTTGTCGGCGCGGCCGCCGAAGTAGAGTTGTTCGGCGGTGGTGGTGAGGTCGGCGTTGCCTTCGATCTCCAGGTTACCGTCCAGCCAGGCTCGGACTTTGTCGTTGTCTCGTGTGAAGATGACGTGATGCCAGGTGCGCGGGGCGAGGACAGTCTTGCCGGCTAGGAGTTGGTTGGCGGGGTTGCCGTTGGTGAAGATGAGTTGGCCGATGTGGGCGGAGTCGTCGAGGGTGCCGGCGATACCTAGGTGGTCGCCGGCGTCTTTGTCGTTTGGCTCGCCTCTGGAGAAGAGATAGGCGGTGATCGGGCGGGCTTCGTTGGCGAGGCCGTTCCAGACGAAGAATTCTACGGAGTAGGGTTGTTCGAGGGCTTGGGGAACTATTTTGAGGCGTCCGCCGGCGAAGTGGGCGGCGCGGGAGATTTGGGCGGCGTCGCCGGTGATCGCGCTGGAGGGTGCGCCGGGGAGGTGGAAGAGGACGCCGTCTTCATAGATGCCGTGGAGGCCGTGGCCGGTGATATCGTGCGCAAGGCCGGCGAATTCGTCCATGCGCCAGTAGGCGGCGGGATTGCTCTTGAGGACGGTCTGGGCGTAGGGGCCTTTGGGCTCGCGCGGTTGGCGGCGCTTTTGGGCGGTGACGTCTTCGAGGAGCTTGAGGATCGCCTCGGTGATCCTGGGTTCGGCCTGAGGTTCGAGGGCGGCGGTGCGTGCGGGCCAGGTGGTGTAGCCGCCTAGTTTGTGTTGTTCGGGCGGGGGGATGTAGCCTTCGCTGCCGTTGGCCAGGCTCATGGTGAAGGTTTGCGTCAGGGGGCTCATCGCTTTGAGCTTCAAACCCGTCAGGGCGTAGACCTCATTGGGGATGGCGGCGATGGCGACGTTGCCGATGCGGATGGCTTGGAGTTTTAACTCGCGCTCGGGGTCGTCGTGGAGGAAGATGGCTTCGCGGGCGTAGATGTCGGGTTGGAGCTTAAGTTTCTTGTCGCCCAATGCTGCGACTTTTTCTTTGGCCCAGGCGAGGCGTTTTTCATCGGGGATTCTGCGGCCTAGTTTCAACGTCGTCTCGCGCATGGCGAGGTCGGGGTTGGCGTCGTATTTCAGATCCTTGAGCGCGGCGGCGACTTCGGTAGCGAGGGCGGTGGCGAAGGTGTCGATGGTGGGGCGGGTGGTGGGCTGGGGTTTGGAGTAGTCGGCGAGCCACATGTCGCCGCTGGTGCCTTGGGACATGATGCCGACGAAGTTTTCGTCGGCCTTGAGGAGCTTGGCGATGTTGTCGGCGAAGCGGCCGTAGTAGTCGCCGGAGAGCGGCGTGGTGCCGACGTAGTGCATGGAGTAATTGGCGAGGAGGGCGAGGGGGCGGCCGTCGGCGTGCTGGATGCTGAGGATGGAGAGGCCGGGGTCGATGGGGCCGGTGGGGCCGATCGCGTCGGGGGAGAGGTAGCCGGGGTGCATGTTGGCGCGGACGGTGAGTTCGCCGAAGGGATCTATGCGCATGCGGTCGGGGCGGAAGACCCAGCGGCGGGCGGCGGTGTGATCGGGATCGTTCACCACCGTGAAGGCGATCTGCGCGGGGGCGAGTTTCTGGTTGGCCTGTTCGATGGCGCGGGCGAGGAGGTCGGGGAGGACCTTGACGTAGTTGGCATCGGCGTCGGAGCCGAGGCAACCCATGGAGCTGGGGGCGGTGTGGCTGTGCGTGGCGGAGATGAGGATGTGATTGACGGGGATGTTGGTGAGTTTGTTGGCGCGGGTTTTGGCGTCGTCGAGGAGGTCGCGCGGGAGCATGCAGGAATCTACGACGACCAGGGCGAGTTTTTCGCGGCCGTCGTCTAGGACGATGGCGCGGGCGTGGAGGGTGTCGTTGGCTTTGGTGGCGATGGCTTCGGTGAAGCCGCCGTTGACGATGACGGGGAATTGGGTCGGGGTGATGTCCTGGGCGTAGGCACCGGCGCGCAGGGCGGCGTAAGAGAAGGAAGGAACCACGAAGGACACGAAGAGCACGAAGAGGAGATGCAGGGGAGGTGCTCGCATTTCAGGGCCTCCTGGAGGTGTTAACTGATGCCCCGATGGCGGGGGGCTAAACGGTTTTTTCGCCGCAGACTTTTCTCAGATACCGGATGCTCTCGTGGGCGATCTTTTCTGCGCCGGGTTTGAAGTCGAAGACTTCTACGCTTAGGTAGCCGTCGTAGCCGGCTTCGCGGAGGGCCTTGATGATCGGTTCGAATCTCATGTCGCCCATGCCGGGGCCCAGGAGGTTGGGGTCGTTCGCGTGGAAGTGGGCGAGGTGTTTGGCGCTGTCGCGGATGATTTGCGGGATGGGCGTGGGTTCACTCGACATCGCTTTGACGTCCAAGTGCAGGCGGAAGTTGGGGTGGTTGATGCGGTCGATCAGCTCGATGCCATCGGCGGCGGTGTTTAGGAAATCGGTCTCCTGGGGGCCTAGTGGCTCGATGGCTAGGGTGATGTTGTTGGCGGCGGCCAGGTCCAGGCAGGGGGTGAAGACTTCTTTTGAATACTGCATGGCCTGTTCGCGGGTGACGCCGGGGAGGAGGTTGCGGGCTTTCGGGGAGCCGATGACCATGATGTGGCCGCCTAAATCGGCGCAGAGCTGGGTGAGCTGCACGAAATATTCGGCGGTGTTGGTGCGGATCTGCGCTTCGGGGTGGGTGACGTAGAGTTGGCGGTCGGAGGCGACGTTGGCGAGGAGCCAGTGGAGGCCCAGGATGTCGACTTCCATGCGCTCGGCGACGCGTCGATGATGGGCGCGGGTTTTGTCGTCGATGAGGGAGGCGTGGGGGGCGAGGGTGTAGGGGGCGACTTCGACGCCGGCGTAGCCCATCTCGCGGCAGAAGGCGCAGACGCGTTCCCAGGGCCATTTTTCGGCGTCGAAGATTTCGTTGCAGATGGCGTAGTTCATGATTAGTAGGCGGTAGGCAGTAGGCGGTAGGCAGACGGGGGAAAGCAGCGGCGAATCCTACTACCTACCGCCTACTGCCTACTTTTTCTATGTTCCTCTCGGGGCGGGTTGGGCTGCGCCGGCGGGGATGACTGGGAAGGCGGTGGGGACCGGGGGCGTGGGTTCGGGGTCGTCTACCGGGAGCGGTTTGCCTCTTGTTTCGGGGGCGAAGGGGAGGGTGACGAGGCCCATGAGGAAGATGGCGCACATGGTGATGGCGCTGTAGCGGAGGGGGAGGGACGAGGTGGGATCGCCGGTGGCGTAGAGTTTGGTGAGGTAGGCGGAGAAGAAGCTTCCGCCGGCGGCGGCAAAGCGGCCGAGGTTGTAACAGAAGCTGGTGCCGGTGCTGCGCAGGCTGCCGGGGAAAAGCTCGGGGAGATAGATCGCAAAGCCCGCGAAGGGGCCGAGCTGTGCGGCGCCCATGAGGGGCATCATCCAGTAGGCGTCGGTGGGGGTTTCCATCTTCCAGTAGGCGAACGCGGTGATGACCAGGGCCGCGGAGAAGCCGATGGCGAAGGCGGTGCGGCGGCCGGTGGCGGCGGCAACCTTGGTGAACAGCCACATCCCCACGCCGGCGCCGATCATGTTCAACAGGTACGCGAGGTTCTTGCCGTTGTCGACGCGCGACTTGACCTGGTCGGCGGTGATGACGCCGGCCTTGGCGAGCGCGGCGAAGTGTCCCTTGAAGACGCGATCCTGGAGGTCGACGGCGTACTCGCCGATGGCCCAGAGGCCGATCACGCCGGTCGAGGCGATCAGCGACCCGACGATCAGGTTGCGCCGCCAGCGCTTGGAGCGCACGAGATTTTTGTACGGTACGAGGATGCTGCCGCGCGGCAGCCGTCCCTCCGCCTTGAGCTGCAGCCAGCCGGCGGGTTCCTTCAGTCGTCGGAAGGAGAAGACGACCATGACCGCGGGCGTCAGACCGATGAGGAACATCCAGCGCCAGCCTTCGCCGGGCCGAAGCGTGCCGGCTTTTTCCAGGGCGTCGATCAGGTACTTGATGGCGACGGCGAGGACGTTACCGACTGTGGAGAGGACCTGGAGGAGGCCCAGGGATTGGACGCGAGCGCCGGTGGGTACGGTCTCGGCGATGAGGGCGACGGCGAGACCGAAGACGCCACCGACGCCAAGGCCGGTGAGGAAACGGCAGGCGGTGAAGTCGAACCAGGAATGGCTGAAGAAGCTGAGGCCTGTGAAGAGGGAGTAGATGAGGATCGTGAGCATGAGCATGCGGGCGCGGCCGAACTTGTCGCCGAGTGCGCCGAAGATCAGGCCACCGACGCCCCAGCCGATGAGGAAGAAGGCGGTGACGACTTTTCCGAACGCCTGCACATCGTCGGGGGTTGCGCCGGGTGCTTTAAGCGCGGTCAGGGCGGGGATGCGGGCGAGGGAGAAGAGGCGCTGGTCGAGGCAGTCGAAGAGCCACGCACCGGAGGCGATGAGGAAGACGAACCAGTGGTAGCCGGAAAGCTGCCGCCACCAAGGGAGGCCGGAGGTGTCGGCTTCAATGGGGGCGTCGAGTTGGATCGGTTGGGCCATGGGTGAAGGATATTGATTTGGGGGGTGGGATGCCAGAGGTCAATGCGCGTCGGGCAGCAGAGGGCCGGCGAGTTGTTTCATGAAGAAGAGTTGGCCGGGCATGGTGGGCATGAAGGTGCTGGGGAGCCAGGGCGTGGGGGCGTGGCCGAGGGTGATGCAGAGGGAGCAGGATTGCCAGGATGCGCCGCGGTCGGGGTAGACGCCGTCTGCGCCACCGATGCAGAAGTCGGATTGAAGGAAGAGACCGGGGCCGATGGTGTTGGCGAAGCAGGGGATGAGCGTGAAGCGAGACATGAAGGAGTGGAGGCTGTTCTGCTCGACGGTGAGGGGGTGAAGGGCGACGCCAAGGCGATGGGTCTGCTTCTTCCATTGCGCGGGGGTTTTGAATTTTCCGGCGAGTTGGGGTTCCCAGAAGGCGATGTGGCAGACGCGGCCAATGCCGTAGACGGTGACGAGGCGCGCGCCTTTTTTGCGGAGGGCGGCGATCTTGTCGGAGTAGGTGGGTAGGTTGGTTTTGGTGGCGAAGTTTCGCTGGTTGGGTGGGACGGTGAGGTGGAGCAGGGGGGTGAAGAGGGCATGCTTCATGGCATGTTCGAAGCCGCCGGGCTGGTCGCCGGGCATGGTGTTGCCCTTGGCGTCGGACCACTCGTCCATGTTGAAGGTGGTAACGTGATCGCAGGGGGTGTTGGAGGCGAGGAGGCGCTCGACGACTGTCTTGTACATGCCCATGGGGCCGACGGGGAGGATGATGGCGAGCTGCTGATTGGCGCTGCGCGTGGATTCAATCTGGTCGGCAATGGCGTCGCCCATGCGGCGGTCCATCTCGGAGACCGAATCGACGGGGATGGGTTTGAAATGCGCGTGCCAGGGGCGCTTGGGGGCGGTGAGCTGATCGAGGGTCATCTGGCAGCAGGCGTCGATCTTTTTGAGGTTCCAGCCCTTGGGGTAGAAGCGCTCGAGGAGGGAGCCTTTGATCGTGGTGAGCATCGAGATAGTTTTGGGCATGGCTAGTTTTTCCCGAAGAGTTCGGCGAGGAGATCGTTATGTGGATAGGCGTGGCCGCGGTGCTGGATGAAGGCTTCGGCGAGCGGTTTGCCGATAAGCTTGCCGCGGGCGGCGTCCTGGTGTTTGACGGATTCGAGATATGCGTCCATGCCGTGGTGGGCGCGGAGCCATTCGCGCTGGCTGGCGTGGCAGGCGAGCATCTGGAGCTTTACCTCGTGCTGGGCGGTGACGTCGATGACCGTGGTGGGCGTGGCGGGGCGGCCGAGGGAATCGATGCCTTCGATGGGATCGCAATAGTAGAGGTGGGGGATCTTCGAGCCGGGCAGGAGGGGGAAGGCTGAGATGTTGGGCGCGCCGAAGACGAAGCTGGCGGCGCGGGCGAGCTTGCTGACCTCGACGTGGTCCATCATGTAGTCGTCCTGGGCGTGGGTGAAGACCAGGGCGGGGGCGAGGCGGCGGAAGAGGTCGATGGACTTTTGAAGGGTGGGTTTGTCGTAGACGACCAGGCCGTCGCGTTCGTCGAGGCAGTGGTAGGTCGCGTTGATGAGAGCGGCGGCACGCTGGGCTTCGTTGGTGCGGGTGGCGCTGATATCCCAGCGTGAGGCGGTCATGGTGCCGCAATCGCCTGGGGTGGCGGTGGCGATGTGAATTTGCCAGCCGGCGTCGGCGAGGCGGATGAGGGTGCCGGCGCAAAGGATCTCGGCGTCGTCGGGGTGGGCGAGGAAGGTGAGGGCGGTGGGCATCGTTCGGTGATGTTAACCGATGCGATTCGTTCCTTCACCGGATAGAGGCAGCCAGTCGTTTATGCCCCGCCGGCGATTGTCCCGGGCGATCGCGTTCAGCCGCATCGCCAGAACTGCCATGAGGATCGCGGCCAGCACGCCGCACGCGATGTCGCTCGAGATCCCAAGTGTCCCCGACCCCAGCGGAACGAACACGAGGAATCGGCCGGCGGCAAGCCACGTCGCGAGGCGGAAGCCCAACCTGAATCGCGAAAAACCTGCCGTCCGCGCCAGGTGCTGAAGGTACAGCAGGCAACAGAAGCTCTGTCCTACTTCGACCAGCGCGAGCGTCGCCCACAGGATCATCTGCAGGGGAGAAATCGGAATGAGAGATATCGCAAATACGACAGACGTAATGATGCTGGCCAGGCGGAGCGCTAATCGCAGGTCACCTGAGTACGACGGTATCGGGATGAGCCCGCGTGAAAACGTGAGGGCGAAGGTCCCGGTCACGAAGAAGCCGAGCGAGATTGCGCTCAGTAGAAAGGCGGCGGAGCGATGCTCTCCGCTGACGCTGATCGCCAGGAGCCAGCTTCGGCCGCCCCCGGCGCCCAGTGCAAAGATGGTCGCGATCCGATCATTGGAGGAGAGTGTGGCAGCGGCGACGAAGAGGCTGGCCACAAGCAGGAGCAAGAGTCCGTTTCGCACCTGCAATAATGCCGAAGGAGCTGCGCGATGAAGCGTCGTGCGTTGCAAGGAATCTTTCACTTGCTCGCCGCATTCGGGACAACGGCCGGCTACCTTCAAGCCGCGCAGGTTGTAGCCGCAGTGCAGGCAGTTGAGGTCGTGGGTGATCGGCGCTGGAGCGTTGACGGTCACTGCCTACTTCCCCGCCCGGACGAACGCAATCAAGTCCGCCAGATCCTGCGGCTTTAGGCCGGCCTCCAAACCTTCGGGCATGAGGGAGGTGTTGCTGCTTCTGAGGTCTTTGAGGTCCTGGCGGCGGAGGGTTTGTTGTTTGGCGTCGGGGCCTAGAAGCGTGATCGAGGTGGCGGATTCGGAGGCGAGGAGGCCGGTGAGCGTCTCTTGGTCGGTTGTGGTGACGATGTAGTTGATGTAGCGGGGCTCGACGGCGCGGTTGGGGTCGAGGATGGCGATGAGGAGGCCTTCGGGGGATTTGTCGCCGACCGAGGCGAGGTCGGGGCCGACGGCGTTGCCGGTGTCGCCGAGGCGGTGGCAGGTGGCGCAGGTTTTAGCGAAGAGGAGTTGGCCATTCTTCGCGTCGCCCTTGAGGGTGAGGGCAGGGGCGAAGGCGTCGATCACCTTCTGGCGGTCGGGGTTGACGGTGGCGGCGAAGAGGGCGGCGGCGCGGGCGCGGATGGTTTTGTCGGGCGACTGCAAGAGGCGCTGGCGGCGCGGGGCGTCGATCTCGGTGGCGAGGACGGACTTGTGTTCGATCGCGTCTAAGAGGAGGGCGGCGCGGTCGGGACGCGAGAGGAGGCCGTCGGTGCCGGCGGCGCGGAGATCGGGGGTGAGCGTCTTCCAGTGGTCGAGCAGGAGGCGGGCGGCGTCGGGGTCTTGTCGGCGGGAGAGTGTGGCGATGATCGCGGCTTGCAACTCGCGGGGGGATTGCGGGGAGAGAAGCTCCGAGAGAGTTTTGAGATCGCGCTCGCGGGTGGCGGGGTCGTGGGCGAGGAGGCTGATAGCGGCGGAGCGATCGGCGGGCGGGGCGGTGGCGTCGGCGGCGATGGCGCGGGCGACGGTGACGACCGTCTCTACGCCTTTTGTTGCGGGGGCGATTGAGGGGTCGGATTTGGCGAGCTTGGCGAGGGACAGTTTTGCTTCGTCGAGGGAGTCGAGGACGTTGGCGACGGTTTGGAATTGCCACGGGGCGTAATGGCCGGCATCGTGCTGGGCGGTGAGGGCCTGGAGGGCGGCACCGATCGCTTGTGCGCTGTTGGCGCCTAGCGCGGTGCGGAAGAGGCCGGCGAGGAGAGCAGGGGACGGGGGCGCGTGTTCGGCGTTGGCGGTGACGGCGGCGGCGAAGGGGCGGATGTTCTTTTCGTTTAGCGAGCTGAGGATCGCGCTGAGGAGGAAGCGGTCGTCGGGGGCTTGCGTGGCGAGGTGTGCGAGCAGTTGGGCGGCGCTGGGGTCGTCCCAATAGCCCAGGGCGTAAGCGCGTTGGAGGCGGACGTGAGGATCGGTTTCGTCGGCGAGCCTGAGTAGCGCGGTGGCAATCTCCGGCGAGGCGTTGAGATGATGTTCGGAGAGACGCACGGCGTGACGGCGGACGATGGGGTCTGGGTCGCCAAGCGCGGCGGCGAGCGTAGCGGGCGTGAGCGGTGCGAGGTCGGAGAGGGCGTCGAGCGCGCAGAGGGCGTGCAGGCGGGCGAGGGGATTCATTGATTCAGTCGCCAGCTTTTGCAGGTGCGGAATTGCGCTCGCGTCGTGACGCCAGAGGAGCATGGCTTGCGCGATGTCGCGCTGCCAGCCGCTGGGGGTGTCGAACTGGGCGACCAGTGACGGGGTGTCGAGCGTGTCGAGGCGGGGGATGGGACGGCGTTTTGCGCCGACGGGCGAAACGCGATAGATGCGGCCCTTGTCGCGGCCGGCGCGGAGGTCGTATTTGGCTTGCGTCTCTTTGGGGATCCATTGCGGATGTTCGATGATCTGGCGGTACATGTCGGCGATGTAGAGTGCGCCGTCGGGGCCGGCGGCGACGGTGGTGGGGCGGAACCAGTTGTCGCTGGAGGAGAGGAATTCGCTGGCTTGCTCTGTGGGGGCGCGGGTGCTGGTGAAGGTGACGCCTGCGGGGGTCATGATCTCGCGGTGGACGAGGTTGTGGACGGGTTCGGAGATGAAGACTGCAAAGGATGAATGCTGAAGGATGAAGGATGAATCGGAATTGAGAAGCAGATCGTCGCGGTAGACGTGGGCGGAACAGGCGCTGGTGAAGTGGTTGGCGGTGTGGAAGTCGTTGAAGCGCGGGAGGAGGCGGCTGGTGGGGAAGACGGGGGATGCGCCGGGGATCGTGGGGACATCTACGCGCAGCGTGCCGGGGGCGGGGGGGACGTGGGGGTTGCGCTTCAGGTAGGTTTCTTCGAGGGGGAAATGCAACAGGGGATTGGCGTTGTTGCAGCCGAAGTAGTCGCCGGCGTCGGTGCGGGAGCGGCCGAATTGCGATTGGCCGGTGACGGGTTCGAACTCGCCGGTGTCGGGTTTGAAGCGGAAATCCCGGCCGGAGATGCTGACAGTCTTGCCGGTCTTTAGAGATTTCACATCGCCGCCACTGTCGCCGTTGGCGCCGTAGATCCAGTTGTCGAGGCCGAAGGAGAGGTGGTTGAGGCGGTGCTGCTGGTTGCCTTCCTTGAAGCCGGTGAAGAGGAGTTCTCGCTTGTCGGCCTTGCCGTCGCCGTCGGTGTCTTGGGCGTAGAAAATGTCGGGGGCGGCGGCGATGAGTACGCCGTTTTTCCAGGGGAGGACGGAGGTAGGGAAGGGGACGTGTTCGAGGAAGAGGGTGACCTTGTCGTAGACGCCGTCGCCGTTGGTGTCTTCGAGGTATTTGATGCGCCCGCCGGGCGTTCCCTTGGCGTCGATGCCGAGTGGATAGTCGGGCATTTCGACGACCCAGAGTTTGCCGTCGGGGCCGAAGGAGAACGCGATGGGGTCCTGAACGAGGGGCTCGGTGGCGACGAGTTCGACCTGGTAGCCAGGCGTGAGGCGGATGCAGGCGAGCGACGCGGCGGGGGACTTGGCGGTGGGCTCGACGTCTTTCAGGAGGTCGTTGAAGGTTCGGCGATCGACAAGGTTGGGGAGCTTGGCGGTGTCTTCGTTTTGCCACCAGAGCGTGCGCGAGTGGACCCAGAGGCCGTTGTTGGTGCCGTCGGGGCGGACGATGGGGGGGAGGTTGGCCTTGACGTTGCGCGTCCAGCCTTTTTCCATCGATTCGAAGAGGTAGAGAGCGGAGGTTTTGGAATCGGAAAAGAGTAGGTCGTCGAAGCCGTCTTCGTCGATGTCGGCTAGGAAGGCACCGGTGTCGAGTGAGGTATCGGGGGGCAGTGTGAAGGGGAGGGACTTCCAGTTGAATGTTCCTGCATCCCAGGTAAATATTTTGTTGCCGACGATTAAGTCGGGTTGACCGTCCTTGTTGATGTCTCGCAGGTATCCGTGCGTGCCCGCGGGGACCAAGGCTTCGGCTCTTTGCAAACTGTTTGGGTATTCAGCGGTGGTCCATGCGTGCGTTTCTGGGTTCCAGATTCGCGCCTCGTGCTGCGCGCTTAGCACGACATCCAAATATCCGTCGTGGTTGAGGTCGAGCAGGCGGATTCCTGTGTCGGACCCATCTTTTCCGCGAAGGGGCAAGCCGTTGCCGAGGTTTTTCGTCAGGCGGTCGTGGGCTTCGCGGAAGGTTAAAAACTTCACCTTCTTTCCGTAGGTTTTGGTTGCGTGGTCGATCAGTTCGACGAACTGCTGGGGGGTGCTCCAGCCGTAGGGATGAAACACCATCGTCATGACACCCTGTTTCAGAACCGTCGCGTCCAGCAGAACTTTCCAGTCCGCGGTCGTCTGCGGGTTGGCGGGTTTGTGGAGGGATTGGGCTTGCCAGTCGCTTGGGGTGGCGCAAGGGAATTCCCAGCACCCGCGGCCGATGATGTAGGGGTAGGGATAATCTTCGATCGTGTTGACGAAGGATTCGAATGGGACGTATTTGCGGAAACGTTCGCGGCCGGCGGAGTCGAAGGCGATGTCGCGCGGCAGGGCGGGGTCGTTGGCGGTCGTGATGTTGAAGACGGAGGAGTCGATCGACAGGAAATGACCGTCGGGCGTGGTCTTGTTGAAGATCTCGGCGAAGAGGCGCGGACTTGGCGTGTTGAGCGAATCGCAGCAGGGGGTGCGGAACGCGACGGGGACGTTGTTGGGTATGGCGAACAGTTGATCGACGCAACGATCGTAGGTGGACTTGGCCTTGGCGAAATCGTTCCCGGCCAGCAGCGGACAGGGGTGATCGATCGTGTGTACTTCGACCGAGAGGCCTTCCTTGAGCCATTGCTGGAGCAACGGCGTGGTGGGGTCAATCTTGCAGGTCATGATGGAGACGGGGGCGCGGCCGTCGATCTGTTTCAGACGATCGAGGATGGGGCGGAGCACAGTTTCGTAGCGGCGGTGGTCGCGCATGTCGTCGATCGCGAGGATGACGACCGCCTCGACGCCCTCTTCGCCGATCCACTGCGGCGTTGTCAGCTTTGGGTATGTGCGGTGGGGGTAATAGGGGGAATCGGCGTCGAGGTTGATCAGCGGGCCTGCGCCGCGGGCGATGGGAGCCAAAACGAGAACCATCAGGATGGCGAGACTCGTTCGTCCGATCATCGTTTCCCTCTCCATTTACTGCGGCACTTTGCGGCCTGGCTTGAGAAGTGTCACCGTCACCTTATCCGAGGGCATGAGCTTTCCCGCGTTGATCCGTTCCTCGGGATCAAACGCATGCTTTACCGCTTGAAATTGATCCATCGTCGGGCGATCGAACTGGTACGGCATGATGTGAAGTTTCTCGACGCCGACGCCGTGTTCGCCGGTGACGGTGCCGCCGACGTCGATGCAGTATTTGAGCGCCTTCTCCGCGGCGACGAGGACGTTTTGCACCTGCTGCTCGTCCCGCTCGTCATACATGAAGATCGGGTGGACGTTGCCATCACCGGCGTGGAAGACGTTGGTGATCGCAATGCCGTGCTCGCGGCCGATCTCATCGATGCGCTTGAGCACCTCGGCGAGCATGGAGCGCGGAACGCAGGCGTCCTGGGTGCAGTAGCTATGACTCACCCGGCCTATCGCGCCGAATGCGCCCTTGCGCGCTTTCCAGAGGGCGGCGCGGCGGTCGGGGTCTTTGGAGAGCTCGGTGCTGGCAGCGTTGTTCTGTTTGCAGAGTTGCACGATCTCGTCGAGCTGCGCGTCGAGCAACGCGTCGATGCCGTCGATCTCGATCAGGACCAGCGCTTGCGCGGTGGGCGGGAAGCCGAAGTGAAATGCGTCCTCGACCAACTTGATCATGGTGCCGTCCATCATCTCCATCGCAGCGGGTAGCACGCCCGCCGCGATGACCTGGCTGACGGTGTTGCAGGCGTCGGCAGTGGTGTTGAAGACGGCGACCATGGTGCGGAAGCTGGAGGCTTTGGGAACCAGGCGGACCCAGAGCTTGGTGATGATCCCGAAGGTGCCCTCGTGGCCGCAGATAAGGCCTGGCAGGTCGATGCCGCCGGGGCTTTCGTAGCAGCCTTCCTTCGCGCCGATCTGGATGACGGTGGCGTCGGGGAGGACAATCTCGAAGCCGAGGATGTGGTTGGAGGTGACGAAGTCTTTGAGCGTGTGGATGCCGCCGGCGTTGGTGGAGGCGTTGCCGCCGATGGTGCTGGCGCGCTGGCTGGAGGGGTCGGGGGCGAAGTGGTAGGGGTTGGGGATTGCCGATTGCCGATTGCGGATTGTCGATTGATTCGGCTCACCTGCCCGGCCGCCTTCGGGGTCGCGCGCGGGGGAGGTTTGCGGCGTCGGGTCGCTGGCGATGCCGGGGTTGGCTGAGCGCGAGTCTGCCGCTGAGAGGGGCATCGCCGCGACGACGTCGGACAGCGCCAGGTTCCGGCACCCTGCTTCGACGTGGGCGACGCGATTTGCCAGGTCGATCTTGAGCACCCGGTTCATCTTGGCGGTCGAGACGACGACGCCGGCGTTGTAGGCGACGCATCCGCCGGCGAGGCCAGTGCCGGAGCCGCGGGGGACGATCTGGGCGTCGTGCCTGGTCAGGATTCGGACGATGGCAACGACCTCATCGGTGGTGATCGGGAAGACGACGGCGGCGGGGCGGTTGTGGGCGATCGTGAATCCGTCGGACTCGTAGACGAACAGTTCGGCGGCGTCCACCAGCACGCGGTCGGGCGGGAGCAGGGCCTGTAATTCGTCGATCAACGCCGACCTCGACAGTACCGCTTGGGTCATAGCGGGAGTTTACCCGCTCGCACCCTTGTCGTCCCGCGATCAGGCATTTCTGTGAAATTGACCATTCCCGAACTCCGCGCGGATTTCGTATTTTGCATGGCGAACTGAGATGTGACGACAGGCTCATTTTTAACAGGAGTTCTTCAATGGCCAACGAAAACGATCAGAAGCGCGGTGGCGGCGGCGGTCAATCCCGAGGCAAATCGGGTTCCCAGGAATCCGAATCCGGTGGAGTTGCCGGCGCGGTGCAATCCGTCCGCGACGCCGGTCAGACCGCGGTCGATAAGTTCCAGGAATTCAGCGAACAGGCCACCGAAACCTACGAGCAGGGGCGCGACCAGCTCAACGAGTTTGTCGAAGACCTCCGCGAACGCGCAACCAACGAACCGCTGAAGACGGTGCTGATGGCCACGGGCGTGGGGATCGTGCTGGGCATCCTGTTCGGCTGATCGACGCGCTGCGACACCACATTGCGCGGACATTGCGCGGCGGTCATGGTATATTCCGTCGCAATGACCGCCGCCCCATCCCACCCTCCACGGCGCTTCAGCCTCGCGGAGTACCTCGAATTTGAGGACGCCGCGGAAGGGAAGCATGAGTTTCACGACGGCCAGATCCTGGCGATGTCAGGCGGTTCGCCAGAGCACGCGCTGATTACCGCCAGTGCCCTGCGAGCCATTGGAAATCGGCTGGAGGGCAAGCCCTGCCGCGTCTATTCGTCCGATCTCAAAATCGGGCTGCTATCCACCTCCCGGGTCTATTACCCGGACGGCACGATCGTCTGCGGGCCCCTCGAATTTCATCCCGATGACCCCAGGCGGCAACTCGCCACAAACCCGCGCGTCATCGTCGAAGTCCTTTCCCCGACAACCGAAGCTTACGACCGTGGCGAAAAGTTCCGCGACTATCGCACGCTCCCATCGTTCGCCGAGTATGTGTTGATCTCGCAAGTCGCTCCGATCGTCGAGACGTTCCTCCGCCAGCCGGACGGAAGCTGGCTGATCGCCGCAGCCTACACCGGTCTTGATGCGACCGCGTCGATCCGCTCGATCCAGGTCGAGATCAAATTGTCCGACATCTACGCCAACGTCACGTTTCCACCGCCGGCCCCATCCCCTGACGCCAGGGAGAGAGAAGCTCAATGATTCCGAATAGGACCACCCGCCGCAATTTCCTTCGCACGTCTGCGTTCGCCGCTGCTGGCGCCATCGCGATTCCTTCGCTTTCCGGCTTTGCTGAAGAAGCCAAGAAGAAGATTCCAATCGGACTTGAGCTTTACTCCGTCCGTGCTGAGCTTCCGAAGAATTTCACCGGCGTGATCGAGCAGATCGGAAAGATGGGGTACCAGGGCGTTGAGTTTGCCGGGTATCACACATGGGATAAGAAGCCCAAGGACCTGCGCAAGCTGCTCGACGACAATGGCCTGAAATGCTGCGGCACTCATACGCCGCTAATCACGCTGCAGGGCGATGCGCTCAAGAGCACGATCGACCTTCACAAGGAACTGGGGAATAAGTTCCTCATCTGTCCGAGCCTATCGGCCAAGGATGGGCAGGGGTGGACGAACCTTGCCAAGCAGTTCAACGACATCGCGGCCAAGGCGAAGGAACAGGACATGTATGTCGGCTACCACTCTCATGCCGGTGACTACAAGAAGTACGACGGGAAGACGTCGTGGGAGATCTTCTTTGACAACACCAATCCTGACGTCATCCACCAGCTTGACGTCGGCAACACGCTCTCGGGCGGCGGCGATCCGATCGCAATGCTGAAGAAGTACCCCGGCCGCACGAAATCCTGTCACCTCAAGGATCACGGCGGCCCCAAGGACGCCGCCATCGGCGAAGGCGAGATCGACTGGAAGACGCTCCTCGAAACCTTCGAAGCCGTCGGCGGCACCGAGTGGTACATCGTCGAGTACGAGAGTGCCAACCCGCTGCCGAAGATCAAGACCTGCCTGGACAACCTGCACAAGTGGGGGCGGTGAGCCTCCCGCGGCTGGTGCAGTGCCTTGCGCTGGGGTTGTTGATCGTCTTCGCGCTGCGTCCGACGATCGCGCCGACGCCGCGGCCGCCCGCTTCGGCTGCGGATTTCTCGATCGATAATGCGTTGGCTCACATTCGCTCGATCGCGACCAAGCCGCATCCGACGGGGTCGGCTGAGAACGACCGGGTTCGGGGTTATCTTCTCGACTGTCTGCAGAAGCTGGATCTGGATCCGAAGGTTCAAACAGGCACGGTGCGCGACCATTACGATCGGCCGATCATCCTTCACAACGTTCTTGCGCGTCTGGCTGCGAAGGAAGGGGTCACGGCCGCGAAGTCGATCCTACTGGTCGCCCATTACGACTCGGTCTCGCGCGGCCCCGGCGCCGGCGACGACACTGCCGCGGTCGCCGCTCTTCTTGAGACGATGCGTGCGCTTCGCGCCACGCCGGGGCTGAAGTGCGACGTGCGACTGCTGATCACCGATGGCGAAGAAATGGGGTTGCTGGGCGCCCAGATGTTCTGCGCGAACACGAGCCTGGCTGACATCGCGCTGGTGCTTAATTTCGACGCCCGGGGCACAACCGGGCCGTCGATCATGTACGAGAATGCGCCGGGCAATCTCCGCCTGATCCGCCACTTCGCCGCCGCCGCGCCGCACCCGGTCGCAAACTCGCTGGCCTACGACGTCTCACGTCTGCTGCCGAATAGTTCCGACTTCCGCGTTTTCAGACAGGCCGGCCTGAAAGGCCTTAACTTCGCGTTCATCGGCAACTACTGCTACTACCACACGAAAGATGACACGCCTGAACACCTGAACCCCGCCAGCGTCTATCACGATGGCAGTTACGCGCTCGCGCTGGCCCGCCATTTCGCGGCGCTGGATCAGAGCGCGCTCGCCGCCGTTACCGCCGGCGAGCAGGGCGACGCGATCTACTTCAATCTCACGCGATCGTTTCTCGTCTGCTACCCCGCCGGCTGGGTTTGGTTTTTCACGGCCATCCTGTTTGTCTCGACGATTGTGACGGTGGTGCTGGCGTTTCGTCGCGGTCGAGCTACGTTCGGCGGACTTGCGTCCGGCTTTGCGCGCCTCATCTTGGCGCTGCTGATCACGCCGGCCGCCGTTTACGGCTTGATGCTCATCTTTCACGAGGCGGAGAGCCCGGGCGGCTTCACGATGCGGCTGATCGCGATCCTTACCATGAGCATCGTCATCACCCTGATGCTTGCCTTGGAATTACGCCGCCGCACTACGCTAACGGACCTTGCGGCGACCGGGTTGATTCTCTTCGCCCTGCTCGCAATTCCGATCAACCTTTTTTTGCCTGGCGGGAGCTTCCTGTTCTTCTGGCCGCCGCTGTTTGTCGCATTGGGGCTGCTTGCGAGCATGGTGCTTCCGCCGCGCCGGTGGTTGGGCGTGGCGGTGAGCGTCATCGCAGTCGCGCCGGCGGTTCTGCTGTTGACGCCGCTGGTCGTGCAGCTCTTCACGGCTTTGACGCTTCGCCTTGCGCCTGCGTGTAGTGTGGGGGTGGTGCTGGCGAGTTGGTTGATACTTTCGGCGATGGGGGGCTGGGGGAAGATCCGGGTCGTCGCCTGAAGCTCCGAGCCCAGCGTGAGTGTGGGTTTAGAAAACAGGATGAGGTGGGATCTCAACTTTCTGTTGCGAAATGAGTTATGTCGTTTCACCTAGTCTTTTTACGATGTCCTTTCGCGGTCCAATGCAGGTCCCGAAGGGGTCCTTTTTGCGTGGAGAGGCGCGGGCGGGGCAAATGAAAAGTGTGCATTTTGTTAGGGTTCGAACAATCGTGCCCCCTGTGAACTTGCATTTCCATTTCCGATCGCACGCCGCGGCTTGTCGTTCTGAAGGATTTCGTTGGCTCCGGTGGAGTCGGTCATGGAGGACCTCATTCGGGGGACGATTTAAGCTTGTTTTGCTGCCAGAACTGCCGTTGCGTTGCCTTTGGCGCACGCGGCGCCGGCAACCTTCGCGTCCGTGATCGCATCGGCAAGAACAAGCAGACGGATGTGTTTGCGCTTGCCGATGCGCTCGCGGACCATGAGGTTGCCCCCGCCATACGTGCCAAAGGCCACGCAACGCCGGTTCTGGCAGCAGCGGCTCAGATCATCATCAGCGACATCGTGATTAAGGTCCTCCATGACCAACTCCGGGGGAGTCAGGAGTCATCCGGTTCGCTTAACAAGCCGTGACGCTCATTATTTTAACGACAATCGAAGATTCAAACGGAAAGGGGCACGACCAGCTAAAGGGAATTCTTTGAGCGTTTTTTGCTATATCGGCAAAGCCGGCCCGAGATGATTTTGAGGTAGGGAGATACTGGTGGGTTTGATCTAACCGGAGGCGAAGGATTGCCAGAACGAAGCGACGTGCCACGTCTGTTTGTCAGGACGCGTTGCACACGCAGATCACCGCTTGTCCGAGTTGCGACGCCGTGATGTGGTCGGCCTATGTCAGCCGCCGAACGATTTGCACACCAAGGGGCTCAACGCGGGTGCGATTGCACGTGCGTAGCTGCATCAATTAAGCCTGCCCGCGCCATCACCATCCGTACCGCCCCGGTGGCAGGGCGAAAGGGCCGAGGCGGTGCGGGGCTATTGCTCGGCCGTGCGCTGGGCGATCACCGACGATGGCGTCGTCGGCCGTTGCAGGCGAGCGGGCTGAAACTCCACGGCCGGCTTAGCGCCATCACCGCCAGCCTCGACCGAGTCAAGGAAAAAGCGGGGGTGCCGAAGGAACGGCAAAAGTTGATGGGGATCGTGGGCCGCGCGCTTCCCGACGTGTGACAATCCGTGGCAATCTGGTCTACGTCCATTACATGGTTTAGTGCCGCCGGCGTTTAAGCGCAACTAAACCGAGAATTGCTACGCCAGCACTTGCGGCCGACGGAAGGGGAGTATTCGGTGGTGCAAAAACCGGTGGGCCAGGAGTAATTTGATCTTGGTACCCATCACTTTTTAACGAAACAAGATTCGCTCCTGGCACGTTAGCCAGAATTGGATTCGTGATGTCATTGAGCCAACTTTGTGCGGTTGTCAGCGTGTTTGCCCCAGCGTTCGAATTCGTCGCTTTGAAGTCACCTGCCGATAGGCTAAATTTCGTCCCGTTGTTCTCGTAGACGATTTCCCAGATGGCTGTCTGGAACGCAACTGCGGTTTCAGCCGAGTTGACGTCCCCATAATGACGTGCCCAGAGCTCGCGAATGTAATCCGCCTTGATCGGCCCCATGGCCCCGCTCACGTAAGTCCCCGGCGTCGGAGCATTCTGAACCGTATCAATTGAGAAGTCATAGGAGCTGTTCAGACCTACGTGCTGGGTAAGCTCAACGCAGAAGGTGTCAAAAGAGTTTCCCAGAGTGGTGCTGCCGCTGTTCCGAGTCCAGATCTCTGGGCCCGCGATGACCCACGTACTGGTCATGCCGGCTCCCGTGATCTGGACTTGACTATTGTCATAGTTTGAGTGGGCATAGCGCACGCCCAAAAGCTTCACGTTAACGGTGTCTGCCGACGCACCGCTTGCCAAAATCATTGCAAACGCGGCCCAAAGCATGTGCGGATTTCCGATTGACATCGTGTCTCCCAAGCCCAATATAATTAACAAAATGCTGACCCGCGGTATCGCACCGCTTTCTCACATTTGAGTAGTGTTTTTGCAAATTGTCAAGACAATTTGCAAGAAAACCATAAATACCGAACCAACCATGTTGTCCCCGTACTTATGAATCGCGAAGATAGGGGTTATGCGAAAATCGACCTATTCTTCGTCTAGAAGGCGCTTTCTACAATCCGCAGCCGGGGTGGCCGCAGCGGGAGTTGCCGGAAACCTGATTGCGCGGGAGGAAGCCCAGCCCAAACCGCCGGGAGTCGGGGAGGGGTTGAGGGTGGGTTTGATAGGTTGTGGCGGGCAGGGATCGGGGGATGCGCAGAATGCGGCGCGCCTGGGGGCGAAGATCGTGGCGGTGTGCGATGTGGATGAGGCGCACGTGGCGGGGGCGAAGAAGAAATGGCCTGAGGCGGAGGGGTTTGCGGATTTTCGGAAGCTGCTGGAGCAGAAGAACGTGGACGCGGTGATTTGCGGGACGCCGGATCACTGGCACACGCTGGTGTCGATGGCGGCGATGCGGGCGGGGAAGGATGTTTATTGTGAGAAGCCGCTCACGCTGACGATCGATGAAGGAAAGCATTTGGTGCGCGTGCAACGGGAGACGAAGCGCGTTTTGCAGACGGGGACGCAGCAGCGGAGCACGGTGGGGTTTCGGCTGGCGTGCGAGTTTGTGCGGATCAAACGGATGGGGACGCTGATGAACATTGAGGTGTTCGTGCCGGCGGGTAGGCGGGAGGGGCCGTTCAAGGCGAGCGAAGTGCCGCCGGGGTTTGAGTACGAGATGTGGCGTGGGCAGACGCCGAAGGTGGAATATGTGAAGGCACGGACGCATCAGACGTTCCGGTACTGGTGGGAGTATGCGGCGGGGACGATCACGGACTGGGGGGCGCATCACAACGACATCGCGCT
>JAQGHM010000152.1 GCA_028291615.1 Phycisphaerales bacterium | reverse complement strand
CGGTGGCGAAGGCACGATCGTCGGCACCCTCCTGGGCGTCCTCATGCTCGGCCTCCTCTACAGCGGCTGCGTCCTCGCCGACATCTCCAGCAACGTCCAGCGCATCTTCATCGGCGGCACCATCGTCCTCGCCGCCGCCCTCGACCGCTTCCGACATCTCCGCGGCTAAGCGTCCGCCTTCTCGCTACTCGCTTCTCACTTCTCGCTTCTTCCGCCCTCACGCCGGCACATCCCCCGCCACGTCGAACCGCCCATACGCCCACGCCACCGCCGGCACCATCGCCACCGCCGCCCCGCTCAACAACCCCGCCGCCACGCCCACCGCCCCCACCAGCGACCCGCTCACCTTGAACACAATAAACCCCGCCAGCCCCACGACCCCGCCCACCACCAGCAACAGCGCCCCTTTCGCGAAGAAGACCAGGATTTGCCGCCCATACCCTTGAAAATCCCCCGGCGTCGCCGCCGCGCGCGTCGGGAACAACAGGAAGATAAAATTCTCCACCCCAAAGAGCAGCGCGTTGAACGGCACGCACAATACCGCCGCCGTCAACAGCACCGGGTCCGCTCGCCGCATCACGCCCAGCACGCTCCCCACGATCGCTAGGTGACACAAACTCATCAGCAGCGTCGGCGTCACCAGTTGCCCCACCGACACCGCCGCCCCCGACACCGGCAACGATTTCAGGTGATCGATCTGATCCAGATCCCCGCGAAAATCAAACCGCAGCCACGCACCGACGATAAACGTGATCCACAGCATCGACCCCACCACAGCGCCGGTCAAACTGTTCCCCGGCTTGGTTGAAAACAGCAGCGGCCCCACCGACATCGCCAGGATCAGCATGACAAACAACAACCCCTTCGAGTTCCGCACCGCCGCCGTCATCTGCCGCCACGCGATCGGCCCCGCCCCCATCAAATACGGTAGCTCCGGCACCGACTCGCGCGCCTTCTTCATCGGCCCGCCTATCGCCGACAGCCCCCCTTTCCGCACCCGCTGCAGCCGCGCGTAAACCGCCTGCGACTTTGCCGCCGCCGCTTCCAGGTAATCCGCATCGAGATAAAACACAACGAACAGCAGCACCGCGTTCACCCCCGCCGCCAGCGCCGCATACCCAAGCGCTTCGCCCCAGCCATGGGCCGTAAACAACCGTCCAAACACCTCCAGCGGCGCCAGCACCACCGCCCCCAAGCGCGACTCCCGCAGCATCCGCGCCACCTCGAAAAACCCCGGCCGCCCACCCTTCATCAGCGCCGGCCAAACCGCCGCCCCCACCGCCAGCAGGATCGCCCCCAGCACGATCTTCCGCGTTCGCGTATACGCCCGCTCCCCCGCCGACTGCGCAACCAGCGTAATAGACATCGACAGCAGATGCATGAACAACATCGCCAGGAACAACCCCGCCCAAGCCTGCGGCCACCGCGGGGCATGTCGCAAAAACACCACCGACATCAGCACCGACGAAAACAACAAACCCGCCAGCGCCTTGCCGATCTTGTAAGCCAAGAGCGCCCGCCGCGTGAACGGCCCCGGAAACAAAAAGTCCACCTCCGCAGGCGTAAACGCCACCGCCTTCTCTCCGCCCGACGTCACCAGCGCCAGCAAACTCATCGCCAGCATGATCACCGGCGCCACCGCCCGCACCTGCGCCGGATCGGTTCGCGGCATCCGGTAAGCCTGCCAGAGCGAAGGCGCCAGCCACAATGCGATCACCGCCACCCCAAACCCACCCAGCAAAACCCCCTTCAAGCTCCGCATGTTCCGGGTCATCCGCCGATAGAGCGCCCGCCCCTGCAACCTGTAAAGCATTACCAGCGGATGCATGCAACCCCCTCCCCTTCCCTTTTGCCCTTTGCCTTTTTCCTTTTGCCTTGAGTCTCTTTCATCCCACCCTCTCCTCCGTCGCCCGCAAAAACACCTCCTCCAAACTCGCATCCCCCGTCGCCGCAAACGCCCCCCGCGCATCTCCCGCCGGCCCGAAGAACAAGCTCCGCCCCCGGTGCAAAATTAGCAGGTGCGTCACCAGATCCTCCACAAGCGCCAGCAAGTGCGACGACACCACCACCGCCGCCCCCTCCGTCGCCATCGTCCGCACCGAATCCTTCATCGTCCGAATCCCCCGCGGATCAAGCCCCGTCAGCGGCTCATCAAACAGGATTGCCGCCGGCCGATGCAAATACGCACAGCAGATCGCCACTTTCTGCCGCATCCCGCGCGACAATTCCCCCGCCAGCGCATCCCGCTTCTCCACCAGCTCAAACTGCTCCAGCAACTGCTTGCCGTACAACTCAAACTCCCCCACGCGATACGCCGCCGCCACAAACCGCAGATGCTCCCACACCGTCAGCGACTCAAACAATTTCGGATCATCCGGCACATAAGCCAGTTGCTGCTTGGCCCCCACCGGATCCATCTGCACGTCCCGCCCCGCCACGAACAACCGCCCCAAAGTCGGCGGAATAATCCCCGCGATCGACCGCATCGTCGTAGTCTTCCCCGCGCCGTTAGGCCCAAGCAACCCCAATACCTGCCCCGGCAATACCTCAAACGAAAGGTCCGCCACCGCCACCACATCCTTGTAAGACTTATGAAACCCGCTGACTTGGATCAAGTGCGAAGCTCCTGTTCGGGGCCGGCGGATTGTAACCGCCGGGATCTATAAGCGAGCTATAAGGGCCACGCGACTTTCTAACCCGTCTCGGATTGCATCGCGACAGATTTCTCCACCGATCCAATCCGCGATGAGGTAATCTATTCGCCATGTCCAGGCGGATGATCTTTACCCGCACCGTCGCCGCACGGCTTCCACTGCTTTGCGTCGCTTTCCTCGCCCAGGCACTTGACCCTGTCGCTGCCCAAGAGAAGGAGCGCACAAATCTCGCGCGCTGGCTCGCCGAAAAGCGCATTTGGGAAGATCTGCCGGCAATTGCCGGGAACGTCGACTCCGACGAACCGGAAGTTCGCGCCAACGCCGTCCTCGCCTTCGGCAACCTCTGGGACGCCAACCTCGCGCTCGCCAAGCCCAGGGAATGACAGCAGGCTTGATTACCGAGAACGCAGGGCAGTCGTCGAGGCACTGGAAAACCATTTTGGAATCATGGGTGCGGCAGAACGGAAACGATCCCTCGAGATTGCCGCCAGCTATCGATACATACCGGAGTTGATGCCACTCCTGCTGATAGCCGCCGCGGATCCCGATGCGTCGGTTCGCGACGCCGCCCGGGAACTTGCGGGTCGATTCATGAACACTCGCCCCATACGCAATCCGGCAACGAAAGAGCTGGTGAGGTTGCTGGAACGCCCCAATCTCCCTGCCAAGGTCATCGACGCGGCAGAACGACAACTCGACGTCGCAGGCCCGGCTGCCCGCGCCGCGGCAGCAGGTTGGGCCCTTTCCGACATCGCAATTAATCGCGAAGCAGCCACACGGGCCCTTCAGGCCTTGCATGCAGATGATTCACCCCTCGCGAAGCTCGCCAGTCGCGCGGCGGAATTGCAGTCACCCTATCAATCTATACTCGAATCACTATTCATCGAACTGCCTTTTGCGGGCGACTCGGTCATCGAACGGGCGATTCCACTCCTGACTTCTAAAGATCAGAAACTGCGTCGCTTAGCCGGTTCCTTCGTCGCCGCCGACCGCAATCGCTGCGACCCGATGCGCGTTGTTCAGGCATGCATCGATACTGGCCTCCCCCTCGCACCCGACGCCCTTGAATCGATGGGACTCGACTCCACCAGCGTCTGCGACCACCTCGCCACAATCCTGAAATCCCCGAAGACCATTCCCATCGCGCGCGTCGCCGCCGCACAAGCGCTCAGGTCCATCGGCCTCCACGGCGACGCGATCCGGAATCTAGCCAACTCCCTCCTGGACGACGACGATGAAGAAGTCCGCTACATCGCCGGCGAATTATTCAACCGCCAGGACATCATGAACCGCGCCCGCATCCCCGCCCTGCTGCGGGATCTGCGAAACGACAGCCCCACCCGCCGAATGACCGCCGCAAACCAACTCGACTCGCTCGGCGTCGAACCCAAAGAGATCACCGCCGCCCTGATCCGCGCCGTCAAGCAAGGCGACATGCCCGCGCGCGAAGGCCTGCTCCGCGTTATAGACCACGCCTACACCGCCCGCACCAATTCCCTCGACACCCTGAAAAACCTCGCCGCCGACACCGACGAACCCGACCCCAAAACCCGAGCCTACGCCCGCGCCGCCCTACGCGCCGTGGCGACGACTCCCTGATCGCCAGCAACGCGCATTTGACATTTCCCCATCCCCCTTTGACATTCCCCCCATGTCCAAACCCTTAGTCCTCGTCACCGAAGGCTCCGATCCCAAACCCCTCGATTGGCTACGCGAGCGCGCCGACGTGATCGAGATCGGCCCCGACAACGGCGACTTCGACCGCTATCTCGTCAAAGCTGAGGGCCTCCTCGTCCGCACCTACACCAAGGTCGATGCCGCCCTTCTCGCCGGCGCCCCAAACCTCAAAGTCGTAGGCCGCGGTGGCGTCGGCCTCGAAAACATCGACGTCCCCGCCTGCCGCGCACGCGGCGTACAGGTCGTCTACACCCCCGACGCCAACACCCTCGCCGTCGGCGACTTCGTCTTCGGCTATGCCCTCCAGCTCCTCCGCCCCTGGAACTTCTTCAAAGACGCCGCGTATGACCCCAAAGAATTCAAACGCATCCGCAACACCGTCCGCGGCCGCCAGCTCAACGAGCTGACGATCGGCATCCTCGGCATGGGCCGCGTCGGCCGCCGCGTCGGTCACATCGCCGCCCACGGCTTCGGCATGCGCGTCCTCTACAACGACATCCTCGACATCCCCGCCAGCGCCCTCCCCTTCCCCGCCACCGCCGTCGATAAATCCACGCTCTACAAGGAAGCCGACATCCTCACCCTCCACGTCACCATGCTCCCCGGCAACCACAACCTGATCGGCCAAGCGCAGCTCGCGACGATGAAACCCACCGCCATCCTCATCAACACCAGCCGAGGCGAAGTCCTCGACGCCGCCGCACTACGCGACGCCATCAAATCCAACCAACTCGCCGGCGCAGCCCTCGACGTCTTCCACCCCGAACCCCCCCCGCCCGACTTCCCATTGCTCGGCTTAGACAACGTCCTCCTCACCCCCCATCTAGCCGCCCGCACCTACACCGCCCTGGAAAACATGTCCTGGGTCACGAGGGACGTAGTTGAGGTACTGAATGGCCGCGCGCCTAGGTATCCCGCGCCATAGCCCCCCAAAGTCATTCAGTTTGTCATTTGATGCTTGAGATTTGGTGCTTACCGCGCAGCGGTCTAAGCCGGCACAACCGCCTTCGCCTTCGCCCCCGCCGCCCCCGCCGCCCCCGGCAAACTAAACACCTTCACGCAATTCCGCCCCCCATGCTTCGCCGCATACACCGCCAAATCCGCCGCCTTCAACAAATGCGCCGGTTGCTTTAACGGCGAATCCAGTTCCAGCGTCGCCACGCCAATGCTCAGCGTCACCGGCACTGGCTGCGCGTCTCCCTTAACCGGCTTGGCCGCCACCGCCCTCCGGATGCTTTCCGCAATCGCCGCCGCCGTCGCCTTCCCTGTCCCCGGCAAGACCAGCACCAGTTCCTCCCCGCCGTACCGCGCCGCCAGGTCCGTCGCCCGCGCCGCCGTCCGCAGCAGTTTCCCCACGGCTTTCAGCACCTGGTCCCCCGCCGGGTGGCCGTGCGCATCGTTCACCGCTTTGAAATTATCCAGGTCCATCATCAACAGCGACAACGGCCGCCGCTGCGTCAGCGCCAACGCGAACTGCTCGCTCAAAAACTGCTCGAACCGCCCGCGGCTCGACAGCCCGGTCAGCGTGTCCGTGATCACCTGTTCCTTCAGCCGCAGGTTCTGCTGCTCGAGGTTCACCGC
>JAQGHM010000110.1 GCA_028291615.1 Phycisphaerales bacterium | reverse complement strand
ACCGGTCACCACGGTCTCGAAATCAGCGGCGACGACAATCTTTTCACCCGCTTCCGCTTCGGCACCCGCTTCATCCACGACATCACCGTCGAGCACGCCGCCGGAAACGTCATCTCCGCCGGCAGCGGCATCGACCTCGCCCTCGACCACCACAAGTACGCCAGCCACGCCAACCTCTTCACCGACCTCGACGCCGGCGCAGGCGCCCGCCTTTGGATGTGCGGCGGCGGCGCAAACCTCGGCAAGCACAGCGGCGCATGGGAAACCTTCTGGAACATCCGCGCCGCCCGCCCACAATCCTGGCCCCCCAAAGACTTCGCCCCCGATCTCATCAACCTCGTCGGCCTCCAAACCAATCAACAATCTCAAACCACCCCCGCCGGCAAGTGGTTCGAAACCATCCCGCCCGCCGACTTAACCCCACAAGACCTACACAAGGCCCAACTCAAGCGCCGCCTCGCACCCCGCTGATCGCACGGCATCATCCACTTTTAGCCGCTGGGCTTGCCCCGCGCGTCCCATCGCGCCGAAGTGACCTGCACCGAAAGTTTCACCGTTCCCCCCTCGCTCTGTGAGGGCTACAACAATTAAAGTGGGTGCCGTCCGATGGTCGGGCGGCTCCGCGCGTTTCCAAAGGAGTCCGTCATGTTCCGCCATTTAATCCGTACCTACGCAGCCCCCGCCCTGGTCCTCGCCCTCGTCGCCGGATGTCACACCCAGGACATCGGCCAGGTCGGCGAGCGCCCCCGCGAGGCCATCACCTTCGCCGCCCGCGCCAAGTACCCCGGCCCCGGCCAGGAGTCGCCCAAGGTCAAGGCCGTTGCCCTCACCGACCCCGACACCAAAGAGCTGACCATCTACAACGTCGGCGACACCGCAATCGCCTCCACCGCCGTCTGGGTCAACGGTGCATTCGTCCGCCAGATCGGCCCAATTTCCCCCAAGAGTCACGTCACCATCAAATGGGTCGAACTGCTCGAAGCCGGCCCCAGCGCCAAGTCGCTGTCAGAACTGGAACGCACCGTCCAGAAAGTAGAGCTCCAGACCGCCGACGGAATGTTCGCCGTCCAAGGTCCCGTGGTCCGTTAAAACGATCCCCGCGCGGTTACTAAAGACCGCGCATGAAAACCCCCCCGCGAAAGCCCACGGAACTTGTTCCGTGGGTTTACTCGCGCCTCACTTCTTCGCATCAGCAACAATCTTGTCCGCGAACTTCTTCGGGTCCTTATTAAACTTCGCCATGCACTTGTCACAGCAAAACCCAACCGTCTTCCCATCCACCACCGCGGTAAACCCCGCCTCAATGTCATGATCTGAAACCGGACACTTCGTATTCACCGTCGAAGCCGCCGCAGGCGCTGCCGCCGCCGCCGCCGGCTTCTCCACAGGCTTGGCATCCGCCGGTTTCGGCTCCGCCGGTTTCGCATCGCTCGGCTTCTTATCTTCGGCCGGCGCCGGCTTAACCGCCGCATCATTCGGCTTCACGTCAGCCGCCGGCGCAACCTTTTTATCCGCCTTCTTCACCGCAGGTTTCGCATCCGGCTTCTTCTCAGGCGTAGCAGGCGTAGCAGCAGGGGGCGCAATATCAAACTTGATCGCCGCCGCATACTTCGCCGGCTCCTTCGCAAACGCCACCGGGCACTTGTCGCAGCAGAACCCCACCAGCTTCCCCTCATGCGTCAGCACGTTCGGCAGCACCACGTCCTTCCCGCTCACCGGACACTTGCTGTTGAGCGGCTTAGACGCGGACTCCGAAGCCGAAGACGACGCCACAGGCGCAGCCTCCACGGGCTTCACCACGATCGCCAATTCCTCCCCCCGATTCACCACCAGCGCCGGCGAACCCTTCTTCAACCCATTCACCCCCGCATCCGTCACCTTAGTCTGCCAGAGATAAAGCCGCTTCAAATTCTTCAACCCCGACAAATTCGCAATCCCCGCATCCGTCACCCCCGTGCCATACAAGTTCAGATACTCAAGCTTCGCCAACCCCTTCAAATTCGCCAGCCCAGCGTCCGTAACCCCCGTCCGCTCCAAGTGCAGCGTAGTCAGGTCGGTAAGCCCCGAAACCGCCGCCAACCCGCCATCCGTCACCGCCGTATTAGCCAGGTTCAACTGCGCGACCTTCGGCAAATTCTTAACCTCCGCCACCTCCGCATCAGTCGTCTGCTTCCCGCCGAGAGACATGTTTACCACCAGCAGATCGCTGTCCGCCGCCAGTTGCATCACCAGCCCACCCTTCCCCGTAATCTTATTCACCGACTCCTGCTGCGGCGGCGTAAACACCACCCCCGCCCCCAGCGCCGCCGACAAACCCAAACACCCCACCACCAAAACCACCAGACTGCGAACGATTGGTTTCATTTTGCCAACTCCCGAAATGTGTATTCAAAGGCATGCGCAACCCCTACTATCGCATACTAGTCCCCCCAGGCAAGAGCGTTGCCGCAACCCCCACCGGCGTGGTCACCTCCGGTGCCCACGTCTCGCTCTCCACCGCATTTGCGGATCCTGCCGGCGGCGGATCAGCGACTGCACGCCGCCCGCTCGACCGCCAGTGAAGTATACCGCCGCCGCGCTGCATTCTGCAGCCAGTGACCGCCGCGATGCCCGCCCGCGACGACTCATACTGCATGAGGCATCGCCACCACATAGCGGTCGTACGGAAATCCGGACGGGTCTCGAAGGAGAGAACGCGCCACCTCAAGGCACGGGATCAGAAGCACGTGCGTCACGGCATCCAGCGACTGCGGATCGCGTTGTAGTAGAACCTCGCGCGACAGCGCTTCGCAGTGGGAGCTCGCGCCGGTAGCGGCCAAGTACGCCCGCGCATCTTCCTCGGCGGCGAATGCGACACATAGTAGCCCGAGCGGAGTCTTCATGACGACCCAACCCGCGTCTCCGGGGTTCTGACGTTTCGCGCGGATTACGAACATTGAAGATGCCTCAAGGCTGCATAACGAACGCCGATCAACGACCGCGCCGGCGCACGCGCCACGTTTGACCGCAAGTAAAGTATATCGCCGCGCGGTCCGCTCCAGCGGCGGGTTATGTCGCACTGCCGAAGATCACGCGGACGGCATGGATCGCTTGTTCGAGCGCGCCTCGCGTCTCGTGACTAACGGAATGGGAAACGAGAAAACGCTCAAACACGCCTGCGGTACGCCCATACCACTCAAGCCCACTTGACCCGGCGGCCAACTGCTCATCGTCGAGTTCGGCAATTTCGCTGGCGTTCGCCTCGGAACGAAAGGCTGCGATGGCCCGCTGGACGATCTCGGCTTGGCTGTGCATCCCTTGCGACATAACGTAATCAGGAGTCGCTTCATGGGCAGATAAAGGATCAAATTCACTGCCCGGGGCCGACGACCAGCGCTCGAATCAGAAGGACCGTTGTGGCCCCGGTTCAGTGCAGTGTCTGGTTATCACCGCTTGTTCCGCCGAAAGATCCGCTTCGACGTCGGCGAGTCAATGAACGTGAGGGTATCATCCGTGAGTCGAAACTCTTCCTTCTGTTCGGAGATCTTCCCATCCGATTGTTGCACCGAGTAAATGAGAAGGTTGCCTTCGATGCGAAATGGCGACGGCTCGGTTGTGCGACCACCGACCTGTTGCACGACCGTTCCATCGGCGCGGTACTCGTTGGTTAACGGATAGTCGCCGCCTTGAAGTGTCCAGACGCCGACGATCCGGGGGTCCGATGGCGGCACGCTGGTGAGCTTCTTTCCACAGCCTCCGACCACAGGTATGGCAAGCAAAACGAGCCACATGGAAATGGTTAAAGCGTTCATCATGCAAGCCCCCGCGGGAATAACTAGTGATTAACCTGACCCGCCGCGCAAAAGCATCCGCTCAATTGGCCAAGGGGATTGTCCTCGCGCGCCGTGGTATCGGCAAGTCTTCACTTGACGGGCAGAGTTAACCTCCGCCGCATCCGCACATTCGACAATCAAACCCACGCGAACCCAAACCCGCCGATGCGACCAAATGCGACCCAATGCGACATCCACGCTAAACGTGAGTTTTCGCCCGCCCATCCTAACACCCCCGCCCTCGCCCACCCTCCGTGCCTGCATCCCTCCCGTCCCACGCTACCCCTATCCGCCCCTTCTCTGTAAAGTCTTGCCACCACCCGACCCTCGCGAGTATGGAACGGCTGCCATGGACTTTCTCCTAATCATCGGCGCGCTCGGCGCACTCTTGATCCGCGTCGGCTTCGCCGTCCACGGCGCGGGGATGGCGCGCTCGAAGAACTCCGCCGGCGCGGTCATGCGCCACCTCTGCGACTGCTGCGTCGCCCTCCTCGCCTTCTGGGCCATCGGCCACGCCATCGCCAGCAGCGACGCCCGCTTTTTCGGCCTTCGCTGGCGCTCCCTCCTCGGCAGCGCCGACGCCGGCAACATCTACTTCCCCGCCGCCGCGGTCCTCATCGCCACCGGCATCGTCCCCGGCGTCCTCGCCGAGCGCGCCCGCTTCTGGCCCAGCCTCGCCACGTCTCTCTTGCTCGCCGGCCTCCTCATCCCCGTCATCCTCCTCTGGACCCACGCCGGCGGATGGCTCAACCGCCTCGGCTTCACCGACCACGCCGGCGCAGCCTGGCTCCATCTCCCCGGCGCGCTCGCCGCCGCCGTCGGCGCATTCTTCGTCGCCGCGCGCACCGGAAAGTTCAATCGCGACGGCTCCTCCACCGCCATCCCCGGCCACAGCGTCCCCCTCGCCGGCATCGGCGTCATGCTCCTCCTCGCCGGCTTCTTCTGCTTCGTCCCCATCGCCGACGCCGCCCACTTCGGCGCGGCCGCCATGAACCTCCTCCTCGCCGCCGCCGCCGGCGGGCTCGCCAGCGTCATGCTCGGCCAGTTCCGCTACTACAAGCCCGACATCCACCTCACCTGCGCCGGCATCGTCGGCGCCATGGTCGCCATCAGCGCCGCCGCCGGCACCGTCCCCGGCATCGCCGCCGTCCTCATCGGCGCAGTCGCCGGCATCATCGTTCCCCTCGCCATCTTATCGCTCGACGTCCACCTCCGCATCGACGACCCCAGCGGCAACATCGCCATCCACGGCATCGGCGCAGTCTGGGGCCTCATCGCTGCGCCCCTCTTAGCCCGCGGCCTCACCATCACCGATCGCCTGAAGGGATTAGGCATCCAACTCCTGGGCATCGCCGCCATCACGCTCCTCACCATCGCGCTCGCCACGCTCTGCTGGCTCTGCCTCAAGCGCCTCACCAAACTCCGAGTAAGCGAAGCCGACGAATTCGACGGCCTCGACCTCGCCGAGCACGACATCGGCGCCTACCCCGACTTCCAGCAGAACACGATCAAGTCGTATCACCTGAGAGAGGTCTAAGGCGAGGATGGAAGATGGAGGATGGAAGATGGCGCAGGAGCGCGCGTCTTCGCCATCCTCTATCTTCCATCCTCCATCCTCGTTTTTCCCCGCCCGTTGATAGCACCGGCCGTATCAATCACCCTAAACGTCCGCCGATCCTAAGCATCCCCACACACCCCGCCCCCAGCCGCACCGCCACAAACCCCAGCACCAGGCTCGCCACGATATTCAGCCCCGCCTTATACACCTCGCCGCGCCCCAACAGCGCCGACGAATCGTACATCAACGTGCTAAACGTCGTGTACGCCCCCACAAACCCCACCGCCACCCCCAGCCGCACCGTCTCGCTCGCCCGCTCCCCCATCATCGCCATGAAGAACCCCAGCACGAAACACCCCGACACGTTCACCACCAGCGTCCCCAGCGGAAACGTCTTGACCCACTGATCAATCACCCGAGCCACCCCATAGCGCGACAACGCGCCAATGAACCCGCCCACCCCGATCGCCATGCACTGCTTGATCAACTCCATACCCATTCCACTCTATTCGGCCGAACCAACCGACGCCAATGAAGTTGACAGCCCTACTCTTCACGGTTGAAGTTTCCCCCATGACCCGAATCCTGACCGCGCTGCTCGCCATTTTCGTTTCTCTCCCCGCGCTAGCCGAAGACTGGCCGCAATGGCGCGGCCCCGAGCGCACCGGGCACGTCGCCGCCGGCGCGCGGGTGCCGGACGCGCTGCCGGCGGATCCCAAGATCCTCTGGCACATCCCGCAAGCCAACGGCGTCGCCTCCCCCGTCGTCAGCGGCGGGCGCGTCTTCACGCTCGATGCTCAGGACAACAAGGAGACCGTCCACGCCTACGACGCCGCCACCGGCAAGTCGCTCTGGGCGTTGCCGCTCGATGAGCTGCACAAGGACAGCCAAAGCCCCGCCGGCCCGCGCTGCACGCCGCTGGTCGATGGCGATCGCCTCTACGCCCAGTCCTGCCGCGGGACGCTCAAGTGTTTCAGCGTCGCCGATGGCAAGACGATCTGGGAGAGCAATTACGTCAAGGACTTCGGCGCGGTCTTCATCGGCGAAAAAGGCAAGGCCGAGGGGGCGACCCGGCACGGCTACGACGGCTCGCCGATCATCGATGGCGATCACCTGATCACCGAGGCCGGCGGCAAGCCGGATGCCGCATTCGTCTGCTTCGACAAGCTCACCGGCAAGGTGATCTGGAAAGCGCAGAGCGACACCCCCGCCTACGCCGCGCCGATGATCGCGAGCATCGCAGGCCAGCGCCAGCTCGTCACGTTCATCGTCGAAGGTGTGGAAGCGATCGACCCGGCAACCGGCAAGCTCCTCTGGCGCGTCCCGGTTAAGACGGCGCTGGGCCGACACGTCACCACGCCCGTCGTGGTCAACGACACCGTGATCGTCGCATCCCACCAGGCGGGCCTCGTCGGCGTCAAGGTGTCGCGCGAGGGCGCGGGTTTCAAAGCCACGCAGGCCTGGAGCGCCAAGGAATCCGCCATCAACTTCTCCAGCCCAGTGATTGTCGGCTCGCACCTCTATGGCCTAGGTCCAGCGAAGAACCTGATCTGCGTCGATACCGCCACCGGCAAGCAGACCTGGTCGCAGGAGGGCCTCTTCACCAACGACGCCGGTCACTCCCACGCGGGCCTGATCGTCATGGCCGAGAACCTGCTCACCCTCACCGACTCCGGCCAACTGCTCCTCATCGCCGCAGACCCGCAAAAGTATCGCGAGCTCGGCCGCGCCCAGGTCGCCGCCGCCAACTGGTGCAATCCCGCCTACGCCGATGGCAAGCTCTTCTTAAGAGATAACAAGGAACTGCGGTGCGTGGTGCTCGTACCCTAAGGGGAAGGGGCATGCGCTCAACGCTTCACTTATCAAACGGTAGGACCTTTGCCGATGCACCCGCGCTTCTCCATCGCCATCACGAGCCTGCTTTTAGCGATCTCCTGCGCCCCAATCTCGCGCGCCGCCGCCACCCCCGTCGATTTCAGCCGCGACATCCAACCGATCCTCTCCGACAACTGCTACGCCTGCCACGGCCCCGATGCCAAGGCGCGCAAGGCCAAGCTTCGCCTCGACACCAAGGAAGGCGCCTTCCGCATCAAGGAGGACGTCGCCGTCGTCCTCCCCGGCAACCCGGCCAAAAGTGAGCTCGTCCGCCGCATCACCACGAAGGATCAGGACGACCTGATGCCGCCCCCCGATTCCAATCATAAGCTCACGCCGCATCAAATTGAGCTCCTGACGACCTGGGTCCAGCAGGGGGCCAAATGGGGCGTCCACTGGGCCTTCATCCCGCCGGTGCGCCCCGAGATTCCGCCGGTCAAGCAGAAGGATTGGCCGCGTAATCCAATCGACGCGTTCATCCTCGCTCATCTGGAGAAAGAGAATCTCCACCCGTCTCCAGAGACCCCACGCGAAGCCCTCAGTCGCCGCGTCACGCTCGATCTCACCGGCCTCCCGCCCACGCCCGCCGAAGTGGACGCCTACCTCGCCGACAACTCTCCCACCGCCTACGACAAAGTCGTCGATCGCCTCCTCGCCTCGCCGCGCTACGGCGAGCGCATGAGCTGGGAGTGGCTCGACGCCGCCCGCTACGCCGACACCAACGGCTACCAGGGCGACTCCACCCGCACCATGTGGCCCTGGCGCGACTGGGTTGTCAAAGCCCTCAACGACAACATGCCCTTCGACCAGTTCACCGTCGAGCAACTCGCCGGCGATCTGCTCCCCAGCGCCACCACCGATCAGAAGATCGCCACCGCCTTCAACCGCAATCACATGATCAACGGCGAAGGCGGCCGCATTGCCGACGAGAACCGCGTCGATTACGTCATGGATCAATCCGAGACGATGAGCACCATCTGGCTCGGCCTAACCGTCGGCTGCGCCCGCTGCCACGATCACAAGTTCGATCCGATCACGCAGAAGGAGTACTACCAGCTCTACGCCTTCTTCAACAACACGCCCGTCACCGGCGGTGGTGGCAGCGGCCAGACCGCCCCGGTCGTCGACTTCACCACCCCCGAGCAGAAGGCCAAGCTCGCCGAGCTGGCCGAACACGTTCAGCAAGCCGGCGTGCCCATCACCGAGTTTGAGAAGACGCTCTTCCCCCGCGAAGAAAAGCAAACCCCCGACGCCTCCCCCGCCGCCAAGGCGCTCTCCGGCAACCTCGTCAACGAACTCAAACGCGCTCCCGAAAAACGCGGCGTAGACGGCCTGCGGGAAATGGTCAACTTCTACAAGGCCAAGGAACCGCAATACGCCGACGCGCTCGCCAAGCTAAAGAAAACCATCGAAGCCCGCGACCAGTTCAGCGCCAGCATCCCGCGCGTCATGGTCATGCAAGACATGCCCAAACCGCGCGAAGCCTTCATCCTCACCAAAGGCGCATACGACAAACCCACAGTGAAAGTCACCGCAGGCACGCCCGCGATCCTCCCCGCACTAAGCACGCCGGGGCAGAGCGCCGGAAGCGCCAGCGCCCAAAGCGCCGCCCCGGATCCGTCGAAGCAACCAACCACGCAGCCATCTCAACCAAATCGCCTAGCCCTAGCACGTTGGCTCGTCTCCCCCAACCACCCCCTCACCGCCCGCGTCACCGTCAACCGCTACTGGCAACAATTCTTCGGCACAGGCCTCGTCAAAACCGTCGAAGACTTCGGCATTCAGGGCGAAAAGCCCCTCCACCCCGAGCTGCTCGATTTCCTCGCCACCGAATTCCTCCGCACGAAGTGGAACGTCAAAGCCCTCCACCGCCTGATCGTCACCAGCGCCACCTATCGTCAATCGTCCAAAATCACCCCCGACCTCTTCGAGCGCGATCCCGAGAATCGCCTCATGGCCCGCGGCGCGCGCTTCCGTCTACCCGCCTTCGCCCTGCGCGATCAGGCCCTCGCCGCCGCCGGTCTCCTCATAGAAAAAGTCGGCGGCCCCCCGGTCAAGCCCTACCAGCCTCCCGGCATCTGGGAAGAAGCCACCTTCGGCAAGATCGCCTATCAGCAGGATCACGGCGACGCCCTCTACCGCCGCAGCCTCTACACCTTCTGGCGTCGCATCGTCGGCCCCACCGAGTTCTTCGACACCGCCGCCCGCCAATACTGCACCGTCCGCCAGACCCGCACCAACACCCCGCTGCAATCGCTCACGCTCCTCAACGACCCCACCTACAACGAAGCCGCCCGCGCCCTCGCCCAGCGCCTCCTCACCACCGAAGGCAGCACGCCCGAGTCACGCCTAAACACCGCCTTCCGCCTCCTCCTCGCGCGCCACCCATCCGCCGAAGAACAATCCGTCCTGCTCCAGTCTCTCGACCGTCTCAAGAAGCAATACACCGCCGACAAACCCGCCGCCCTAAAGCTCCTCACCATCGGCGAATCCAAGCGCGACGAATCCCTCGATCCCACCGAACACGCCGCCTACACCGCCCTCTGCACCATCCTGCTGAACCTGGACGAGACGCTCACCAAGGAATAAAGGAACAGAAGAATCGTGAACCCCCTCGCCGCCAACCGCCTCCACCTAACCCGCCGAGCCCTCTTCGGCAAAACCGCCACCGGCATCGGCGCCGCCGCCCTCGCCTCGCTTCTCGGCAAGACCGTCGCTCGCGCCGAAACCGCCCCACATAGCCCGCCGCTTGCGGCGGGTCTTCTCCCCCACTTCCCCCCCAAAGCAAAACGCGTCATCTACCTCTTCCAAAACGGCGCACCCTCCCACGTAGACCTCTTCGACTACAAACCCAAGCTCCGCGAATGGCAGGGCAAAGACATCCCCCCCGAAATCCAGGGCGGCAAGCGCCTCTCCACCATGACCAGCGGCCAAAAGGCCAAACCCTGTCTCGCCGAAATCTCCCAGTTCAAACAGCACGGCCAATCCGGCGCATGGGTCAGCAGCTTCCTCCCCCACACCGCCGCCATCGCCGACGACCTCTGCTTCGTCAAATCGATGCACACCGGCGCCGTCAACCACGCCCCCGCCATCACCTTCTTCCTCACCGGCGCAGAGCTCCCCGGCCGCCCCACACTGGGCGCGTGGCTCACCTACGGCCTGGGCAGCGACACCGAAAACCTCCCCGGTTACGTCGTCATGACCAGCCGCGACAAGGAAGCCTCCTGCGGCCAGATCTTTTACGATTTCTACTGGGGCAGCGGCTTCCTCCCCAGCAAGTTCCAGGGCGTCAAGTTCCGCGGCAGCGGCGATCCCGTCCTCTACCTCTCCAACCCTGACGGCATGGACCGCACCGTCCGCCGCGGCATCCTCGACGACGTCGCCAAAATTAATCAGCTAAAGCTCCGCGACTTCGGCGATCCCGAGATCGCCACCCGCATCGCCCAGTACGAGATGGCCTACAAGATGCAGATGTCCGTCCCTGAGCTGACCGATCTGTCGAACGAACCCAAGTCCGTCCTCGACATGTACGGCCCCGACGTCAAGCGCCAGGGAAGCTACGCCTACAACTGCCTCATGGCCCGCCGCCTCACCGAGCGCGGCGTGCGCTTCGTCCAGGTCATGCACGCTGGCTGGGACCAACACCGCAATCTCAACACGCAACTCAAGATCCAGTGCCAGGACACCGACCAACCCAGCGCCGCGCTCGTCAAAGACCTGAAAATGCGCGGCCTGTTAGATGACACCCTCGTCATCTGGGGCGGCGAATTCGGCCGCACCCCCTTCCTCCAGGGCGACATCAAAGACACCCGCCAGTGGGGCCGCGACCACCACCCCTACTCCTTCACCCTCTGGCTAGCCGGCGGCGGCATCAAGCCCGGCCTAAGCTACGGCGCCAGCGACGAGTTCGGCCACAACGCCGTAGAAAACCCCGTAGACGTCCACGACTTCCAAGCGACCCTGTTACACCTGCTAGGCATCGATCACGAGCGCATGACCTTCAAATTCCAAGGCCGGCGTTTCCGCCTGACGGATGTGGAGGGGAACTTGGTCAAGGCGCTCTTGGCGTGACATCGCGGGGGAGGGAAGTACGAGCATAGAGGATGAAAGATCGAGCCCGGAGTGGGTTCGTTTTGCGCCGGCGCGCTGGGTTGGGGCGCTTTGGGGCGCGGTGGCAGGGTTTGGCGCGCGGTGGGGGAGAGACGACGCCAAGTAGCCACATAGCCAAGTAGCCATAGACAAATCGAGGATAGAGGTCGGCGGCGGTGGGTTTGTTTTGCGCCGGCGCGCGATGTGAGACAGAATGGCACTTGGCTTCGTTTTGCAGAATTGACTGCGCGCGTTGCGGGGGTGGGGGGATGGTAAGATGGGCGGGAGGAAATTTGCGATTTGTGGAAACCGTGCATTTCGTTGCATTTTCGTGCATTACGATTTTGGGTGCGGGGGCGGAGGTTGGCTTTTGGGCGAGGCGGGTGGATACGGGCATGGCGGCTTCCCCTTTCCGTCGGCGCGCGGTCTGGCGCGGCGATTGGGGTATCCTAACATGTTGCGAACTGATTTGGAAGGAGATTTTTGGAAATTTTTGATCGCCTGTGTATTTTCCAGCAACTGAAAGGTTTTTGTTTGGACAAACACTTGCCAAACGGAGACTTCTAATCTATGCTCTCTGAGTTAGACGTCCGAGTCGGACGCTCGCCAGAAAGGAAAGAGATGCCAACCTACTGCGTCAACGAGAACGCGCAGGCAAACGGCGACCACGAGGTTCATGATCTGACGCCAGGCGCGTGTACGCACCTGCCCGAACCGAAGGATCGCAAGAGCCTTGGGTGGCATACAGACTGCCAAGGCGCGGTGACCGAAGCGAAGAAGACCTACCGGCAATCAAACGGCTGCTATTACTGCTGTCGGCCTTGCAATACAGGGTGAACCATGAAACGTGATATGGACCTCGTCCGTAAGATGGTGCTCGCTATCGAGGATCATCCCGACGGATCGGCTCCGGAAATGACAATCGAAGGATATACCGAAGAGCAGATCGGGTATCACGCATACCTGCTCGTTGATTCGGGTCTCGCGACTGGGTCTGACGTGACGACGTTCGGGAGTTCGGGCCCCGAATACATTCTGACTGCTTTGACGTCCGCGGGTCATGACTTTGCCGATAGCGCCCGAAATCAGTACGTCTGGGATGAAGTGATGGCGGACATGCAGAAAAAAGGGTTCATTTCAGCCGCCATTGACGTGGTGAAAAAATTGCTTGACGCCCGAATCAGAAAACATCTGAACGCGGAATAGATCGTCGGTCTGCCCTCCACTTCGGCGCTTCTGCACTGTACGTCGTCGAGTATTTTCTGAGCCATCAAGCTGATGCTCCGCCCGGTGCGCTCGAAGAACGCCCGTCCTGCTTGGCATCCTCTACGTAGATGACGCCAAGGCCCAAAATGTTTCGCCCATGGCACCCGTTACACTCCCATTCCCGCCCAACCTTTAGCTCGCGATTCCATATGAAAATCTTCTCTTGACAGTTCGGATTGGCACACCCGACCTCCTGCTGGTGCGGCTTCCAGAAAACTTTCCCGTCGCCCTCGACAATGATCGTGTAAGACGCGTCGCATTGGAAGCACTCGGCTTTCACTTCCTTCTCTCCGTGTGGTAACCGCTTGCGCATCGGCTTGCCGCACTCCATGCAAACCAATCCCGCGAAGTTGCCAAGGGTGATGTTGAAAATCGGCGAGGCCAAGACCTGCTCAACGAACGTAGCGATCGCTTCGCATCGCGCTCGAAGTTTCTTGAAATCCAGGGGTGGCCCATCGCGCGACTGCTTCAGAGATGGCACATGCAAGTAACTTCCTAGCGCATCATAATGGCTTTTCAGCATGCGCATATTTAGTACTTTCTCTGAACCGAGCGACTGCATGCTAGCCGCCGGTACGCCCGGCGCTGCTTCGACACCGACGGCAAGTGTGGAATCTTGGTCCGCTAGTGGATCAATTTCGAGAAGCACCGCCAGCATCTTACGCGGCTGCCAGGTATCGTATTCACTCGGCGGAAACTCATCCTTAAAACCGAGTGCACGATCGTAGGTGAGACATTCCATCGCCATTCGCAGCTCAAGCGCTGCAAACTTCAGGCGATGGTCGGAATTGGCGCTCAGCTCATCCTTGGCACTCTGAAGATGTTCCCGCGATTGATGGCGGTAATTCAGCTTTTGGTTCACTATGTTTCCTCGCGATTTTTATTCATCGCGTAGCGGGCGAGGTCGACGGTTAACGCCGCGTCACGAGGCGATATACCGGCGCAAGAGGTAATCCTCTTCTTCCCGAGTCTCGCAATGATACGTCTCGCTAATCATCTTCCTTAGGGTTTCCCCTTGCGGGCCGACTTTTTCTTCGCCCGCATCCAGATTCACCGCCGCCAGTTCCTCGTCCGTGAATCCCTCTACCGGAAGAGGCAAGATCGTCCAAATCTCTGTTAAGCTCACTACGTCGCCATTCGACAACTCGATAGCCTCAAGCATTTCGCCCAGCTTTTGCGCGCCAGCGCCATACATCAGAGCCAGATTTATGCGCGGGTTGATTTTGACGTTGAGCGCTGGCTTTTTTTTATAGAACGTGACATCGCACGGCTGGGCAGTCTGCGCCAGCACTGTGACCTGAACACCGAGCATCCCGAGCCTCGACCCGAAGTGCTCCTCCAATCGTTTCCGCGCCTCCTGGTCGTCCATATTTACCTCCACCGGTAAGGATAATAACCATGCCGATTATGCCGATAGCACCAATGTATGCGAGCCCTCTCCATCCGCCAGCTCTATGCCGAGTTGAGCCCTTCGACATACTCAGGGCAGGCTCTGCGGGGGATCAAGACGGACTTCGGCGAGCTCAGTCGAGCCGTGGAGCTGCGGTCGCGCTCGACGAGGATCGTGGGGGAACGCTTCTACAACTACGCGTGCAAACTGGAAATTGAAATAAAGACTCGGTCACTGAAGTGACCAAGCCGCTCTTGGTGGAGGAAGACAAGGGGCAACGGAGCAGCGTGGTCTTCGGTGCGATCAAACCCACGGGCAAGCGAGTACGCTTGCCCATGCCACCCATCAAATAATCAATCCTGATCCGTCCGCCACCGGAACTCAGGCTTCGCGTCCACGCCCGCCTTGGTCAGAAACGGATTCGACGGCGTATTCGCATCGCCAATGCCCCCGGGCAATCCCGCCGTAGCTGTCGTCGTCCCATGCCCGTCGAAGAACAGAAGGTTGGTCATCGTCCGCCGGTTATGCCGGGCGTTGATCCGATTGGCGCTGTACGTCAGGTCGTAGAAGTTGCCATCGAAAATAAAAACCATCTCCGCCGAATGCTTGATCGATCCGACCTTGGGCAGGATGCCGTAATCGAGCTTGCTGACCTCCGGAATGAAATGGCTCGGACAGGCATGACTCTTGATGTCGGAGGCGTTGCCCCAGTCGGCGTTGATGCCATACCACGTATCAATGATGATCCCCGTCGATTGCGACTTGGTGCGCCACGGCCGCGCCCCCTGGGTGTCGACGCGCGTGGCTGGATCAGGTTTGATCATCGTGACCGACCAGTCATTGCCAATGATGTCGGCGATTCCCCCCGGGCAGAAGTAGGGGGAGGGATCACCCGAAGGCCCATCCGTGATATTAAGCACGACCGGTGCTTTCAGAATCCCAAGGTTCACCAGGATCGTCGCGTAATTCTCCGCATTTCTCCCCTGATCGATCGGTACCACCAGGTATCCCGCCGGCAGCGAGTATCCCTTGTTCTCCGCCGCGTACATGCCCATCGCCAGCCCGATCTGCCGCATGTTCGACATGCACTTCACGGTGTTCGACTGATCCCGCGCCTTGTTCAACGCCGGCAAAAGGATCGCGATCAGCAGCGCGATGATCCCGATCACCACCAACAATTCCACCAGCGTAAAGCCGGACCTGCGGTTAAACGATTGCTTCATGGGACGTTCTCTGTGAATACGGACCGCCAGAACGTTGCTGATTATGCAACATTTCCGCCAACGGTTCAACCAAAACCCAATGATTCCCCGAT
>JAQGHM010000051.1 GCA_028291615.1 Phycisphaerales bacterium | reverse complement strand
GCTCCAGCCGGGGCCCAGCAGCGGCAGAAGCGGGTCGGTGGTGGGCGGTTTTTGATTGAAGCATTTTTCCCAGGTGATGATTCGCTTCACTTGTGGCGACCGCCGCGCTTCCGATGCGATCGCGGAGACGTTCACCCCACCGCCGCCGCCCCGCCCGCCGCGGCCAGATCCTTGAAGATCGAAATAAAGGCTCGCGGATCCGCCGCGCTTCCATTCGCTGGGATGAATCCAGTAGCCGCGTTCCAGCCCGAGGTAATACTTCCCCTGCTGGCCGTTCATCGTGCCGTAACCGGGGTGCCCGGCGCCTATTGCGATGTCATTGAAATAGACCCGCGTCTGCGTGTCCGCGTTGTCATTGTGCGAGTCGTGAGCCCAGATGTCGTGGGCGACCTGATCCAGCGGCGGCTCGGTGCCGGCGAAAAGACGTCCCGAAAACTGCGCAAGGTTGATTCCCACCACCAACACCACCGCCGCGATCCGCAAGCCGCGCGTGGGCAACCGCATCAGCAGCGCGCAAAGCCCGATGCAGACCGCAATCCAGACGAACCCGATATATCGCGGCATGAAGATCGACTGCCATGCCCCGTTCTCCCGGGTCAGATCCCTCTTGGCCCGGGCAATATCGGCCGGTTTGAAGTCGCCAATCGTCTTAGTCGCAATCGTCGTGCTCCCATCCAAATACTGCACGATCTCCTTGTTCAACTTGTCCTGAGCAATGCGATTGACCATCCAGCAAGACCCGATCAGCGCCGCGACAACCAAAGCAAACTGCGCCAATCGCGACAACCGCCCCCGCCAGTCCGGCGCGCAATAGAACAGGATCAATCCCGGCAGCAGCACCGCCAGTCCGGTCAGCACGATCGGCTCCGACATCCAATCCGCCCAGTTCAGCAATGGACTGGCAACCACCTGCACCCATTCCGCCCCCTCAGGCGGTGTCTGCGGCGTCCCGGCGCGCAACAACGACACCACCAGCACGCCCGCCGCGACCAACGGGAAAAATACCACCAGCGTGCGACGAATTCGCGCGATGCTGCACACCAGCGCCCCGACCATCGTCGCGGTCAATCCCAGATAGACCCAGAACCGGCCGCTGGTCGTCCCCTCTTTGTTGTTCCAACCGCTGCCGGCCAGCAGCGCGCTCAAGTCATTCCACCAATCCTTCGGCGATGCAAAATCGCTCACCGAGCGGCAGTACATGAAGTAGGTCGGCACGATCACCCAGAGCCCCATCCATAGCGCTACTCGCCACCATGGCTGGGGGGATGCTTCGTCCGGCGAGATGCCGCGCAGGCGTTTCGACCAGGGCATCAGACCGATGGCTGCCAGCAGCAGCATGATCGTCGTCGCGGCCTTGAGCGACGTCACGATCCAAGCCGGGATGGCGGCCTCCTGCCGCACCTTGGGCCACTCCCAGCTCGTCAGGTAAGCCGACGTCGCGTACCGCAGCAGGTCCGGCCCCGTTCTGCCGGCGTTGTATTCCACCACCCAGGTCAACCCCTCGACCTCGAACCCGAAATCCTCCACCGCCGCCTGCGCCCATCGGTTGAATTGCGTGATGTATCCCACCGGCGGGATGACGATGATCGCCAGCCCGATCAGGAAGAGGATCGACTCCTTCCACTTCACGTTAGAGCGAGTGAGGAAAAAGATCGCCTCGAACGGAACCAGCGCCATGCCGGTCATGTGGCTGCTCGCCATCGCCAGGCTCGCCGCCACCCAGGAAAGCCACGCGATGCGGCTCCCGGTGCGAAACCACCAGAGCAGGCACCCGGCGCTCAGGGCGGAGAAGCACCAGACCATCATGTACATCTTCATGTCCCGGGAGTACCCCAGCAGGTACGCGGAACATGCGGTGACCAGCGCCACCACCAGCGCCGTGCGCTTGCGCACCAGGTGCACGGCGAGCAAGTACATTGCCGGCACCATCAACGACCCCCAGAGCGCCGGAAGGAAACGAAGCACCGCAGGCGTGAGATGGACGGCGTGGACGATGTTCGGGCCGCCTGGCGTCATCGGCGAATCCTGGGTCCCCGTGATGCGCCCGAGCAGCCAATACAACTCGTAATGCAACGGTGTGAACCCGTCGTACTGCAGGATGTCGAGCATCGCCTGATAATCGGCGTGGGTTCGGTAAACCGTGTACGCATCGTCGCCCCAGAGCAGCGGGCGCGTGGGGAAGGAAAAACGCAGCAGGCCGCCCAGAAGAGTGATGGCCAGCAGGATCCAGAGATGCCGGCCGGTAGGACGGAGCAGGGGAATTACGGGGAGAGGCCGCGCTACGGGTTCAGGAATGGGCGGCGGGAGCGGTGGAGCTTCGAGAGTCGCTTGGGTCATCAGCTTGTACCTACCGGATACCCGCGGCGCGGTTGAACGCATATGGCGCGTTCACGTTTCAATGGAGGTCGTATGCAGTCCAGCCCAGTCGCCAGCCCGAGTGCGGCCAACAAGGTAGATGTCCACCTTAGGCTCGCCGACGCCAACGCGAAAGATATTCAACTCCTTCAATTGCGATTCCAGTGCCCGGCGCAATTGCTTGTATCGCGCGCCGTCGTCGCTCTCCACCAGCTCGGCAAAGAAGGCGTCGATCGTCACTTCCTCGACCTTGCGATTCGCGCCCCCATGCGCCACCACCTGCTCCCGCCCCCAGCCGCGCCCCTTCGGCCAGCGGAAGAGGTCGAACGGCGCATCCGACTCACTCGGATATTCCAAGCCGTCACTCACCTTTCTAATCTCCTGCAACTCATCCGGCGACATTCAGAAACCTCCGCCGCCATGGCCCAGCGGTTGGGGCGATGCGATCGGCACGTTGTCAATCCGCTGCCGCAGCGATTGCGCGACATCGCTCGGAAGGCGATCGAAGAAATGATACCCCGTGCGCCCTTCAATCTCCGCCGGGCTGGTGCGAAACGGTGCCCACGCTTCGCCGACGGCGTCGTTGTCGTTGGGCATGATGACGGCGATGACGCGCGTGGCGGCGTTGATCTTTGCCAGATCGTCGTCGCCCGCATTTCCTTCCGGAATCACGACGACGATCTTCCAGCACTCCGCCGGCACGGTCACTTTCGTACCGGCGATCGTCTGCGCAGTTCCCATGCTACCCCGCCCGCCGCGCCCCGCAGGCCCGGAGATGATGTACAGATGTTGCCCGCGGCGGACGAGGTCGCGGCAGTAGATTTCAAGCTGCGCCCACGCCCGCTGGTTCACGTTGGGCGCCTGCGGAATGATGTTGGTCATGACGAAGGTGGCGAAACTCATCGCCTGCGTCGCCGCGCGGTCGCTGTGCGGGCACATGTGGCCGCGGTCGAATCCGCTGTTCGAATAATCCTTGTGCGTGACGACCTTGAAGCCGGGCGGCAGCGTTTTATCCGAGTCGAACATCTGCTTGCGCGGCGCTTCGCCCAGGTCGGCAGCGATCACGCGCCAACTCACCCAGTTGGGCGTGCCCAGACCGTCGTTGTAGGAGATCGCGTAGTACGGCTTGACCATCAGGAAATTGGCGCGATTGGCGGGATCGGTCGTCGCGCCGCTGGGATTGCCCAGCAGCATGTGCGGCGACCTGCCGGCTGTCGTTGGGGTCTCGGTTGTGGGGCCCTGAGTTTGCGGCGACGTCGGCGTTGTCTGCGAAGCCGGCTGATGACGCTGATAGTAAACCACCCCCGCGGCGAAGAGGCCGGCGACCAGCAGCAGCACCAGCACCGCTACTTGCGCCCGTTGGTCGAGCCGCTGGAAGCGGTTCAGCGCCGCGCCGGCGAGTCGATCGAGATCAGGGTCGCCGGGCGGTCGGTTGCGTCGTCTGGCCATTGGAGGAGAGAGCATAGCCGCGCCGGCGTCGGCGCGATACCGCCAGGCGTGCGATCACCGCCGCCGGAATCCGAGGAACGCTCCCAGCGCCCCGCCGCCAGAGGAGGGCAGATGGGCCAGCAATACATCCTTCAACCGCGCGCTTTGGTCCGTGAGCCAGTGCAGCGCGCTGGCGTAATGCTCGCGCGCGGAACTGAAATCGACGTTGATCACGCCGAAGTAAGAGAGCGCCATCAGCGCCGCCCCCGCCAGCAGCGCGAAGAACGTGACGGTCTTGAGAAACGCGCGAAAGATCCACCCGAAGACGAACCCCGCGACCACGCTCCCGCCGATGCGCGTAGCGTTGGGCGACAGCCGGCCGATCAGCGTTGGAGGTTCTTCTCGAGTAGTAGTCGTGACGGTGGTATCGGAGGGCGATGCGCCGCCGTCGATGAACTTGCTGGAACCCGCCGGCGCTTGAACCGAAGTCGAGGTCGAGGTCACGCGCGTCCCGCTGTCGCTGGCGGCGCGGCTGGTCATCCAGCCGATGCCCCCGGCGATCGCCAGGCCGAGGCCCAACAGCAGCACCAGCTTATGCCACCGCGGCATGGTTGCGAGGTGCGCGAAAAAATGGCGAGGGGCGGTGTTCCAGCGAAGTCGCTCGGTGGTGGTGGACGCGGCCATGAACGCCTCCGCGGTTTTGCGTTCAGCTCAATCCCACTGGAATACGCCCTTCCCCCAGGCGTAAACGTAGGCGAGCAGCAGGATGACGACGAACAGGATGATCTCCACCAGCAGCAGGCCGCTGGACGTGCCCTTCGCGATCGCATCGGGAAAGATCGTGGCCCAGGGATAGAAGAAGACGATTTCGACGTCGAAGACGAGGAAGATCATCGCCACGATGTAGAAGCGGACGTTGAAGCGCTTGCGCGTGTCGCCGATCGGCACCATGCCGCTTTCGTAGGTCTCTTCCTTCCCTTTGCCGGTGCGGCCCGGGCCGATGATGATCGACGCGGCGATGTTGGTGACGGCGAAGCCGACGGCCATCACGATCAGCAGCAGCACCGGCGCCCAGGTGTTCTGGGGGTCAGGTTCGAGCGAGGCGAGCAGGGGGAGGATATTCATGAGCTTTGCGTCCCGAGCGTTGCTGACGTTACTCTACGCCGCCAAGGGGGATTTGCAACGGTGCAGCGGATGCTGAGCAAGGCGAAGAATTTTCTGCGAAGGCACGTGCGGGCGATCCAGCGCGCGGGGCAATATCCCGTGCTGGTCCCGGGGCACACGCCGACGGAAAGCGGGGTGCAGACGGTGGACGGCGCGACGCGCGCCATCGCGCCGGAACTGAGCCGGGCGCTGGGCCTGTGCGACGGCACGCGCACGATGAAGCAAGTCGCTAGGCAAGCGGGCATCGCACGGACGGACTTAATCCGCGCCCACGAGGACGGCCTGCTTTTGATGTGGCCATCGCCCGTTCCCGCCACGCCGCCCGCGGCGATCGGCCACGCGCCGCACTCGATCATCTGCTCGCCCCACCTCGACGACGCGGCCCTCTCCTGTGGAGGGCGCATGCTGGGAGATCAGTCGGTGCTGGTTGTGAACGTCTTCAACAAGGGGGCGTGGTGGCGCTTCCCGCATACGATCGCCGATGTCGAGCGCATTCAGAATTGCCGGAACGTGGAGGAGGCGATGGTCTCGCGCCTAAGCGGCGCGGTCATCAAGTTGCTCGACCTGCCCGAGGCGCTGCTCCGCGGCCACCCGATGGCGGAACTCTTCACCGCCAAGCCTGACGCGCGCGATGCGGAAGTCGCCGGGCAAATCCGCCAGGCCGTAGCGATGCTGGCGCACGAACATCCGCTGGTGCATTGGTTCCTGCCGCTGGCGGTGGGCGAGCACATCGACCACCACATCGTCCGCGACGCGGCCATCAAGGCACTGGCGGATGCGCAGGTAAAACCGACACACGTGCACTTCTACGAAGACCTCCCCTACGCCGCCAAGCTCGGTCCCGAGGCGGATTTCTCCACGCGCATCCCCGGCCAGACGCTGCGCGAGGAATCACTCGACATCGAAGACCAACTCCCCTGGAAGCTCGAGCTGCTGCGCGCTTATTGGTCGCAGTTCCGTTTGAGCGAGTTCGCCGAGTTGGGCCGATATGCGAAGGCAGTCGGCGGATCCGAGGCGGCGGAGATCACGTGGACGCCCAACTGACCCGTGAGACGACTCAATCCGCCCGGTAGAGAATATTCCCCTGCCGCGTGATTGCGTCGATTTGCTCCGCGGACTTCGTTTCGCCCAATCGCCAGCCCGCCCAGTACGCTCGGTAGCGCGGTTGGCATTCGTTGAGATAGCGCAGCAGGTCGCCGGCGCGATAACCGGCGGTTGCGGCGGACTCGGGATTATGCTCGATTACCAGCGCGGGCGGCGCGGTGGCGCGAAGCAGCGCGGTCATCCCCTTGAGCGCCACCAACTCCGCGCCTTCGATATCCATCTTGATCACGTGCGGCGGATGATCGAGCACTTCATCCAGCCGCGCGGTGGCGACCTTGTATTCGGTCGTCGCGATCCTCCCTGTAGCGAACAGACTAGCTTCGCCGTGGTTATGCGAGAATTCGGCCGGATGATAAAGCGTCGCCTCGCCAGTCGACTCCGACAGCGCCACCGAGTGCACGCGAACGTTGGTGGGCGACCCGTTCGCCTGCAGGTGCGCCTCCAGCCGCGCGCGATTAAGCGGATCCGGCTCGAATGCATCCACCCGGCCGGTCGGACCGACACGCTGCGCCGCGGCAAAGGTGAAGTACCCGATGTTCGCCCCGCAATCGACGAAGTGCTGCCCCGGCGCGAGCAACCCGCGCAGCAGGCGCAGCGTGTCGAGCTCGTAGATTCCTACGGCCATGCAGCAGTCGGGATAGGTTGCCAGGTCCAGGTCGAACGTCGCGCCGCCGGGGATGGGGAAGCGGCCCGCCCACTGGCTCCGCGGCACTAGCCGGCGTGCCGCCCGCACCAGGCGGTAGCCGCCGCGCTGCGTGGGAGTGATGCGGGAATAGACGCGGAGAGCGCCCAGGGCCAAAGCGCCGAAGGGATTCATACGCGAGTCGCCTCCGCCTTGACGGATGTACGCGACGGCGACGCAGTGGCGGGCTCCGCCATCCCCGCAAGCCGCCGGTAAAGCTCGATCGTCTGCTTGAGCTGGCGGTCGAATGTGAAGTTCGCGCGGATGTGAGCCGCCGCCGCGGGCGACATCCGCGCCAGCGCTTCGCCATCGCGCAGAAACTCGATGGCAGCGGAGACGAACCCCTCACGCTCGATCACCGTCGACTTGCCGGTGACGTTTTCGATGACCAGCTCCGCCGCCCCCGCCGTGCGCGTTCGGCAGACTGGCACGCCCACGCTCATCGCCTCCGCCGTCGCCAGCGAAAACCCCTCGCGCTGCGACGGCATCAGAAACGCATCCGCCGCTTGGTAGACGCTCAGCGGATCGTCACACTCCCCCAGCGCAACCACCCGCCCCTCGAGCCGCCGCGCGGCGATCGCACTACGAAACTCCGCCTCATGCGGGCCGCCCCCGGCCACCAATATCTTCAAGCTCGGGATCGACGCGCGCGACCGCTCCGCCAACTCCAGCAGCCACTCTTCATTCTTCGGCACGTCAAGCCGTCCCACATACGCCGCCACGCGATCTTCATCCGCAAGCCCGAATTGCCGCCGCGCCGCCGCCCGCGCCGCCGCATCGGCGAACGGATATCGCGCAACGTCAATCCCGTGTGGGATCAGCGAGATCCGCCCGGCCTCCACGCCCGCCTGCTCGATCGCCCAGCGCCGCGCATCGGCCGCCGGCACGTGCACGTGATCGCCGTAATCGTTCGACAGCCACGACCGCCAGGTGATCGGCATGTCCGACAGGTGAACCGTGTAGAGCAGCGGCGGCTGGCCGACACTTTGCAGCCGCCGGCCCACCCACGTCGTCCGGCGATAGTGCGAGTGGATCACGTCGGCCGGATGTTCTCGTAGATGCCCCCGCAGCGCCCGCGCCGCCCGCCACATCTGCAGCGGCCCGCCGTTCAGCGGCAGTTCGAGGTACGGAAACGGCGCGCTCTCGAACAGCCGGTGGCCACTGCCGCGGTTGCCCGCCACCCGCACGTCATGCCCCAGCCGGTTCAGCGCCAGCGACAGGTCGTAGATGTAACGCGACAACCCGCCCGGTTCGGAGTGAGCGGTCAGGTGCAGGATGCGCAGCGGTCGATCCGTCTCCACCGGCGCATTATACGAGCGGATCAGATTCGGCCAGCCGAGAGGGCCAGTCAAAAGGGCGCACTTTACCGGCTGCATCGGACGGCCTAACGTTCCCCTATGCGGAACCAGGAGGAAATGGCGGTGGCGGTGAGCCCGCCGATTGAAGCAGCGACTGCCAAGCCGGAGATCGATCGCCGCTGGGTCTTGGGCGCGCTGATGGTGGTGATGGTGCTCGCCTCGATGGAGCAGACGATCACCAGCACCGCCATGCCGACCATCATCGGCGACCTGCACGGCCTGGAACATTACGCCTGGGTGACGTCGATCTACCTGCTCGCCGCGACGATCTCCATGCCGCTCTACGGCCGCCTCGCCGATGCTCTGGGGCGCAAGCGCGTGATCCTCGCGGCGATCGGCCTCTTTCTGCTCGGGAGCGTGCTGGCGGCGTACGCGCACAGCATGACGCAGCTCATCCTCTACCGCGGCCTGCAGGGGCTGGGGGCGGGCGGGATCATGCCGGTGGTGCTGACCATCGCCGCCGACATCTACACGCTCAAGGAGCGCGCCAAGATTCAGGGGTTCTTCAGCGCCGTCTGGGGCACCGCGGCGCTGCTCGGCCCGGCGTTGGGAGCCTTCCTCGTGAAGGCTTTCGGCTGGCGCAGCGTCTTCTTCGTCAACCTGCCGCTGGGCGTGCTGGGGCTGGCGGTGCTGATCTGGAAGTATCACGATACCGAGGAACCGCATCCCGCGGATCTGGATCTGCCCGGCGTCGCCGCGATGACCGTCGGCGGCGTCTCGCTCCTCCTGCTCGTCTCGCGCCTCGGCCCGGGCGGGTGGGCATGGCCGACCGCGGGGCTGCTGGGCGCGCTCGCGACGGTCAGCATCGCCTACCTGATCTGGCACGAGCGCCGCGCAACCTATCCGATCCTCTCGCCGCAGTTGCTGACTCGCCGCGACATCGGCCCGTCCATGCTCGCCAGCCTGCTCTTCGGCCTGGCGTTCCTCAGTCTCGACACCTTCGTCCCCCTCTACGTCCAAGGGGGCCGCGGTGGCGGCGTCGCGGCGGCGGCGGGCGTCGTCACGCCGGTCATGCTCACCTGGGCGCTCTCTGGCATGATCGCCGCGCCGATGCTGGTGCGCTGGGGGTTCCGTCGCACGGCCCTCTTCGGCGCAACCATCATCGTGTTCGGCTTCAGCGGCCTCGCCCTCTCGGCGCTCCTGACCGCGCCACACTGGCTGCTGACGACGATCCTCGCCCTCACCGGTTTCGGCTTCGGCTTCGCCTCGATGAGTTACCTGCTCGCGGCGCAGGAGGCGGTCGGGTTCCAGCAGCGCGGCGCAGTCACCGGCGCGGTCACCTTCTTCCGCTCCATCGGCGGCGCACTGGGCGTGGGCATCCTCGGCGGCGTCTTCAACGCGATCAGCCAGCACGACCTTGCGGCCCTGGCCGGCGTCGGCGTCACCCCCGCCAGGCTCCTCGACCCGCACGCCGCCGGCGGCCTCTCCGCCCAGGCCGCCGCCAGCGCCCAGCACGTGATCGCCGCCAGCCTGACCTGGGTCTTCATCGCCATGGCCGCGGTGACGATGGCGATGTTCGCTGTGACCTTCTGGATGCCGGCGCGCAAATGCGAGCACACGGTCAAGGCGTCGGAGGGATTGGAGGCGATGGCGTAGGGTCCCCTTTTTGTTTCGCATTTCATGGCGCCTTGGTAGTCATTTTACGGCCAGCGCTACTGGCCGCAGAGGCTGCGGCATTGAGCAGCGTCTCCTGCACCTCGGGGGTGAACCAGCCGCTGCCGACGTAGAGGCCTCGGGTTTCGTAGCCGCCTTGGGTCAGGATGTTTCGCGTGGGGACGTAGCCGATCACCTCGTGGCAGTAGCCGGCGATCCAGAGGCGCAGGGGGCCTAGCTTCTGCTCGAGCAGCGGGACGTATTCCGACACCACTTCGTCCGGTAGCGCGACCAGCGTCATCTCCTGACCGAACTGCCATGCGGCCACCGGCGCGGGGTGGGTGGCGGGCAGGCGCTCGCCGCGATCCAGCACGGTCAGCATCTGTTTGGCGTCCTCCTTCTTCGAGGCCGGTCCGGCTTGCACGATCTTCTCCAGCGCGGCGCGGTCGGGCGTCTCCAGCGGCAACTGGGCCGTGACCATCGCGCAGCTTAGCGGGCCCTGGATCGGCTTGAGCTTGCCGCTTTCGGCGACACGGCAGACTTCCTTCCCCAGCTCGTGGCCGTTGGTGACGGCGTCTTCGAGCTTGAGGCGCGGGTAGGGGTTGGCGTCGCCGCCGCAGCCGGCGATGAACATCGCGGTCGCGCCGGGGAAGTGCTCTTCGACGGCGGCGCGGGCGAAGCCGGGGTAGTCGGGGCTGACGGCCATGTGGCCGGGCGGGTTGGTGGTGCCGTGACAGGCGTAGCCGAAGAGGAGGACGCGCGGTTTGCCATCCGGGCCATCAACGCGCAGCACGGGGACGGTGCGATCGACCGGGCCGCGCGGGTTGACGCCCAGGATCACGCCCTTGTCGGTGAACTCGCGGCGGTTCATGGCGAAGTTCGCGATGCCGCTGCCCCAGGCAAGCGTGGCGGGTTGCAGGTCCGCCAGCGCCTTGTCGGCGGCTTCGACGAGGCGCTCCTGTAACCAGCGGCTGTACTCGATCGTCCCCGCGGAGTTGGGATTCACAACGCCCGCGGCGGTGGCGTCCGGGTTCAGCGACACCGCCGGTCCCGAGTGCGTGTGCGAGACGCTGAGGATGACGGCGGCGGGCCCGACGAGCTTGCCGCGCTCGGCGATCCGCGCCCGCACCGGCTCGGCGACGTCGGCGGGGAGGATGCAGATGTCGAGCGTGACGAGCACGGCCTGATGTCCCTTGTCGTCTTTGAGCGCCAAGGCGCGGGCGTAGAGATCCTGATCCACCTTCTCGAATGGCTTGGTGCGCGAGGCGTAACCGGCGAGGGCGACGGGTTTGGGCGGGGTGATCTTGATGGAGGCGATGCCGGCGGACCATTCGGGTTCGGCGGCGCGGGCGGGTGCGGCAAATGGCACCGCGACGAGGCAGAGGAACAGCAGCGAAACGGGAAACATCGAGGAGACAGGTCGTTGTCGCATTGAAGCCTCCTTCGCCGTTGCAGTGAGCCGAGTTACTTGAGCCGCCCTCTCATACCATATCTGCGTTTCCCCTCGCGCGTTGCCAGGGGGCATCACGCGACGCCCGCCACGCATGCCAGCCTGCCGGCAGGTCAGCGACATCCAGCACCGACGGATCGAGTTCCACGATTTCCGCAAGCGCGACCACC
>JAQGHM010000048.1 GCA_028291615.1 Phycisphaerales bacterium | reverse complement strand
TGGCGCTGGCGCTGCTGGCGTTGTTGGCGTTCGTGTATTGGCGGCGCGAACGGCGGGCGGGGTGGATGATCCTGATGGGCGTCTGCGTGGGTTGGGGCGCGATCACTCGGCCGGTGGATGCGCTCTGCGTTGCGGTGCCGCTTGCGCTGGGGGTGATGCTGGAATTGCGGGAGTCGTGCAATCGCGGGCGGATCAAGTTCGTCGGGCTTGGGCTGGTGGCGGTGCTGCCGTTTTTGCTGCTGCAACTGGTTTACAATAAGGGTGTCACCGGCGCGTTCGGGACGCTTCCGTGGAATTATTATGCACAGCAATACGACCGGTACGACACGATGAGCCGCGCGCCGATCGATCCGAACTTTCGGCCGATGTCGGCGCTGCCGCAGAAGCAGCGGTTCTTCGATGAATTCACGATTCCGGCGTATCGCGATAAGATCGGCAAGTCGCGCCTGGATGGGTTGGTGGACCGCGCCGCGCGGACGCTGGCGGGGCCGCCGCTGGAAGAACAGGAGAAGGGGCGGCTGATTTACGGGGCGCTTCCGAGCCCCCTGCTGATCGCGCTGCTGCCGGTGGGGCTGTTGGGATTATGCGATCGGCGGCGGTGGGTGGTGTGGACGGCGCTGCCGCTGTTTGTGGGCGTTTACGCTAGCTATACGTTTTTTCTATCGCATTATGCGGTGGCGATCGTGCCCGCGGTCCTTTGTAATCTGCTGGCGGCTGGGGTGGTGCTTAGGCAGACGTGGCCTGGAGCATCGCAACCGATCGGCTGGGCGGTGACGGCGGCGATTGTGGCGATGGCGGTGACGGCGCTGCCGGAAGTGAACTCGGAGCGGCGGGATCAGTGGTTTGATGCACCGCTGCTCCGGCAGGTGGACAAGGATCTGTCGGGGATCAATCGGCTGGCGATCGTGCTGTTCAAGTTTGATCCCGAGCGGATGGTGCATGAAGAGCCGGTGTTTAATACCGAGGCGGCGTGGCCTGACGATGCGCGGGTGATTCGGGCGCACGACCTGGGGGAGGAGAATGCTCGACTGTTTGCGTATTATGCGAAGCGGTCGCCGGAGCGGGGGGTTTATCGGTATGACGAGAAGGAGGAGACGCTGACGTATCTGGGGACGGTTGCGGAGATGGCGCGCACGGCGGCGACACGGCCCGCAAGCGGGCCGGCTAAACAATGACTGTCGATTTTGGGAAGACGACGGCGGATTACGCGGCGTACCGGCCGGCGTTTCATCCGAAATTGTTCGAGCGCCTTCGGTTGCTGGGCGTCGGATTGCCCAATCAATCGATTCTGGATGTTGGAGCGGGGACCGGTTTGCTCGGGTGCGGTTTGATGGCTGGCGGTTCACGGGTGGTCGAATGCGATGCGAGCTTCGACTTGCTGCAACAGGCGCGAAGCGATGCGCGGGTGATCGCTCAGGCGGAGTGTCTGCCGTTTGGGGATGAACGGTTCGACGCGGTCACCGCGGGGCAATGCTGGCACTGGTTCGATCGTCGTGTGGCGCCGCTGGAGATCCGGCGCGTGCTGCGGATGGGCGGGCGGCTTGCGATCGTTTACCAGACATATCTGCCGCTGGCTGGGAATATTGCGGCTGCTTCCGAAGCGTTGATCCTGCGCTATCGACCACAATGGCGACACGCGGGCGGTGTTGGGATCAATGGGCAGGCGCTTAAGGACATGCAAACGGCGGGTTTCACGGAGATCGAGAGCTTCTCGTTCGACGTTGATATTCCTTACACGAAGGACGCTTGGCGCGGGTTTATCCGGACGTGCAGCGCGGTGGGGCCCAGCCTGTCAGCGGGGCGATTGATCGAGTTCGATCGCGACCACGCGCGGATGCTCGATGGCTGGGCCGAGACATTCAACGTGCCGCATCGGGTATTCGCTACGGTCGCGAGCAAGCCGACTGGCCGTATAATCGGCGCTCGGTCTTGAACTTCCGATGAGTCGAACAGCCGAAAGCAAAGTAGCGCCGCTCTCGTCACCGCTCCGCATAGGGGCGATGTTCGCGCTGCTGATCGCTGGCGTCGTCTGCTGGATTTACCTCGGCAAGTTCGGGACGGGCGGGGCTCGCGCTCTGATCTCGATGACGATTGCAGTGGCGGTCGGCGTCGTGTTGATGTTGATCCGTCCAGCGCGGGATGCCATCGAGAAAGTGCTCGCCGGCATCCGCAATCCTTCGCAGCGCACCCGCGCGATCATTGCCGCTATTCTTGGGCTGCTCGCTGGAATCTACTTCGTTCAGACGGCGCTTTCGCAGGAACGGCATTTCGGGCCGGTGCTGCACGATGAGCATTGTTACATCATTCAAACGCGCATGCTGGCGCAGGGGAAACTCTGGCTGCCGCGGCACGAATTGGCGGATTTTTTCGACAGCTTTCACCTAATCACCGATCGCGTGTACGCCTCCAAGTACGGGCCGGGGACGGCGTTGTTTGGCGTTCCGGCGGTGTGGGCGGGACTGGAACCGTGGGTGGCGCCGCTGGCGCTGACTTCGATTTCCGTCGGACTGTTTTACCTCGTGCTGGCGGAGATGACGGACGGCCTGGTGGCGCTGCTGGGCGCTTTAATGCTGCCGGCGCTGGGCGTGGTTCGTCGGGTTTCGTTGGAAGTGCTTTCGGAAGCGCCGATGCTTTTTCTGGCGCTGCTGGCGGTCTGGGCGTTCCTGCAATGGCGACGGCAGAAATTGACGCGGTGGCTGGCGCTGATGTCGGCGGCGGTGGGTTGGGGGGCGGTCACGCGGCCGGCGGACGCGGTGTGCCTTGCGCTGCCGCTGGCGATCGGTGTGGCGATCGAGCTACGCAGCGCGACAATGAAACAGTGGGCGAAAACGCTGGCGATTGGGTTCCTCGCCGCCGCGCCTTTCCTTGTGCTACAGCTCGCCTGCAACAAGGGAATCACGGGCCGCTGGGCGGAACTTCCGTGGACTTATTATGGAGATCGGAACGACCCGTACGACAGCATCTCCTACGCGCCGTTCGACCCCGCCCGCCACACGGTGTCGGTCGTGCCGGAGATCATCAAGTTCCAGGATGAGTTCACGCGGCCGGCGTACCAGGAAAAGCTCGCGACGCAGATGCTGCGACGAAGCGTGGAGCATTCGCTCAAGCCCACGGTTGAAGTGACCTTGCCCAATCCGCTGCTGATCGTGCTGGCGCCGGTTGGATTGATCGGGTTATTTACGCGTGGCCGCTGGGTGTTCGTCGGCGCGTTGTTACTGTTCATCATGCTCTACGCGCGGCATACGTTCTTCCTCGTTCACTACGCCGTCGTGATCGCGCCTGCGCTGATTGTCTTGGTCCTGCTCGGCTGGGAGGGATTGGTTAGCGTGTTGCCTGTAGCGGCGCGACGCGGCGGACAAATGATCGGGGCATTGCTCATCGCCGGCTTGATGATTGCGGCGTATCCGCAGTTTCAGGCCAGTCCGGCAGCGGACGAGTGGGCGTTCGCGCCCATCCTGCGGCTGATCGACACTCGCCTGAGCGACTTGGGCCGCAAACCGGCGATCGTGCTCTTTCGATTTGATATAGCCAACGGCAACCCGCACATCGAGCCGGTCTACAACACCGCCGCCGCGTGGCCGGACAATTCACTGGTGATCCGCGCCCATGACCTGGGCCCGACGCGCAATCGCCAGCTTTTCGAATATTACGCCCGGCAGAAACCCGATCGCGCGCTTTACCTCTTCGATCTCTCGCCGGCCACGATTGCGGAACCGCCCGTTTATCTCGGCACCGCCAGCCAATTGGCGTCGCAGCCCCCGTCCCCGTAGTCTCAGAACAGCGTCCATCGCCACGGCGGCGTCGCTTGCCCTATAATGGCTTTTGCAATCGAGTCACCAAGCTGCAAGACGACGACGAGGAGATCCGCAACATGTCCGAGATCAACGAGCGCATCGAACGATTCAAGACCATGGCCGACGCGAATCCGCAGGACGAGCTAGGCCATTTCTCGCTGGGCCGCGCGCTCATGGACGCCGGCCGCTTCGCCGACGCCATCGAACCGCTCCGCCGCGCCATCGCGATCAACAAGAACCTGTCCAAGGCCTACCAGCTCGTCGCCCAGTCGCTCCTGAAGGAGAATAAACAGGGTGAAGCCGTCGCGACGCTGACCGAAGGCGTGAAAATCGCCGACGCGCGTGGCGACGTCATGCCGCGCAACGAAATGGTCGAGATGCTCAAGAGCCTTGGCGCCGCAGTGCCGGAGCTAAAAGCTGCCCCGACGCAGGCGGTCGCGGTCGGCGAGGGCCAGGTGCTTTGCAAACGCTGCGGAAAGCTGGCTCCCAAGCTCCCCGGCCAGCCGATGCGCAGCGAGCTGGGCAAGCAAGTCTATGAGAACGTTTGCGCCCCCTGCTGGCGCGAGGCGATCGGCATGGGGACCAAGGTGATCAACGAGCTGCGGCTGGACCTTTCCGATCCGCGCGCGCAGACGGTTTGGGATCAGAACATCCGGGAGTTTTTGAACCTGACTTGATCAGGCGCGACTCATGGGAAAGGGGATCAAAATGTGCCGCACGCCAAAGATCGGAAGGCGAACCGCGATTGCCAAGCGGCGACTCGTTGACAATCGCATCATGCGGATCGGCCAACCATACGCGGCGCGATGAAGCAACCATTGCATGCGGCCGGCGTCGTCGAGCAGGCGCTGGCACAACAGCCACGTGGCGAAATCAAAGCCATCCTCCACCGGCCCCGTCGGCGGCAACGAGTGAGATGCGGCGTATTCCTCGAATAGTGCGCCGAAGCGCCCGGCCAAGCCGTCGGCGATCGCCGGCCAACACTTGAAGACGGCCCGGGCGCGCTTCTGGTGAAGCGTCCGCGCGGTGAGCACGATTTGCGCGGCATCGAATCCTTCGGGCGGCGCAGCGGCGGCCGTCAGCGCATCGACCAGTCGCGCCTGCTGGTCGGCAAGTGCGCGGCGATCATCTTCCGACATGCGCGCTCCGCCGCTCGCGCCCAAGCTGTAGTGCATCTCGGATCCGCGCCAACTCCGCCCCCAGTTCGCGCTCGTCGGGGAAGTCATCATCCCGCTCCAGCATCACGCCCGGCGGCTCGGCGCGCGAGGCCAGGTCAGCCAGTAGATCCAACGCACCCTGCGGCACGGCATGCGCGTGGGTATCGTGGTAGACCCCGTCGAGCGGGTTCTCATAACCGCCGCCCATGTGGACGTAGGCGATACGCTTGAGCGGCAGGCGCGAGAAAAAGCTGTGCGGGTCGCCGCCCAGATTGCGGTGATTCGCGTAAACATTGGCGACATCGAGCAGGAGGAACACGCTGGTGCGCTCGACGAGCTCTGCGAGGAAGTCGGCTTCGTCATAGTCCCGATCGGGCCACTCGAACAGGGCCGAGATGTTCTCCAGTGCCAGCGGAACCGAAAGAAGATCCTGTGCCCGTTTTACGTTCTCGACCAGCACGCGCAGCGAGGCGCGTGTGCGCGGGATCGGCAACAGGTGCCCCGCCTCTCGCCCGCCCGCACGGACAAAGGCGATGTGCTCGCTGACCAGAGGCGAGCCGAGCGCGCCCGCCAGCGCACCGAGGTGTCGGACTCGCGCCGGCTCGATCGGCTCAGCCCCGCCCAAAGAAAGGCTGATCCCATGCGGAACGACCGCCAGGCCCCGCGCCCGCAGTTGGTGCAGATGTTCAGGAAGCGCTGCGGCGGAGGCGAAGTTCTCGGCGGTGATTTCGACAAACTGCAGGTTCGGCGCATGGTCGATCGCCAGCGCAATCTGTGGCCGCCATCCAATTCCCAGGCCGAGATGAAAGCGCGCATCGTTCAATCGCCACCGCCACCGCCGCATCCGCCGCAGCCACCGCCACCACCACAGCCCCCACCACCGCCGCAACCACTCGAACCGCCGCCACAGCCGCTGGAGCAGGAAGAGCCGGCCGCGTTAGCCGGCATGATCGCCTGACGCAGGTCGCCCATCTCGCCGACGGACAGCACCACCGGGCCAAAGAGGCCCATCGCCAGCGCAAGCTCGCCCACCGCCAGCGTACCGGGTGAGGACATCGCGGTCGCACGGAGGGCGGCATTGCGCTCCTTCAATACCTTGAGGGCGACGTCTCCCATGCGCGTCCGCCGCGGCGCCTTGACGAGGAACACGATAATCCCGACGAGCGTCATGAAGGCCAATAAGACCAGAAACTCAACCGGCCGGTGACGCGAGATGCCGATAGAGATCTTCATCCCCGCCAGCACCAGCAGTGCGATCAGCGGCAACGCCGACATCAGCGCGCTTGCCCGACGACGGCCGGTGGGCAACATCAGTCCCAGCCGCTGCGGTCGTTGCATCACAGACTCGACCGATACGTCGCGATGAATGGCCTTGATCTCGCGCGCCGGCGCGGCGGCGACGAAGCGGTAGATCGCCGCCTCCAGCGGATGCACCTGCCCCGCGAACGACTTTGATGCCTCGAGCGAGCGCGTCTTGCCCGTCAGTCGAACGGCGCCCCGCCGGTACAGCGTGGCGATCGCCGTGTTGACGGCCAGGCGCGCCCCACCCGTCAGGCACGCAACTTCCAACGGTTCCAGTTGCGACGCCTCGGCAGGGAGCATTCCCCCCATCCCTCGTAATGCAGCCCGCAGGATCAGCCCGACGACCACCGCCACGCCTACGCAAACGATGTAGAAGTTCAGGAAGTCCGGCCCGGGGAGATCGAGAATGCCCATTGGCGGTCTCCTTTCGCGAGCAAGACTATCCGCGGTTTCGAGCGGTCACCACTAGAGACGGTGGGACGCTTTATAAAGCGCGCCGCGCGGCCATGGTGCGATGATTTGAAATTCGCGTCACGTCACCGTCCACGTATCCGGCCCCGTGATCAGCTTCTGAATCTCCCCTTCGCCTTCGCGCGCTTTCGCATCGGCGATCTGCTGCGCGACCAGGTCGCCATAGCATGGTTGCTCCACGTCGCGGAAGACGCCCAGCGGCTCGGGAGAATCCGGGTAGCGCATGCGGGAGAGGAGAAACGCCAGGCTCGGATCGCTGGTGCGCTCGTCGTGAATCAGCAAATCGTCCGCCTTGACCTCCGCCGTCGAAACGACCTCTGGATTCATGCCATGCAGGCGAATCCCCTTCTCGCGGTTCTTGCCGAAGATCAGCGGCTTGCCGTGCTCGAGGTAGAGCGTCGTGTCCGCCTTGCTCTGCTTGTCAGTGGCGAAGTCGAACGCGCCGTCGTTGAATATATTGCAATTCTGGTAAATCTCGACAAACGCCGTGCCGACGTGCTTTGCAGCCCGTTCCAGCACGTACTCCAGGTGCTTGATGTCGATATCGATCGCACGGGCGGCAAACGTCGCCTCCGCCGCGATTGCCAGGCTGATCGGCCGAATCGGATTGTCCGGCGAGCCCATCGGCGTGCTCTTGGTCTTCTTACCGACCTCGCTGGTGGGTGAGTACTGTCCTTTGGTGAGGCCGTAGATGCGGTTGTTGAACAGCAGGATCTTCACGTCCACGTTGCGGCGCAGAATGTGAATGAAGTGGTTCCCGCCAATGGACAATGCATCGCCGTCGCCGGTGACCATCCAGACGGTCAGGTCCGGCCGCGCCAACTTAAGCCCCGTCGCGATGGTTGGCGCGCGGCCGTGAATCGTGTGGAAGCCGTACGTGTTCATGTAATACGGGAAGCGGCTCGAGCAGCCGATCCCGGAGACAAATACCGTCTTGCTCCGGTCCATGCCAAGCTTGGCACACACTTTTTTCATCTGCGCCAGGATCGAGTAATCGCCACAGCCGGGGCACCAGCGGACATCCTGATCGCTGGCGTAATCGGCGGGTTTGAGCACGTTCAGTTCAGGTGCGGAAGACATGGCAACTTTCGCGGTTCAGGTTTCTGCGATTCAGCCTTCAGATGACAAGACGGTTTGGGCAGTCGGTAATTCGGTCGAGACGATTCGGCTTTCGCTGGCAATCTCGCCGCGCAAGAACGCGGCTGCTCCTTCCACAATTTCGCCGATCGTGAACGGCTGCCCCTGCACCTTGTTCAATCCCCGGGCATCGACGAGATATTTCCCGCGAACCAGCAGCCGCAACTGCCCCATGTTCAATTCCGGCACCAGCACCTTCGCAAAACGCTTCAAGATATCGCCAAGATCGGCGGGCAATGGGTTCAGATATCGCACGTGACACGCCGACACCGCCACACCCTGCTTCGCCAGTTCCAGCGCGGCGGCCTTAATCGCGCCGAACGTGCCGCCCCACCCGAGCAGCAGCAGCTCGCCGGATTGCGGTCCCGTCCACAGATACGCCGCCCCAGCAGGCTCTATACCGGCCACCTTGGCAGCGCGCAGGCGCACCATCCGCTGATGGTTCGCCGGGTCATAGGACACGCTCCCGGTCACGTCCTCCTTCTCAAGCCCGCCGATCCGATGCTCGAGCCCCGGCGTTCCCGGAATGGCCCACGGGCGCGAGCCGTCCGTATTGCGCAAATATGGCAGGAACTCTTCGCCGTCATTCGCCGTGGTGGGATGCGTGATCGTCATCCGTTCCATCGCCGCGAAGTCCGGCACCAGCCACGGCTCGGAGCCATTGGCGATATACCCGTCGCTCAGCAGCATGACCGGCGTCATATATCGCGTCGCGACGCGAAACGCCTCGACCGTCGCCGCGAAGCAATCGCTCGGCGACGCGGGCGCGATCACCGGCACCGGGCATTCGCCGTTGCGACCGAACATCACCTGCAGCAGGTCCGCCTGCTCGGTCTTGGTCGGCAACCCGGTGGACGGCCCGCCGCGCTGCACGTCAACCACGACCAGTGGCAGTTCGGTCATCACCGCCAAACCGATCGCCTCGCTCTTGAGCGCCACGCCCGGCCCGCTGGTCCCGGTCGCCGCCAGCGCGCCGCCGAATGCCGCGCCGATCGCCGCGCCGATGGCGCAGATCTCGTCCTCTGCCTGAAATGACACCGCGCCGAATTCCTTCAGGTCCGCTACCCCTTCCAGAATCGGCGATGCGGGCGTGATCGGATACGACGCGTAAAACAGCTCCTTCCCCGCCAGCCGCGCCGCCGCCGCCATCCCGATCACCACCGCCTCATTCCCGGTGATCTTGCGATAGACGCCCGGCGCTAACTTCGCCTTCTCCACGCGATACTGCTCGCCAAGCAATTCGGCGGTCTCGCCAAAGTGATATCCCGCCTTCAGCGTGGCCGCGTTCGCCGCCGCCACCGCGGGCAACTTCTTCCCAAACTTCTGGACGATGTAATCCAGCGTCGGTTCGAGCGGCCGGTCGTAAAGCCAATAGCACATCCCCAATGCAAAAAAGTTTTTGCAGCGGTCCATCTGCTTGGCGGTCAATCCCGAATCCTTCACCGCCGCCTGGTTGAGCTTATCGATCGGCACGCGGATCACCCGCCAGCGCGCCAGCGAATCATCCTCAAGCGGGCTGCTTGCATATCCCGCCTTCTTCAGATCATTGGCGCCAAAAGAATCGTCATTGACGATCACAATGCCGCCCGCCTTGACCGAGCGGACGTTGGTCTTCAGCGCCGCCGGGTTCATCGCCACCAGCGCATCGACCGCGTCCCCCGGGGTAAAGATGTCCGAACTTGAAAAATGAATCTGGAAACCGGAGACCCCCGCCAGCGTGCCCGCCGGGGCGCGTATTTCCGCGGGAAAATCGGGTAATGTCGAGATGTCGTTCCCCACCAGCGCCGACGTGTCGGTGAACTGCGTACCGGCCAGTTGCATGCCGTCGCCGCTGTCCCCCGCGAAGCGCACGGTTACATCCGGCACCACCCGCCGCGGCTTGATCGCCGCGCTCCCGTCGCCCACCCCCTGCTCCGCTACCGTGGAGATCATCGCCAGACCGTCCTTTCGCGCGCGGGCCACCTCGCGTGTGTGCGAGGCGTGCGCGCTGCAACGACGAACAGACCCAACAACATCGACCAACAAAAAAATGCTATCGACGCGGCTCTCGCAGGTCTAGTAAAATCGCCCGCCGCGCGAATGGATCGTCGTGCGAAAGTTCACAATCCTTTTGCAGAAGTGCCAAAGATTCTGTTGACGGCCCCACCGCCGGAAGTTCACAATACGGCCATGAAGCAGTGCTACCACACGATCATCAAACCCGATTTGCATGGAAGCTTCGTGGGGTGGGTCGAGGAAATCCCCGGCGCGCTCACGCACGGGCGATCGCTCGACGAATGCCGCGAACGCCTCCGCGCTGCCCTGCAGCTCATGCTCGAGACCCATCGCGACGAAGCCCGCCAGGGCCTGGACACCTCCTGCATTCAGGAGGCCATCGAGATCGAGGTCCCCGAGCAGCAGCAGTTCGCATCGCAGATGGCGTAATGCGGGTGGGCCGTGGACGCCGGCAATCTTTGACGCGCCGGATGCCGATGTACTCCCTATGCGCCCCTGTACACCGGTCGTCCTTCTCGCCCTGCTGTTCACCTGCTCCGCTCACGCCGCTGATCCGCCGAAACATGCGGCCGCGCCTTCGCCGCGCTGGTTGGCGTTCGAGCCCGGCGCCTGGGTCGTCACGCGCATCACCTACCGCGGCGTTAACTTTCACGCCGACGGCGTCACTTACCAACGAACCCTCCTGCTTGGCCCCGACCCCGCCGGCGGCCTCCATTACGTCAATCATAAGGCCGATCAACCTGCCGGCCCCTGGACCGTCGTCTTCGAACATGCCGACGGACACCAGTGGTACGAAGGCGACACCGCACAGGTAAAGGATGTTGGCGAGCAAACGCTCACGCTTGGCGAGCGGTCGATCCACTGCCGCGCCTATGACGTTCGCGTCAGCGACTCCTTCGGAGCGACCACGGGCCGCCGCTGGGTGGATGCGACGACCAACGTCGAAGTTTTGGCCGAACGCAATGTCGAATCCAAGTCGAAGTCCGGCGACGTCGTCACGCGCAAGTCCACGCTCACCACGCTCCGCGCCGCTGACCTGAAGCTCCTCGGCCGCACCATCTCCGTCTTTGAGCAGCGCTGGGTCGAGGAGCGGGAAGGAAAGCCCGAGAAGATTTACAACTGGGTCGTCTCCGCGTCGGTCCCCGGTTGGATCGTCCTTCAGCACGCCTGGCTTGGCCAAGACCTCGATACGACGAAGCCCCCCAACATGAAGACCGAAGTGATCGACTGGGGAACGAGCGCGGAGCTTCTCGCGCAGTATCGCCAGGAGCATCCCACCCTCGACGAGCGCCGCAAGAAGGACGATCAGGAACGCATCGCCCGCGTACAAAAACTTTTCCGCGATACGATCGCACTTGCGTCAAGCGCCGATGCAGCAATTCGCGCCCGCGCAGTCGGCACGCTTTCAGCCTGGGGCGAGCCGGCCGAGGTGAAGGGAGAAGTGCTCCCCGTGCTGGAAAAGGCGATGGCGGATCCTTCCCCACTCGTGAGGCGCGAAGCGCCGATCGGCCTTGCAAAATGTAAGGTTCCGGGCGCCGCAGCCAGGATCGTCAGGCTGATGAACGACGACGCGCCAGGCCGCCCCCAATACCTCGCCGCCCTCGCGCTCACCGCCGATCCCGCGGCGCTCGATCCGCTCCTCGCCGCCACGCGTGACGATCAATTTCAACTCCGCACGACCGCCGCCCGCGGTTTGGCCGAAATCAAAGGCGAGCCGGCGCGACTGGCGCTCGAGCATCTGCTTGATGACACCGACTTCGGCGTCCGCATCACCGCCCTCTCGTCGCTGCAGAAATTGGCCGATAAGCAATCGCTCCCCTTGATCCTTAAGACACTCGCCGATCCCAACCGGACGGTCCGCATGTATGCCGCACAGGCCGCCGCCGAGATTGGCGATGACACCGCCCTGCCGCCGCTGGTCAAGCTGCTCGCAGACCCTGATGAACAGGTCCGAGCCGCCGCCTGCCTCTGGCTGACCAAGCTCAAGGTGCAGGACCGATTAAAAGTTGGCGACGTGATTCTTCCGCTGCTGAAAGATCCATCAGTACAGGTGCGGGGCAATGCCGTCCTGGCCTGCGCGGGTCTTAAGGAAATCCGCGCCGTGCCCGCGCTGGTCGAGATCGCCGGCGACCCGCAAAACGCAAAGCTCGAATCAGGGATGTTCGGTTCGATCGGCAACCTCGCGATGATCTCCCTGGGCAAAATCGGCGACGAAAGCGCCCGCGCCGCGTTGACGAAGCTGAACGCTTCGAACGACCCAGCCGTCGCGCGCGCCGCAGCCGCGCAGCTCAAGGCGATTGACTCGCCCACCCTGCAGAAACGCTAATATTTAAGAGGTTTATCCGTCGAAGTCGCCGGCGCCTTGGGCGCTTCAGGCGTTTTCGATTCCACCGCCGGACTTTTCACGGGGGGCGTTACCACGCCACCACCGCCGCCACCACCAGCCAATTCCTCCGCCAGATTCGCAACCGGCGTCGCCCCACCCGATTTATCCGCTGGCGCAATCGCCGGCGTTCCCTCCACCCCCATCACCAACTGCACCCCGCTGAATTTCGGAACCGGCAACTGCCCCTTCACCGCCTGGGCCTTGGCGCGCATCGCATCGAGCAGCGCGACGGTCTCCCTGCGCTGAACCTCCAGGCGGCGATTGGCGCGGTCGTAATCCCAGTACTGGGGCGGGAGCGGGTACTGCATCTGCTTGCCAGTCGAATCAGTGACCACGCGCTGCTGTTCCATGTAGCGCATCGCGTCGCGGTTCTGCCGCGCCTGGGCGTCGATCGTATCCACCTTCGCCTGCGCGTCGGCGAAATCCGCCTCCAGCTTGGCGATCTTTTCCTTCACTTCCTTCTCGGCCACTTGCAGTTTTTCGTATTGCGCCTTGTCCACCCAGCTCGCGCCCCAGCGATAGAGGCCCTGCGTCATCATCTGCTGCTGCAACTGCGTGTCCTGTTCCGTCCAGAGCTTGATCGCCTTCTGCGCCACCGGGCTTTTGCGCTGCTCGTCGGTCAGCGCATTGAGCGCTTCGGCCACGTTGTTGAGCAGTTCCTTATTCAGCGGCATCGCCTGCATCGCCTGAAAGTACACGCCGATCGCCGCCATCTGCTGGTTCTGCCGCCACAAGATCACGGCCAGGTTGTTCAGCACCGGCCCATAATCCGGCATCGCCTCTTTCACCGCCTCAAATGCCTTGCGCGCCGCGGGAATCTGATCCTGCCGGTAAGCGATCAGCCCCTTCAGATAGAGTGCTGATACATTGCTGGGATCCGCCTCCAGTGCGCGGCTGACCGTCGCGTCGGCGTCGCGCAATTTGTTCTGCTTCAGCAGTTCCCGCGCCTGGTCCGCCACCAGCAGCGCCTTCTCCTGCATCGCGCTGCGCTCTTCGGGCGTTACCCAGTTGCTCCCGACCTTCACCTTCCGCTGCGCCATCCGTTCGCGCCACTCGGCCAGATCCTTCTTCGCGTCCTGCGCGATCGAAGCCTCCTTATTTTGTTCGATGAACTTCTCGTAGCGGTCGATGATCATCTTCGGATCGTTCAGCGCCTCGACCGACCGCCGCAGCGATGCCAGGCGACCGATCGCCACGTCCTTCGGATCGCCGCGCGGCGCCAACTCGATCGATCGCACCTCTTCCGTCGAGACGTGCCGGACCTTGCCGTGCACGTCGGTGACGAACCACCCGTCGGCGGCCTTCTTGATATCACCGTTAATCGAGGAGCCGTCGTTGAGGTGAACGATGTCGGCCCAAACCGCAGGTGAAACCGACATCACCGCCGCCAGGAGGAAGGTATGAACGCGCATGGCATAGCCCTTTACCTGTTAAACCCCAAAGCCTAGACAAGCTTAGCGGCAAACGGTTTGTCGATCCATGGATTATCCAGAATTGATCCACCGCGATTTATCCATTGTTGAAAACTCTCAAGTCCAGCATAATTCAGGGTATGCAGTCGGAGCAATCTGAAAGAGAAGCGGTTGAAGCCGGTTCAACGGGTTTCCGATTGCTCGTCTGCGATGACTCCACTGCTGAGCGAAGCGCGCTGGCGCAGATCCTGCGCCGCCAGGGTTACGAGGTTGACGAGGCCGCTGACGGATCGGCGGCGCTTCACCTGATCAAGGGGCGTTCATACGATCTCCTGCTGCTCGACCTGCACATGCCCGATGTCGATGGCTTCGACGTGCTCAAATATGTACAGATACATCAATCGAGACTGCCGGTGGTCGTGATGTCCGGCCTGCCGCACGAGGAGATCGGTGACGGCATCCAGCGCCTGCCGCAGCACGAGTTGCCCCCCCTCCTGCTCAAGCCGGTCGACATGCACCAGCTCTTTCAGATCATCGAGCTCAAACTGGCCGGCGAGCTTCCTTAGCGCCACGCCGCCGTTCCCCTATACTCCTGCGCGAGATGAGCCCCCAACAGATCGCGCAGCTTCTACAGGATCGCTTCGGGAATAAGATTCTCAGCGCACGTCCCGACGACAAGCACCCGCGGGTTCACATCGAAGCCGCAAACTGGCGCGAGGTCGCCGAGTTCCTCCGTCACGATCCAGCCTTAAAATTCGATTGGCTCGCCAACCTGTCCGGCGTCGACTACGTCGCGGACAAGCAGTTCTGTGTCGTCTATGACCTGTGGAGCTTCGATCACGATCATCGATTTGCGGTCAAGGTCTACGCCCCGCGCAGCGACGACACGCATTTCCCGAGCTGCGTGGATCTCTGGCCCACCGCTGAATGGCATGAACGCGAGGCGTTCGATTTGCTCGGAATCTTTTTCGACGGCCACCCCGATTTGCGTCGCATCCTGCTGGCCGACGATTGGGAAGGATTCCCGCTGCGAAAAGATTACGTCTTCCCGCGCGAGTACCACGGCATCCCGGGCAGCGTAGAGCTCGACTGGCAGCAAAAGCCCAACTATCCCTGACTCACTTGTTCAACTCAGGCTGCTTGATCTCCGGAACCGGCGCGGCGCCATCGGGCGTGGGTTTGGCGGCGGGGTCCGGCAAGGCCCAGTGCTCCCGGAGCATCTTGTAGAAGCCCGATTCATTCCCCGCACGCTTCTCGGCCAAATCCAAGTAAGCCAGCGCCTGCGGTTCGTGACCGGTGTTGTACGCGATGTACCCGAGCAGGAAGACCGGCATCGACTGCGCACTGTCCTTGTTGGCGAGTTCTTTCAAATCCATGACCAGCTTCGTCAAGCGATCCTCGCCAATCATCCCGGCCAAATCATACTGCCCCATCAATAGCGCCTGGTCGGTTACGAACGCCTGCTTCAAGTGGGCCTCGGCCCGCGTGTAGAACCCAGCGCCCAGCTCGGCATTTGCCCGCCCCAGCCAGATCAGTGGATTCTTCGGCGTGACCGCCTCGGCCGCGTCATATTGATCCAGCGCCGACGCGTACTTACCCTGCTTCATCAACGCTTCGGCCTTCTTTAGCACGTTGCCAAGCCCCTCACCCACCACGCCCTGGGCAAGCGTGTTGACCTTCAACGGCGCTTTCTTCGGCTTAGGGACGCCGGTCGCATCGTCCTTGCCCGGAGCTGCGTCGTTACCCGGCAGGCGCGGGCGCGTGGCAAGGTCGTTGGCGCCCGCGGCGGCCTTATCCTTTGCAGCCGCGGCGGCCTTGTCGGCGTCGCGCTTGGCCTTGAACTCCGTATTGAACTCGCGTGCGAAGTCCGCGTCGGTCTTCGGTCGGTCCGCATTAAATTGCTCGAGCCGCCTGTTCAGTTCCGCATATTGAGTGCTGGTGCGGCGGGCGGCGCCCAGCACGTTGTAGCGCACCCCCTGGTCGGTATTCACGCTCGATCCCAGTGGCTGGCTCTGCACCTGGTCGTTGATCGGCCTGTTATTCACCGCTGGATTGCCGGGCGTGTCGAACGTTCGTCCGATCTGACCGGGCGTAACGCTGTCCTGGGGTTTATCCGCGGGTTTACCCTCGCCCGATTGGTTGGGCTGTTGCTGCCGCTGGTCCGATTGAAGCGCTTTCTCGATCTCACCGCGCATCCGCTGAACTTCGCGAGGATCGAGTTGGACGCGGTTAAACGCGCTGGTCTGGCGGCTTAGGAGATTTTCGAGGAAGGCGCGGTCCGCCGGATCCTGCGGATTCCATTCCCGCACGCCGTAAAGCGCCGAGCCGGTGAGAATCCCCGCCTGCTGCTGCCCATTCAGCGATCCCCGCAACATCATCTCGCCCGGAAGCGGGACGGGCGAGATCGGCTGATTCAGATCGACCACGCCCATGCGCTTATCCTGCTCCGTGCGAAGATTGCCACTCGAGGCGGGGGGAACGTAACCGGTCCCACTGGAGTTGAGCCGGAATCCGGGCGGCGGCGCAACCGTCTGCGCGGCGCCATAGAAGGGCACCGACGTATTGGGTATCGGCTCAGGCGCATTGGCGCGCGGAACCCCGACGGAATTTTTGCTGAAATTCTGATTGCCCAAGCCGGCCACGGTGCCGCGGAACGCCGTTGGATCGGTGTACGGAACAGTCCCGTGAAATTCGCGCCCCGAGCTGACATTGCCCGTGACCACCCGATTGCCGTTGTTGATGATGTAGTTGTTGTTATAGAAACTATTGCCCACACTCGAGCCGTTGCGCCCGTAACTACCCACCTGGTTACTGGCATCGTTGGCCCGCCCGGCATCGATCTGCCCCTGGGCCAGCGCCAGCGACGGCAGCGCCAAGGCGATGGCGCCGGCGAACAAACGAAACCGGTAGCTGCACGTGCGAAGATCGGAACGGCTTTTCATGGCAAATACCTCGGAATGTCGCAATTATCGGGAGAGCGTACTGGAATTATCGGCTGAACGATCAATTATACACCGGCGACGGGTCAACCGATGACTAAATTCCGCACCAGCTTGGACGCCTTCGCCGCCGAAAGGTTCCCCGCCGGCGACCAAGCGAATCATTATCGGGCCGTCTTCATCGCCCCCTGCAGCGGCTCGTCCAATGCCTCCGGGGCTAGCGCGGGATGCAGTTTATATGGGTTGTAAAGCGGATCACCGATCATTGCGATCTGCCAACTCACCATCGGGTTGGTCTTCCAGTACACCTCCGCGAGCGTCAGTTTCCCCGTCAAAAGAAGTGGGAAAAACTCATCCGGCGGTGGGAATGCGTTCAAAAACGGCTCATTGACCGCCCCCAACGTCGCCGCGATCCCATCCTTCAACAGCCCCTGACACCACTCGTGCGAGTTCTCATTGTGTAGCGAGGTCAACTCGAAGCTCGCTACGTGATACCCCACCGCGCCCGGAAAGAACGTGCACGCCGGCGTGTAATGCTGCAAGGCGTACCAGCCGCAATAAACTGCGACCGGCTCCTTGACCGACTGCGCCGCCAGCACCTCGCGCTTCTCGTCGAACGTGAGCGCCAGTTGAGTTTTCGTGCGCACGATCGCCGCCAGATTCCGCAGCGTCTGGTCAAACGCGGCGTAGTTCGGGCTCTTCGAATCAATCGAAAGGTTCCCACCCGCGTCAACCACCACCCGCCCCGGCAGTCCCTCGGCCTCGGCCCTCACGCCCGCCAGGATCATCGCCCGCACCAGCATCGGCTGCGGCGCATCCAGGCGCATCGCCATCAGGATCGGCGGCATCTCGGCCCGTGGGCCTTTGAAACGCATAGGGTTGGGCAGCGACTTGGCGCGAGTGTAGAAGTTCCACTGCACCAGCGCCAGCTCCGAATCGAACGCCGCGCCCGTCGCGTCGGTGGTGAAGTAGTCGGTCATCCCCTCGAGAAGACGGGCGTACTCGATCAGCCCGAGTTGCTCTTTCGCCAGCGTACGCAATTGTGCCCGCGACGCGGGATCGCCGCGATGCGCCTGCAGGCGGTCAAAATTCGCACGCATCTGAAGCAGTTGGGCATTGATCGCCTCGGCTTCCCGCCGCTGCTCAGGTGACATCTGCTGGCCAATTGAGGCCAGTCCCTTCAATCGCTGCTGGAGCGCGGGTGCCGCGCCCACGATCGAGGCGGTGAGTTTCTCCGCCCGCGCCATGAACGCCTCGAACTGCTGCAGATCTTTCAACTGCAATGCCCGGCCCCCCAGAACCGTCCGCGCCGCCCGATCCCGTGCGATCAATCCCGGCAGCGTCGCGTCAGTTCCGGGCGTAAACGTCGAATCGGTTTCCCGCGCCATCCCCTCCACGCCCGCCACCGCCGCTGCGATCTCCTCCCGCGCCGTCTGCTGATCACGCCGCAACTGCGCCAGCTCGGCTTGATCAGCCGCGGAATTCACCCGCGCAGCAATCTTGAGCGGCAGGCCATAGAAGGTGACCAGACAGGTGACCTTCGTCTGCAAATCGTTGGCGGCGAGAAACTCGCGCACCGCCGGCACCACCTGATTCTCGTACGCGTCAAACGAGATCTGCTCGCCGACCGGAAGATCAAGTTCCAGGATCCGCTTGTCCGGCACTTTCCGCTGGGCGGTGTAATACTCCGCCAGCTTGCGCCCTTCGGGAACGTTCTTGTTGGTGAGCAGGAGCAGGTTGTCCGGCTCCAGCGCCAGGACGGGCAGGCCCATGAGGCAGAACGGCAGGAGAAAAAACGCCAGGCGTCTCATGCGACCAACAACCCGTGAAAAAAAACGTTACTCATTCTCCGGCGGCTTGATCCCCGAAATCTTAGGCGCCGCCACCGGCGCCGCACTCTGAATTCGCGGCGCGGCCGTCGGACGCGACGTCGCCGCCGACTGCGACGCCTTCTGCGCACCGGCCATCTGCTCCGGCGGCAACTGCTGCTGCTGCGCCTGTTCGATCATGCTCACCAGCGCCTTGATCTCCCGCAACGACTCCGGGCTGCCCCACATCAGCACCCAGTCCACGTGCCAGTTGCAACGCTCGAACGTGCACCCTTCAAGATGGTAAACCGTCTCGCGCAGCACCAGCGTACAGGCGACGAAATTGCAGCGGATAAAGGCCTGCCCGCTGATGTAAACGGTCTGGTTAAGAAATGTCTCGCCTTCGTGTTTGGTCAATAGCATGTGGGATTGGTCTCCGCGTGAATTTCCCGGGTATCACCCGCTTTGCCGCAGATGGTGCCGTGTCGCGCGGGCCATGTCAAACGTGGGGCGCATCTCATCGGGATTGCCCTTGCCAATGGCTCAGGATCGATGGGATAATGATGCGGTCTAATGTCCTTCTTTGAGTCCCCTGCGGGAGCAGATCATGAAAAAACTAATGCGCCTCCTTTTGGTGGTGGTCGTCCTCCTGATCGTCGGCGTTGGGGTGCTCTACTTCTACCGCAATAGCCTCATCCGCTCGGCCGTAGAGACCAACGCCAACAGCTCCCTGGGCGTCAAAACCACCCTGGGCAGCGCCAACCTCGCCCCGTTCGGCGGCACCCTGGCGCTGGGAAATTTCAAGATCGGCTCCCCCACCGGCTACACCGCGGAGCAAATGTTCACCCTCGGCGAACTGGGCTTGGGCGTCAATTACAGCGACCTGCGCAAAGACCCGGTGCGCGTGAACAAGATTACCATCGATAAGCCCAAAGCCGTCCTGGAATACGTCAACGGCAAGTTCAACTTCCAGGCCCTGATGGATCAGATTCCGCCGTCGAAGAGCGAACCCGTCAAGCTGATCATCGACGAACTGACAGTCAAGGACGCGATGGTCGAAGTGCACGCGCCGATGCTTCCCAATGCAATCACCGTCAACATCCCGACGGTCGTCCTCAAGCAAATCGGCACCGGTGAAGGAAATCAGAACGGCGCGGCCATCAAGGATGTCGTCGGCGCCGTGATGAGCGCCCTCGCCGCCAGTGCCGCCAACTCGCCGCAACTCAAGGATTTCAGCCAGCTCAATCAGATCCTCAAGGACCAGGCCCAGCAGGCCATGGCCAAGGCCCAGAAGGAACTGGGCCAGCAGATCAGCGTGATAACGCAGCAGGTAAACGGGCAAGTGGAAAAAGTCCTCGGCCCCGACGCCGGCAAAATGATCCAGGGCGTCACCGGCGGCAAAGACCCCGCCAAAATCATCGAGGACAAGCTGAACCTAAACGGTCTGATCCCCGGTGAAAAGAAAAAGGACAAGGACAAGAAGTAACCAAACGGCTCCGCAGTCGCATCTGGTTTCGCCCGCTTTCTCATGCGCACACGATCGAACCGCCGCCATTGAACAACGCCGCATCGCGCGCTAAAATCTTAACGACATGATCTCCCGCCCCCGATTCAAATCCGCCGAGCGTTAGCGCCCATCCTTTCCCAGCGCGCGTCGATCATCCTCCATCCCTCGCCCCTTTCTCAGAGGTTCACATGTCCGAAACATCCACCCTCTCCGCCCCGCCCGCACTCCTCCGCAAGCTGGAAGAAACCAGCCAGCGCCACGGCGAACTGCAAAACTCGCTTAACGACCCCGCCTTCGTCTCCAACCCGCAGAAGATGATCGCGGCCATCAAAGAGTCGGGCCAACTCGCACCGGTCGTCGAGAAATACCGCGAATATCGTGAAGCAGCCAAGCAGGTCGATGAGCTCACCGAAATGGCCGCCACCCGCGGCGACGCAGACATGGCCGCCCTCGCCGAAGAAGAACTCCCGGCCGCCCGCGCCAAGGTAGGCGAGCTGTTGGAAGCGCTGAAGGATCAGTTCATCGCCGCCGAGGACAACGCCGTCGATTCCTTCTTCATCGAGCTCCGCGCCGTCACCGGCGGCGACGAGGCGGCGCTCTTCGTCCGCGACCTCTACGAGATGTATCGCCGCTACTGCGAAACCCACCGCTGGCAGTTCATCGTCAGCGACCTCTCCACAGGCGAGCGCGGCGGCTTCAAAGAAGTCATCGTCAACATCAAGGGCGACGGCGCTTACCGCCACCTCCAGTACGAATCCGGCGGCCACCGCGTCCAGCGCGTCCCCGAAACCGAAGCGCAAGGCCGCATCCACACCTCCGCCGCCACCGTCGCCGTCCTGCCCGAACTCGTCGATGTCGAGATTCACATCGACCCCAAGGACGTCGAAGAATTCGGCTGCCGTGGCGGCGGGCCGGGCGGGCAAAACGTCAATAAGGTCGAGACCGGCTGGTACATCAAGTACAAACCCACGGGCCTCTCCTTCAAGATGACCGAGCACAAAAGCCAGACGCAAAACAAGGAGCGCGCCTGGGCCCTGCTCCGCTCCACGCTTTATCAAGCCGAGCAAGCCAAGCAGCACGCAGCACAGATGGGTGCGCGCAAAGCCATGATGGGAAGCGGCGACCGCTCCGCGAGAATCCGCACCTACAACTTCCCCCAGAACCGCTGCACCGACCACCGCCTGGGCGGCGAAGGGGGTGGCGAAAAAAACTTCAACCTCGACGAAGTCATCGCCGGCCACATGGAAGACCTGATCGCAGCCTTAATCGAATTGGACAAGCGCCAGCGACTGGAAACCCTATAAGCCTTTCCACCGGACGACAATTGAATAGAATGTGCAGGCAGAGGAAACACCCCCATGGCCAAGGCAAAGAAAGCGACCGCCCGTAAATCCCCCGCGAAGAAAACCGCAACCAAGGCGACGGCCAAGTCCGCCAAATCCTCATCGGCGAAGAAGCCGACCACTAAAAAAACAACATCGAAGAAACCCGAAAGGAAGTCCGCCGTGAAACCCGCACCGAAAACCACAGCCAAAACCCCCGCCACGCCCAAACCCGCCGTCGCAGCAGCGCCCGCACCTGCGAAGACCGCCGCCGCCAAAGCGCCCGCTGCCAAAGCCGCCCCCATCAAGAAGCCCGCCGCCAAGAAGTCCCCGGCCGCGGCATCCACCGGCATGCCGATGATCGACACCAACCTGGCCGCCCAGAACGCCGCCGCCATGCTCATCAATCGTCCCGCCCCCGACAACGCCGGCCCAACATCACAACCCGCCAAAGAATCCTCCACCTTCAAGAACCTCAAAGAACAACTCGCCAATCCCAAGCCCACCGGCCTGGGCAACCTCTTCGGCCCCGCCGGTGATCAGAAAAAATCCGGCGGCCACTTCAGCTCCCACCAGGAAAAAGGCCACAACCAAACCTTCGGCGGCCTGAACAAATCCGGCGTCCCCCGCCGCACCAACGGTTAACACCAAACGGTTCTAATCCAATTCCCCCTTTTAGCGGCTCCGCTTGCGGAGCGCGTCCCAGCGCGCGCGCCCCCTCACACCACCTGCAAAATCTCCACCTCAGTAATCTGCCGCGGATCAAAATCAATCCGCTCCTCAAAAATCCCCGTCAACCCCCGCTTGCTAAGAGAAATAATCCACCCCTGCTCCACAATCAGTTCCTCGATCACCCGTCCCCCCGCCAGCGTCGCCCGCAACACAGCAGCATACTTCCGCTTGGGCGCCCCATGCGCAATCAACAACTCCCGCCACTCCTCAGGCAGCGGCTTGGCCAGGCGATTCCGCGGCGAAGTGCTCTTTGCGTGCATCAAGCCTCACACGACTGCAAATCCCCCGAGTTCACCTCATCCGCCGCATCCGCCGCAGGCCACACGCCAGCCCCTTCGTTCGCATACCACCGCTCCAACACGTTCGTCCAATCCCGCAGCGAATGCACGTCGATAAAATCCCGCTTCACCTTGTCCGCTTCAGGATGAAACCGCGAATACTTGATCCCCATCTTCCGCATCCGCCGCCCCGCCAACTGCTCCCCGTGAATCTGCATTGCGATCCCGAAATGCTCCCGCAGCGCATCCCGCTGCGCGTGAACCGCAGGCGGATTTAGAACCGCATCCGGATCCGCCAGCAACTGCCGCGCATGCTGAAAAATCCACGGGTTCCCAATCGCCCCCCGCGCGATCCAGACCATGTCCACCCCCGTCTCGCGCAGCATCCGCACGGCATCCTGAGCCGTGAACACATCCCCCGACCCCAAAATCGTCCGCTCCGGATACTGCTGCTTCAGCCGCTTCAAAAACGGCCACAAACTTTTTCCCAAATACTTCTGCTCGACCGTCCGCGCATGCACGCGCACCGCCGCATACCCATTCGCCCAGCACGCCTCCAGCACCTGGTAAAACTGTTCCTCCGACTCCGCCGATTCGTTGAACGCCCGCCGCAGGCTGACTGTAGTCGGCACGCCCGGCGGCACCGCGTCCCGCACCGTCCGCAAGATCGCCATCGCCCGCGGCACGTCCATCAGCATGTGCCCCCCGCGCGCCTTGTTCTTGATCTTCTTCACCGGGCACGCGAAGTTCAGGTCGATCACGTCGTACCCAAACCGCGCCATGATCACCGCCGCCGCCGCCATCTGCTCCGGCTCCGACCCGATGATCTGACCCGCCACCGGATGATCTGAACCATCGATATCGATCGACTTCTTAAGCCCCTGCCCCCCCGAAAGCATGATCACATCCAGCATTGCCTCCGTCACCGCATACGGACACCCCCGCCCGCGCGCGACCGCACGCATAGCCCGATCCGAATACCCGGCCAGACCCGCCTGGCAGAACGGCGCCGAGATTTCGACAGGACCGATGCGCATGTTTCGACAGTCTAACTGATCCCCGCGAGCATCCAAGGCGGGCGTCCAAATGCCGGGGAATGCCTGAACTCCACGAAAAAGCCTCGCGCAACATCCGCTGCGCGAGGCCGCTCTACTCCTAAACTGCCGGGTCGATTAATCCATCACGCCGTTCGAATCCAGCTTCGTCACGAAGACGTCTGTACCGCCGCCGCTCACCTTGGCGGTCGACCCGCCGCCGCTCATCGGGAAGCTGATCGCGCCGTCGAACACGCCCGTGACCAGGATGTTCCCGTCGCGGTCCAAAACGCTCGCGGTCGGGAACGCGTCCCCCGCCCCGCCGATCGTCGTTGCGAAGACAAACGCGCCTGCAGAATCCAGCTTCGACACGAACACGTCATCAGCGCCCTCGCTCACCCGGTTCGCCGTTCCGCCGTTCGGGTCGAAATCCTCGGTCCCGGTGAAACGCCCGGTGGTGTACACGTTCTCGTGCTTATCCACCGAGATATCCGCCGGCCCCACGTCAACCGAACCCGCCCCACCGATCGCTTTGGCGAACACGAACGTTCCCGCCGCGTTCAGCTTCGAGATGAATACCGTCCCGGTCGCCGCCCCGGTCAGCGTGAACGTGGAGTTGCTCGGATCAAAATCGCCTGAACTCTCAAAGTTGCCGATCGTGTAAACGTTGCCCGCCCGATCCGCCGTGACCGCCGTGCCAAAGTCCAGCCCCAGCCCGCCAAACCCAGCCGAGAAGACAAACCCGCCCACCGGCGTCCACTTCAGTGTGTACGCCTCGTTCGCCGTGGCGATGTTGTTGTTCACGCCCTGCGTCGGATCGAAATCCACCGTTCCCTGATAGCTCCCCGTCGCCAACACGTTCCCCAAATCATCCAGCGCCACGTCGGCGAGCGTCTCATTGCCCGACCCGCCAAAGCTCCCCGCCCACTGGAATACCCCGGCCGAATCCAGCGCCGTGATGAATCCATCATTCCCGCCACTGCTGCTGATCACGAATCGCCCATCCGGATTGAAATTCGCGCGTCCCTGGAAGATCCCGCCCACGCGGATCTGCCCGTCCGTCGTCACCGCAAGCCCGCTCGCCACGTCGTCCCCTTTCCCGCCGAACGTCTTGACGAAGACAAGGTTCCCCTTGCCGCTCAACTTCGCGACAAACGCGTCCGCACTGCCATCTATGCTGGTCACGTTATGCACGCCGCCGCGCGGATCGAAATCCACCGTCCGCCGAAACGTTCCTGCGATGTAAACGTTACCCGCCGCGTCTACCGCCACCTTGTTCGGATTCGCGCTCCCGAAATTCCGCAGGTAAACCAGCGTCCCGTCCGGCGCGTAGCGCGCCAGGCCACCCACGCCGCCCAGCGCCCCCGCCACGTAAATGTTCCCCGCGCGGTCGGTTGCAACGCTGCTGCTCGAGTCACCCCCCAGCGTGCCGAATGTCAGGGGGAATTGCGTCCCGGTCAGGAGACGACGACCTTCCAGAGCTTCGAATAAATTGTGCCGCTTCGACATGACGACTCCTTGGGAAAATGGCGTGGATGTGTTTGACAGAACACTTAAGCTCGCTTATTCGGCGCAAAAACGCCACTGGCAAAATTCTGCGCGTCATACTGTTGAGCCCCTTCCATACCGGTGGGGCGTTACCCCTCGCGTTCCCCAATCGCCGCGGACAATGATTCGATAATCTCCCGACCCAGCGCGCTCCGCCTTCCATACTTCGCCCCCGCGATCTCACCGGCCCGCCCGTGCAGCCAAACCGCCAGCGCCGCCGCCTCGAACCGCTCCATCTTTTGCCCCAGTAAACACCCCAGCACGCCGCTCAATATGTCCCCCGTCCCCGCCTTCGACAGCGTCGAATCACCTGTCTGATTCACGTACACCCGCCGCCCGTCCGTCACCACCGTCGCACGCCCCTTGAGCACGATCACCTGCCCAAACGTCCGCGCCGCCAGCACCGCGATCGCCTCCCGCGACGCGCCATCCGACGGGATCGCCCCCTTCGCCAACCACGCCCCCGCCTGCTTCGCCGGCAGCAGCCCCGCCAGCCGCCGCATCTCCCCCGGGTGCGGCGTCAGCACGGCCTTCGCCTTAAACGCCTTCTCAGGCCACCGCCCCATCCCCGCCAGCAGGTTCAACCCATCTGCATCCACCACCATCGGCTTCTCCAGCGCCGTCAACGCCATCAACCGCTTCTTCGCCCCCGCTGATTGCCCCAGCCCCGGCCCCACCACCACCGCGTCCGCCCGCTCCGCCGCCTCCACCAACTTCCGATTCGCCCCCGCCGCCAACCCCATCCCAATCAGCTCCGGACAGATCGAAAGCGCCGCCGCCAGCACCGACATCGGCATCGCCACCTGCACCAGCCCCGCCCCCATCCGCAGCGCCGCCATCCCCGCCCACACCGGCGCCCCGAACATCTCCTCCGTCCCCCCCCCCACCAGCCCCCGCCCATACGTCCCCTTGGTCCCATCAGCAGGCCGCGCGGGAAGCGCCGCCGGCTGATCCACGCGCTCCAGTGTCATGCTACTCCCCATCCTTTCGCGCCGTGCTAACCTGCTGGTAGACCAGCCCCGCCGAGTACGCCGCGCCGAACCCATTGTCGATATTCACCACGCTGACGTTCGACGCACACGAGTTCAACATCGCCAGCATCGCCACCATCCCGCCCATGCTCGCCCCATACCCCACCGAAGTCGGCACTGCGAACACCGGACAAGCCACCAGCCCCCCGATCACGCTAGGCAGCGCCCCCTCCATCCCCGCGATTGCTACCACCGCACACGCCTTCTGCAACACCGGCACATGCGGCAACAACCGATGCAATCCACTGACCCCCACATCATTGATCCGCACACAAGGCACCCCCATCGCAAGCAGCGTCATCCCCGCCTCCTCAGCCACCGGCAAATCCGAAGTCCCCGCACAAACCAGCGCTACATGCCCCACCCCATTCTGATTTGCAGTTTGATTCTGATTTCGGGTTTCGGATTTCTGGTTTCCCACCCAAACCACCCTCCCCAACTCATTAACCACCGCCCCCGCAAACTCCCGCTTCAGCGCCTCCCGCTGCTCCACCGAAGCCCGAGTCGCCAGCACGCTCGCCCCCCCCGCCGCCAGCCGCCGCGCAATTTCCACGACCTGCCCCACCGTCTTCCCCAGGCAGAAGATCACCTCCGGATGCCCGCACCGAAGCTGCCGATGATGATCCACCGTAGCAAAATCAAGGTTCTCAAACGGCAACCCCCGCAACCGCACTAAAGCCCCCTCAACAGGCGTCTCCCCCCGAGCCACCGCCGCCAGCAACAATCGCAGTTGATCCAGGTTCACGCCCGGATTCTAGACGCCCAACGCCGCACAGGGAAACCAACGCCCTTTCCCCTCCCCCGCAAACGTCGGCAATCGCCTTTCCCCGCAACGCGCTCGCCGCTTGTGAGAGAGGGCGCGGGGTGTGAGGGTCCTCATCCCACGCCTTCAACATCTGACTTGCTCAAATCATCCGCGACCGACTCCGAAGTCATGGCGTCAGCTTTCGTCGGTAGATCCAAATTTTGCGCCGACGGCTTCTCCGCCGCACGCAGGCGTTTCGCTTCCGTCCTGTTGACCTTTGCCGCGGCCTCTTCAGCCGATGGTCCCTCGAAGGCGTCCCGTTTGATTACCTCTCCCTGTAGCACCTTCAGGATCTCATCCTCCGACACGTTCACGTCCACCATCCGCCGTAGCTCGCGCCGGATCGTCCCCACCACTGCGTCGTTATGGATCAACAACGCCGCCACCAGGAAGCGACTCGTCGCATCCTGACGATCGCGTAATGCTTCGTGCGCCCCCTTCTTGAAACCCTCCTTGGTAAACAGGAATAGCTTCTCCACGTCCGCGTCCTTCCGGCAGTCCAGCGTCGTCACGTCAACCTCAGCGACCAATTTCTTATCGATCGGCTTGGCAAAAATCACGTGATAGAGCCGCCAGGTGACCGCGTTCGTCAAGATCACCCATTCGATCCCCTGATTGGCTGCGTAGTCGATCGCCTGCTTCACGTGCCGATCGCCCAGTTCGATTCCTATCGCCTTCACCTCGATAAGTTGGACGAACTTGTCGTCGAGCTTTACCGCCAGGTCGCAGAACGTGCCGCGGATCGCCAACTCGCCCGTTAGCTCCGAGTACTTGTCATAGCCGAAAACGTCCGCCAGCAGATCCTTGACCAGTGTCACGGTATCAGCCTCAGAGACGTCCCGCGTCTTTTGTTGCTGGAGAATCGGCGCCAGCCGCTTCATCGCCCCCGTCATCCGCTCGCAGACTTTCTTCGGAACCATTGCTGCTTCCCTTTCCTTGTTAGATCCGGAACCGGTGAAGATTCGCGGATGTCCCTTCGTCGGAGATGTTGTAGATAGACTAGCCAGAGCGAATCCCTTCTGCAAAGGATGCACTTGAGCAAACCGCCGTCTTCTTTGCGCTCTTGGCGTCTTTGCGGCCCCCTTCTCCAACTCATAACCCCCCGATTTTCGCCGCTTCGGCTCCTGATTTGTCTTCCGCCCCCCGCCCCGTTATTTTTCCCTCACCCGAAGTGCCCCGCATCTCCCCTTCCAAGCTCGATTCCCTCACCGACCAGCAACTGCTGGAGTTGCGCTTCTGCGACCTCAACCTCAAGATCGCCGGGACTTTCCTTCAGGGCCGCATCCGCATGCTCTACGACGAGCTCGAAGCGCGCGGCATCGCCTTCAAGCCGCACTTTTGGCTCAGCTCCGAGTGGTTCAGCCCCGACGGGTTTCCCGGCGTCGCGATCCCGTTCTATCTCACGCACTCGCGCCTCGCGCGGCTTGAGAAGCGGCAGATGCTCGAGGTCGAAGGATGGGGCGAGCGCCAGTGCATGCGCATCCTCCGCCACGAAACGGGCCACACGCTCGAGAACGCCTATCGCCTGCATTACCGGCGGAAATGGCAGGAACTCTTCGGCTCGGGCGCGCAATCCTACCCCAAGTACTACAACCCCAAGCCGTTCAGCCGCAGCTACGTCCAGCACTTCGACATGTGGTACGCCCAGTCGCACCCCAGCGAAGACTTTGCCGAGACCTTCGCGGTCTGGCTAAACCCGTCATCGCGCTGGCGGACGCGCTACCGCGGATGGCCCGCGCTGCGCAAGCTCGAATACGTCGATGAGCTGATGAACGAGATTTCCGGCCAGCGCGCCGCCGTCACCAGCCGCAAGCAGATCGACCCGCTGCGCAAGCTCACCCAAACCCTGGGCGAGCACTACAAACAGAAGCGCGCCCACTACCAGAAGTGGCCCGACTTCTACGACAATGACCTGCTCCGCCTCTTTTCCAGCGACGTGAAATACCGCAAGCGTCCCCCGGCCAGCCGCTTCCTGCGCGAGATCAAACCCGAGCTCCGCCGCATGGTCGCCCGCTGGACCGGAGAATATCAGTACACGATTGACCAGGTACTGGACGATATTATTAAACGATGTCGAGAATTGCGTCTGCGCCTCACAAGGTCCCGCGAGCTCACCACGCTCGAAAGCATCGTCATGGTCACGGTGCAGACGATGAATTACCTCCACGGCGGACACCATCGGGTCGCGCTATGAAGAAGAGCGACGCCAAACCCAAGCCCCTCCGCATCCTGATGTTGATGGACAAGGCACTGGTGCCGCCGGATTCGGTTGAAGATCTCTCGCCCGGTAAGATCGCGCCGTTCAAGACTGAGCTCGACGTCTACCTCTCCCTCAAGCGCCTCGGCCACGAGGTGCTCAAGCTGGGCGTGCAGGATGACCTCTCGGTGATCCGCGAAGCGATCGACGAGCTCAAGCCGCACGTCGCATTCAACCTCCTCGAAGGCTTCGACGACTTCCACGTCTTCGACCAGCACGTGGTCAGCTACCTCGAACTATCCGGCCAGGCCTACACCGGCTGCAATCCCCGCGGCATGACGCTGGCGCGCGATAAGGCGATCACCAAGAAGATCATGGCGTACCACCGCATCCACGTCCCGAAGTTCGCGGTCTTCCCACGACGGCGGGCGGTGGCGCGACCGCCGAAGCTCGGCTTTCCGTTGGTGGTGAAGAGCGTGAACGTCGAAGGCTCGGTCGGCATCGCGCAGTCGTCGCTGGTGAACGACGACGACGAGCTGAAGGAACGCGTGAAGTACATCCACGAAGCGCTGGGCACCTACGCGATCGCCGAGGAATACATCGAAGGCCGCGAGCTTTACGTCGGCGTCATGGGCAACCTGCGGCTGCGCACGCTGCCAGTGTGGGAACTGCTCTTCGAGAAGGCCGCCGACGACATGCCCGTCATGGCCACCGAGAAGGCCAAGTGGGACGTGAACTACCAGAAGCGCTGGGGCGTAACGACCCGCGCCGCTGCCGACCTCCCCGCCGGCCACGACACGCTCATCCCCCACCTCTGCAAGCGCATCTATAGAATCCTTGGCCTCACCGGCTACGCCAGACTCGACTTCCGCATGACCGCCGACGGCCACCTTTATCTGCTCGAAGCCAACCCCAACCCGCAGCTCGCCCATGACGAAGACTTCGCCGACAGCGCCGAAGCCGCCGGCATCACGTATGACAAGCTGCTCCAGCAGATCGTCAACCTCGGCCTGAACTACAGCCCGCGCATCCTGAGCTGATGAAAGGACGGCGTCGGCGGAAGGCTTACTTCTTCTCGTCCTTCTCAGCCTTCTCACCCTTCTCACCACCTTCATTGTCGAGCTTCTTGCTCACAACTTTGCCGTCGGCATCCACCTTGATCTCCCAGTTCTTCCCGCCCACCATCACGTCGGCTTCGTAGATGACCTTCCCCTTGTCCTCCTCCCTATCCACGGTGGTGATCGTTGCGCCCGCCGCTTCGCGCATCAGGGCCGCGCGGACCGGGGCCGGAACCTGATCGATCGTCATCTTCACCTCGTTCGCCTCCTCCTTCTCCCCGCCACCCTTGTCATGGTGCGAGCAGCCAACGGTGAGTCCCAGCAACACGGCAACGGTCCAACACATCTTCATATTCGATTCCTTCATCAAGCAATCAACGTTCGCGCGAGCCGAACGCTCGAACTCGCGGTGCTTAAAGGATAGCGCGCGAATATGAAGACAGGATGATGGGCGAAATAGTTCGGCGCTATCGCGGCGGCGCCGAATCCAGAAGCGCCCGCAGGTTGTAGTGCGTATACCGCGTGTGACTGGCCACATTGTGACCGTCAGCATTGGCGACCCAGAAGTCGAGCGTTTCGGGCGCGAACAACACCGCCTGAATGCAACTATTCATCGCCACCGGCCGAGTCATCAGCTCGCGCGCCGACGCATCGTCAAACTTCCCGTACCCCGCCTTCACGCGCTCG
>JAQGHM010000030.1 GCA_028291615.1 Phycisphaerales bacterium | reverse complement strand
GGGTGGGTTGGGGCGCGTTGGCGTGGGATGGGGCGCGTTGGCGGGTGATGGGCGCGGGGGGGCGGTGGGGGAAAATGTTGTGTAAACTGTGCTTCGCGGGAGGGAGCGGATGTAAGGCTTGATCGGGTGAGAAGTTGAGGCGGAATAGGGAGTGGGGCCGCCGAGGGCGAAGTGAGGGTTTTTCGCGGGTTTTTGTAGAGTTTTCGCGGGTTTGGTGAGGAGGAAAGCGGAGGAAATGGGGACATTCTCGAACATGCTCTGAGGGTGCTGGCTTCGTTTTGCAGATTTGGTTGGGGTGGCGTGGTTTGGGGCGCGGCGGCGGGGTTTGGGGCGCGATGGGGCGCGGTCATTGGGTCGGGGGCCCGGGTGAAGCTTAGGCCGATGGCACAGCGATACATTTCGTCGAGCATGTCGGGGGGGAGCAGTGTGGGTTGGTGGGGCATGGCGGGCCTCCCTTATCCTGCAGATTGTGAGTGGGGGCACACGACCCCCGGCGGTGCTTCTGTAGTGTATCAGACATTTCCCTAACTTTCAAGTTGAATTGGGTGCTGACAATATTTTTCTTGTAGAAGCATAAGCGTTGGATTAAAAGCCAGTTGCGCGCGAGAGTGCGCCGTCCGTCCAAGGATGTTCTTTGACGGGGCGGTGATGGAGACTCAATGGTTATGGGCGGAGACATGTCTGTGATTCCTGTAATCTTCCAGTGCCCCACATGTCAGCAACCGGTGACGCGGCCCCTCATGCCGCTCCCTGCCGACATTTCGGTCAGTTACGACGATGGAAAGTCGGCAATCCCGCAGGGCTTCTTCGCATTAAGCGACGACGACTATTGGACGGGTTCAGCGGGTTGTCCCCTTGTTAACTTGGCGGATCTCGTCGGTACGCAGCACCATCGGGATTCGCGTCGCAACAGCGGCTGCTGTGGTCGTGACGGGTGCGACGGGCCAAATCTGATCTGTGAACGTGGTCACGAGGTTGGAACCGAGAAGTCAGATTGCTGGATGGCGCACGCGGCGGTTTTGCTTTCGAGCGTAACGCGGCGAACGGCCGCCCAATAACTCGCCGCTGGAGCGGACCGCGACGGCGGGTAAGCTTCTTGTGGTTCGAGAGTCGGCGCGGCGCCGGCTCAGCGACTGATCGGCCTTACGTTAGGCGGCACGGGTACGCTCCATGCACGATTCATCGACGTGTCCGATCTGTCGCACTCTTCCGGCCGGCCAGGCGTTGACGGATGACGCGTTCGATGCCTTGCTCGCGGCCTGCCGTGAGGAACTTGCCGCCAAACAGGAGCGGTTCCAGCAGCGGATTGCCGGCGCGGCACGGTGGTTTTACGAGATGGCCGACGGGTCGCTCACGATCGGTGACACGCGGTTCGGGATGACGCCGATAGGCACATACAGCGCCGCTCAACAGTCTTGGCTTTGGGCTTGGGCGAACGAAGAGTTTCCCCCGATGGCGAAGGAATCGGCTGCAGCGGTGCGGGACCTGTATGTCGTCACCGGCCTTCGCGTGTTCGTCGGACCCAGCACCCCTGCGTCGCCGGCGGACGCGATGAGCTGCGTGGCGTTTGCCGTGCATCAGTTGGGAGCGATCGCGATGTTCCGGTCCCCGTCAGAAGACCCGGTGCTGTACTTGGCCGTGTTCGAGCCGCGGGTGAGTGCCGCCTAACCAGACATTGCAGCGGACCGTTCTCGCGCCGCGGAGACGTTCAGGTCACGAGCTATCCGCCCCGTGTGGGCATCAACAGTGAAGCGAGGGAAGGAACGATATGGCACTCAAACGCATGGACAACGTCCTGATCGTTGTTGACGATCTTGAAGCCGTTAAGGCGTTCTTCATCGAACTGGGCCTCAGGCTCGAGGGCGAGCAGACCGTTGAAGGGCCTTTGGTTGGGAGCCTCATCGGGCTGAAGGATGTCCGGGCTACGCTGGCGATGTTGCGGACTCCTGATGGGCAGGGCATTGAGTTGGACAAGTTCCACACGCCCGAGGCAGTGCGGTTTGGGCCGGTGAACGCGCCGGTGAACACGCTGGGCATTCGTCGCATCATGTTTGGCGTTGACGACATTGACGCGCTGGTTGCGCACATGCGCGGCCACGGGGCGGAGGTGATTGGCGAGATGCGGTATGGGGAGACGTACCGGCTGGCTTACATACGGGGGCCTGAGGGGATTATTGTTGCGCTGGCGGAGCAGGTTGGCTAGGGTGGGCGCCGGCGGGGCTGGGTGGCGGTGCGTTGGGGCAACCGTTGGTTGGACACGGCCCGCAAGCGGGCCGGCTAAACGTGGGGAGGTGGGCGAGTGCGTTGGGGCGAGCGTTGGTTGGACACGGGCCGCACGCGGGATGGATAACGTGGGGAGGTGGGTGGGAATCAGGGTTTTTGGGGCATCCAATTGAGTCCGGCGTCGAGGGCGGGGCGGAGGGCTAATGCGGAGGCGTCGAGGTGGCCCTGGTTGTTGGCGATGGCGGCGAGGTAGCGGTCGCGGAGGAGGCTGAGGATGGGCATGGGGGTGTCGCTGGCGGTGGCGGTGTCGAGGGCGAGCCGCATGTCCTTGAGGGCGAGGCGGGCGGTGAAGCCGACCTTGTCGAAATCGGCGGCGATGATGCGTGCAGCGTAGTTGTTGTAGATGGGGCAGTTGAAGAGCGTGCTGGTGAGCATGTTGAGGAGGGCGGCGCGGGGGACGCCGTTCTTCTCAGCCAGGGCCGCGGCCTCGCCCATGGCTTCGATCGCGGCGGTGAGGAGGAAGTTTCCGGCGAGCTTGACGACGCTGGCAGCGCCTGGGGCTTCGCCGAAGTCGAAGACGCCTTGGCCTAAGGCGTCGAAAACGATCTTCGCGGCTTTCTTCGCCTTCTCAGGACCCGACGTGCAGATCCAGAGTTTCTTTGCCGCTGCGGCCTCCGGACGACCGAAGACGGGTGCGGCGACGTAGTCGATCCGATGCTTCGCGTGCATCGCCGCGAGTTTCTCGGCGGTGGCCGGGAGGATGGTGCTCATCGAAAGGTGAATCGCACCGGGAAGACAGGCACTGAGGAACGCATCATCAACGATCGACTCCAGCGCCCGATCGTCAGACACGATCGTGATGATGAACACGCTGCCACGCGCCGCCTCGGCGGCACTGCCGGCAAGCCGCGCCCCTTGCTCGACGAGAGGCAGAGCCTTCTCTGGCGTCCGGTTGTAAACGGAGAGCTGAAACTTCGCCGCGAGTAGGTTGCGGGCCATCGGCAAGCCGAGGTTTCCCAGTCCGATAATGCAGGCAGGGTTGATCATAACTTGATCCTTCGCAATCCGCGGATTAACGAACACTGGCAAGCCGAAAGCTTGCCAGTGTCATCGAATTCAAGTTCTCCGGGCGGATCATCCTGATCAGAGCTTCTTATTCCAGAAGTCGAAATCCAATCCACCCTTAAGCTCGCCGCGCTTCTTCTCGCGCTCGGCCTGCTTCTTTTTCGCCGCTGCGACTGCTGCCAGTTGCTCGGGCGACGGGGGTGGCGGGGGCGCGATCTCAATCGCGCGGCGGATCGACAGCGAGACGCGCCGAGCCTCCTTGTCCACCTCCAGGATTCGCACCTTCACCTCTTGCCCTGGCTTGACCGCCTCGGCCGCCGTGCGCACGCGATTGTTTGAAAGCTCCGAGATGTGCACGAGACCTTCGAGGCCGGGCTCAAGCTCCACGAACGCGCCGAAATCGACCACGCGCGTCACCTTGCCGACAACGATCGTATCGGGGGCAAACTTGTCCGCGGCTTCCTTCCACGGGTCCGGGCCGGCCTGCTTGAGGCTGAACGTCAGCTTCCGCTGCGCCGGGTCGATCGCGATCACGACCAGGCGAATCATGTCGCCGGGCTTGACGACGTCCTTCGGGCTGCGGATGCGCTGCCAGGACATCTCGGAAACGGGAAGCAATCCCTCGATCCCTTCTTCCATCTCCACAAACGCGCCAAAGTTCTCCACCCGGGCGACTTTCCCGTTGATCTCAGTTCCCTCGGGATAGCGAGCGCCCAGGTCGGCCCACGGGTCTGGCATCGCCTGCCGCATCGACAGGCTCAGCTTGCCCGTCTGCTTATCCGCCTTGAGAATCTTCACGTCGACCTGATCGCCGACTTTCACCACTTCGCTGGGGTGCTTGATGCGCTTGTAGCTCATCTCCGAGACGTGCACGAGGCCGTCCGCGCCGCCCAGATCTACGAACGCGCCAAAATCCGTCACGCTGCGCACCGTGCCGCGGCGGCTGTCGCCCTCCTGAATCTCTTCGAGCAGCTTCTTCTTGGCCTCTTCCTTCTCGCGCTCCAGCACGTTGCGGCGGCTGACGACCAGGTTGTGCGTGAGCGCGTCGGCCTGCGTGACCTCGACGACCATCTTCTGCCCTAGGTAGACGCTGATGTCCTTTTCGAAGAAGAGGTTCACCTGGCCCGACGGCATGAACGCGCGCATGCTCTTGATCTGCAGCTCGAGCCCACCCTTGTTCATCCCGGTGACCGTTCCCTCGACCAGCGTGCCGACGTCGATGTTCTCCCAGTTGACCGTGTGCTGTACCGCCCCGGCCATCCGGCGCGAGAGGATGATCAGGCCCTCGGTCTTGTCATATCGCTCGACGGAGAAGTCGTATTCCTTCCCCACGACCGGCGGCTCTTCGTCGAACTGCAGCTCGGAGATCAGGCCCTGGCTTTTGCCTCCCAGGTCCACCAGCACGTCTCCCTTGCGGATGCTCACCACGCGCCCGCGGCGCACGCCTCGGGCGGCCAGCTCGG
>JAQGHM010000019.1 GCA_028291615.1 Phycisphaerales bacterium | reverse complement strand
CGATCGCCCCGCTGATCTCCGGGTATTTCACAGCGAATGTCCCGCCAAAGCCGCAGCACTGGTCCGTCTTCTCCATCTGCGTGAAGTTGACGTTCCCCATTTGCTTCAGGAGCTTGACGCCCTCATCCTTCACGCCCAGCCCGCGCAGGTGGCAGGTGTAGTGATAGGTCACGCTCTCCGGCTTGGGGAGTTTGAACTGGCTGAAATCAACCTTGAGCACCTTGTCGAGAAACTCGACGAACTCGTATGTCTTGGCGACCAGTCGCTTCGTCCCCGGCTCCCACGCCGCGTCGTGATGGAAGAGGTGCGGATAATGCTCCCGCACCATCGCCCCGCAGCTTCCGCTGGGCGTGACGACATACTCATACGGCTCAAACATCTCGATCATCCGCTTCGCCAGCGCCGCCGCCTCGGGATGAAAACCGTTGTTGAAAAACGGCTGGCCGCAGCAGGTCTGCGCCTCGGGGAAGTAAACCTTGCACCCGAAGCGCTCGAGGATCTTGGTGATCGCGACGCCCACGTGCGGATAAAACTGGTCGGTCAGGCAGGTGACGAATAGCGCGACGTTGTGAGCCATGGATGGCAAGCGAGTGTACGGTTTGGGCCGTTGGTTTCCAGTGCGCCGGCGACTACAGTATGCCGCCGACGTTTGGGAGAAGGAACACGAAATGCCCTTTGCCGCGGGGACCAACCCATCTGAAGATCCGCCCCGCAACGCCCCGCCGCCGTGGGAGGCACGCTGGTGCTGGACTAATCTCCGCCTGGCGCGCCCCTGGAACAGCTACGCCTGGTTCCGCCGCACGATCGACCTGCCGGATCGCCCAACCTCCGCCGTAATCCGCATCTCCGCCGACGCGCGCTACACGCTCTTCGTCAATGGCCACCGCGTCCACCAGGGCCCGGCGCGGTCGTTCCCCCACGCTCAGAGTTACGACACGCTCGATCTGGCCGACTTCCTGACTGCAGGCCTCAACGCCATCTGCGCCATCGTCCACCAATTCGGCGTGCCGACAGCGCAGAGCGTCTACCGCGACGCCGCCGGTTTCGTACTCGACGGCGTCGCCGAGACTCACGCCGGGACGTTTCCGTTGCACACGCCCGACGGTTGGCTCTGCCGTGACGCTGCCGGGTGGCGCAAGCACGTGGCGCGGCTCAGCCCGGACTTGGGTTTCCAGGAGCACTTCGACGCCGACGCCGACGCCGATCCCCCCGACTGGCTCACGCCGGAATACGTCGCGACGCCCGAGGACGGATGGAAACCGCCCGTCGTGATCGCGCCGGTCGGTGGGCATCCGTGGGTCGCCATGCGTCCGCGCGGCGCCCCCCTGCTGGCGGATGAGGTGCTCCCCTTCAACGCGATCGTCAGCCAGTTCACCGGCGAAAACGCCCGCGGCTACAAGGTGGCCGAGGACGTCTTCCACCCGCCGCTGCAGGAGACGCGCAAAAAAGCAAAGATGTCATTGGAAGCGCCCGACGCAATGCTGCACAATGACGATCAGGCGAGCACCCTGCCCCCGCCGCCGGATGGGCAATTTCACCTCGTCGTCCTCGATCTGGGCCAAATCCGTAACGCGCACCTGATCCTGCAGATCAGCGAAGCCGCGGGCGACGAGATCATCGACGTTCTTTACCTCGCGGAGCTCGACAAGAACCTCGCCCCCCTGCTCGCCGCGGGAGAAACCGCCCTCGCCGATCGTTATCGCTGCCGCCCCGGCGCGCAGCGGTGGGAATCATTCTGGCCCAAGGGGTTTCGCTACGTCGCCTTGATTTTCCGAAACGTGGAGAAGGCACTCAAAATCCGACATGTCGGAGTGCGGGCGGTCTGGGCGTCCGGCGAACGCCCCGCCGCGTTCGACTCCAGCGACGAACGCCTCAACGCGATCTACCGCGCCGGTGTGGAGACGGTCCGCGCCTGTTCGATCGACGCATTCATCGATGGTCCCGACGCCGCTCAGGCCCAACACTGGACAGAAACGCGCGTGACGGCGCGCGCCGCCGCCTATGCCACCGGGGACATCGCCCTGCTCGAGCGCGGCATCCTGCAGGTGGCGCAATCCCAAACCGCCGACGGCTCGCTCCACAGCCACCCGCCATCCGATGACCCGCAGGGCCGAACGGTGGATTCCATGCTCGCGTGGACCGGCACGCTGTGGGACCACCATTCCCACACCGGCCGCACCGAACTGCTGCGCGCCTGCCGCCCGGCGCTCGATCGCCTGCTCGAATTCTTCGCCAGCCACGAGCAACGCGACGGCCTCTTGGGACACCTCGAAGCCTTTCCCTTTGCGCATCCGACGCCTCAGTTCGATCCCAAACATCTCAGCGCCTCGCTCAACCTCGGCTATCTCCAGGCGCTGCGCTGGTCGGCGGACATTTACGAAGCGCTCGACCGGGACGAACAGAGCGCCCGCCTTACCGCCAAGGCCGATGCATTGGCACAAGCGCTCGACAAACATTTCTGGGACACGAAAACGAAGACGTGGAAAGACGGCTTCGACCCCGTCGCCGACGCTCCAGTCGAACAGACCTCCGTCCACGTCAACGCGCTAGCGCTGTTGCTCAACCTGCGTCCGGACATGCAGACGGCCATCGCCCGAGACGTGATCCTCAAGGCAATGACCGCCCGCCGCGGAAAAACGATCGTCCCCCCGCCCGCCTCCGCGGCCTATGCCCTCGACGCGCTCATCCAAGCCAACCTCCGCGCCGAGGCGGTCGAACTCATTCGCACCCGCTGGGGCGCCATGCTCGACCGCGGGGCAACGACCCTCTGGCAACAATGGGACGGCGCCTCCGGCAGCCGCTGCGCCGGCGCGGCCGCGTCTCCGGTTTACCTGCTGCTGCAACAGATCCTGGGCATAACCCCCATCTCAATCGGTTGGAAAAGAGTGCGCATCGCGCCACTCGTAGGAGCCCTGGAGTTCGCGCGCGGCGCGGTTCCGTCCCCGCTGGGGATGATCAGGGTGGAATGGGAGAAGGTCGGAGAGGACCAGTTAGCCGTCCGAATCGAATTACCCGAAGGAACGAGGGGAGAATTTGTAGGCCCGCTGGGCGAAACCCGTCAGTTGGAAAGCGGCGCAAGCGAGTTCCACACCTGACGCGGCAGACAACTGCTATTGCAGCGCCGACAACCGCGTCTGGGCGTCGATCAGCTTGGGATCGAGTTCGATCGCCTTGCGATACTCGGCCTTGGCGGCTTCCTTGCGATTTTGATGCTCGAGCACCGATGCCAAGTTGTAATGCACCTCTGCAGGGGTCAGGACCGCCTGTAGTTGCAGCGTTCCCTCCGCGGTCCTCCCCAGGCGTGCCAGCATCAACCCGTAATTGGTTCGGCAAGAGACGTTTTTGGGGTCTCGCTCGATGCCGCGAAGATAGGCCCCCTCCGCCTCGTCGATCTGGCCGGCTAACTCGTGGCAGAAGCCCAGGTTAGAATAGCCGTTGGCTTCGCCGCCGGTGGCTTCGATGTACTTCTTCCAGCTCGATACGGCTTCGGGGAACTTCCTAAGTTGTGACAGGCACAGAGCTTGGCGATAGAGCGCCCGCTTATGCTTTGGCTCGAGCTTCAGGGCTTCTTTGTACTGCTTCAGCGCTCCGGCGTAATCGCCCTGCGTTTCGGCGAGTTGGCCAGCGGCGAAATGGGTATCGGCGGTAATCGGCGGGTCCTGGGCGGTTTCGAACGGGTTTCGCTGGCTCTGGATCGTTCCCGCCTGGTCGGACGAAATGCCGGTGATCGTGGTGTTGTTGCCAGTGGAATGGCCGCAGCCAGTGGAAATGAACAGGAGAAGCAACAAAGCGATCAATCGACGCATCAAAGCACCTGAATGTGAGAGTGAAGCAATACCGAATGTATCGGTCGATTCCCCGTGACGGTATAAGCATGAACCGGAGAAATGAATGCGAAAATGTGGGTTGATGATCCTCCTCCTCATGCTCAGCCATTGCGGTTGGGCGGGCGCAACGGAGAGCGTGCGCGAGGGGCCGGTGGTCCTAGCGGCGCACGCAAGTCATTTGGGAGAGCAGATAGGCGATCTGCCTTTCACCGACCTCGGCGGTAAAACGGGGAAGCTGTCGGACTATAAGGATAAGAAGGCGGTGGTGGTCTGCGTGACCAGCGCGACCTGTCCCGTGGCGCGGAAGTATGGGCCGACGATCGTCGAGTTGGAAAAGCGATTTGCTCCGCAAGGGGTGACCTTTCTTGCGGTCAATCTTTCCGCCGCGGAGTCCGCCGAGAAGATTAAGGAAGCTGCGGCGGAGTTTCAGAAGGCGGGCTGGCGCGGGCGATACGTGATCGATCACGGCGCGACCATGGGCAAAGCACTGGGCGCCACGAGCACGACCGAGGTCTTCGTGCTGGACCGTGCGCGAACGATGGTCTACCGGGGCGCTATCGACGATCAGTACGGTCTAGGCTATGCCCTTTCCGAACCCCGGCAGCACTTCCTTGTCAAAGCGCTGGACGCCGTCCTGCGGGATGACCGCCTGGATATTCAAGCGACGACTGCGCCGGGGTGCGCTTTATCGCTTGGCGAGCGGACGGCGAGTGCGACGAAGGTGACTTATCACAATCGTATTTCGCGGATCATGCAGAATCATTGCCTGGAATGTCATCGCAAGGGAGAGAACGGACCATTCGAGCTGAACACGTATGAAGACGTGAAGGGGAACGCGGCGATGATCAAGAAGGTCGTCGCGAAGCGGACGATGCCGCCTTGGTTCGCGGATGCGAATGCGGCGCATGCATTTAAGAATGACCGGTCGCTTTCGGAGCGCGACCGCGCTGATATCCTTCAGTGGGTCGAAGCCGGTTGCGCGGAGGGGGACAAGGCGGATGCGCCGGTGACGCTGGCGTTTACGGAAGGATGGCGGATCGGCAAGCCGGACTTGGCGCTGGAGGCGCCAATCACGAAGACGATACCGGCCAAGGGTGTGCTGCGGTATCAATATGTGCAAGTTCCAACCAACCTGACCGAGGACAAGTGGGTGACCGCGATCGAAGTGCGGCCGAGCGCGCCGGAGGTGGTGCATCACCTGCTGGTCTTCATCAAGTTGCCGCCGACCGACCCGCGGGCGGCGCAGTACAAGGCGATGAACGGCGGGCTGAACGGTTACTTCGCGGGGATGGTGCCGGGGCAGGGGCACGTTATGTTTCCGGAAGGGACGGCCAAGCTGCTGCCGAAAGGGGCGACGCTGATTTTCCAGATTCACTACACGACCAACGGCAAGGAAGTGCAGGATCGCCCGCGGATCGGGTTCAAGTTTGCCGACAAGGCTCCGGAGCATGAGGTGCTGACGCGCGCGGCGGCGAACCGATTTTTCATCATTCCGGCCAATGATCCGAACTTTGAGATCACTGCCAGCCACACGTTCTTCCAGCCCGTGCGGTTGCTCTCGATCAACCCGCACAGCCACGTGCGCGGTAAGGCGTTCAAGTACGAGCTCATCTATCCGGATGGACGGACCGACGTGATCCTGGACCTGCCGCGCTACGACTTCAACTGGCAGCTCGAACATCAGTTCGCTGAGCCAATCGACGTGCCGGCGGGGACGCGGCTTAAGGTGACGGGGTGGTATGACAATTCGAAGGATAATCCGGCCAATCCGGACCCGAGCAAAGCAGTGGGGTTCGGCGAGCAGACGTGGCAGGAGATGATGATCGGATACTTCACCGGTTACGTGCTGAAATAGGGTCGCGTGAGGACGCTTTCAAACGAATCTGCAATTTCGGGGTAACACTACCTGTCCCCGCCTTGGCGGGGTAGAATGTGTCGTTTCAGGTAGTGACAGGACCAACCGCGCGGCGGATTGTCTTCCGCGCGGGGTGTAACGGATAATTTTCAGCAGGAGCCCCATCATGAAGGGTCGTATCTGGTTGTCGGCGCTGGCGCTTTCGGCCGGCATGTGCTCGGTGTCGTTGGCGGACGTGACGGGCAAAGCGGTCTACGACGGCACGCCGCCCAAGCCGAGGGAAATCAACATGAAGGCCGTGCCGCAGTGCGCCGCGGCGCACGCCGATCCGGTCATGGAAGAAGGGATCGTCGCCGGTGAGGGTGGCGAACTGAAGAACGTCGTCGTTTACGTGAAGGACGGCGGCAAGCTAGGCGGCGCCGCCCCGACGACGCCGGTCGAACTCGATCAGAAGGGATGCATTTACGTCCCGCACGTCGTGACGGTGATGGTCGGACAGGAACTCAAGGCCAAGAACAGCGACGGCTTTTTGCACAACGTGCACGGGCTGGCGAAGGATAATGGGGAGTTCAACTTCCCGCAGCAGCAGAAGGGCCAGGAGAACAAGATCGACGGCACGAAGGCTGTCGAGACGTACAAGGTAAAGTGCGACGTTCACCCGTGGATGGCCGCGTGGGTGGTGGTGCTGGATCACCCGTATTCCGCCGTCACCGGCGACGACGGGCAGTACACAATTAAAGGATTGAAGGACGGCAAGTACACGCTGGTTGCCTGGCAGGAAAAGCTGGGGACTCAGGAAGCGCAGATCGAAGTGAAGGACGGCAAGGCGACGGCGGACTTCAAGTTCGCGCCAAAGAAGAAGGCCTCGGCCGACACAATCAAGGAAGTACAGGAAGTTCTGGCGGTGAGCAAATCGGCGGACGCCGAGTGTGAGCACTGCAAGGAAGCCGCTGCCACCGTGGTGGTTGCGCCAGTAAAGGGCGCGGAGCAGGCGGCCGCGAAGTAATTCGCGCATCAGGTTTGGCGGTTTAACGAAGAACAATGCACTGGCGGGTCATTCGTGGCCCGCCAGTGCGTTTTGTTTTGACCTCGCGCCGCGAATCCCTAGAATGCCGCGCTCTGATCCGACTCCCGGGACGGAACGCGGCGAACGATGGAGACGATTGTCGGTGTCTAAGAAATCGCAACGGACTTTTGGACCGCTCGGCATCGCGCTAGTGATCGCGAGCGCCGCGCAACGTGCCAGCGCGGTCAACTGGTGGCTGCCCGAAAACTACTCCGTTCACGGCAAGGACGTCGATTACCTGTTCGCGGTGATCTTCTGGCTGACCACCGTGGTCATGCTGGGCGTCTTCGCGGTGATGATCTACTTCATCATCAAATACCGCTTCAATCCCGCTCGCAAGAAGGCTCACTTCTCCCACGGCAACCCCAAGCTGGAGATGATCTGGACGATCATCCCGGCGATCATTTTGACCGTCATCTCGCTTTACTCCAAAGGCGTCTGGGATACCTATCGCCACGGCAACCCGAACGACACGCGCAAGGTGGCGCGGATCCTGGTGATCGGCGAGCAGTTCCAGTGGAACGTGATCTACGCCGGGCCGGACGGCAAGATCGGCAAGTACCTCATCTATCCGAAGCCGAGCGACAAGTATTGGCCGAAGAACGCCGACGGCACGCCGTTCACGCTGAGCTACAAGGACTATCAGGAGACCAAGGGCCCCGCGGACATGCCTTTTGAAGATGCGGTGGGCGCGATCGACACTTACATCGGCCAGGAGAACCCGCTGGGCAAAGTTTTCGACGATCCCGACGGCAAGGACGACAACTGGGAGAAGCAGCCAGGCCGGCCGATCTATCTCCCGAAGGATCGGCCGATTGAAGTGCAGCTATCGAGCAAGGACGTGATCCACGATTTCTTCCTGCCGAACTTTCGCGTGAAGCTCGACGCCGTGCCCGGGCTGCGCGGGCTGATCAACTTCACCGCGACCACCACCAGCAAATCGCTTGAAGAAGATCCGAAGAACCGCATGACGTTCAAGAGCCTTGACGAGCTTACGGCGGCGATGAAGCAGCCGGGAAACAAGGAGCTGCTGATCGCGGTTTCGAAAGAGAGCCAGCCCCAGGCCGCCGACGCCAAGTCCGCCGGCGCGTTTTACGACAAGAAGTCGCGGGAGTGGAAGTACAACGACGCCGAGGGGAAGACGATCCTCCGCCAGGGCCAGCCCGTCACCCACGATCGCATCGCGGCGCTGAAGGCGATCGGCGTGAAGGACATTACCGTCTATCATCCCGGCTATTTCGATCTGGTCTGCGAGGAATTGTGCGGCCAGGGACATTACAAGATGCAGGGACAGGTGATCATCGTGACGCCCGAAGAGTTCGCCGAGCAGTTTGAGACTACGGCGGAGGCGGCTGACGCGGGTCACGCGGATGAGAAGACCGCGGTCACCCGCAAGTGATTTAAGAGACGAACAAGAGCATTATGAGCGCAGTTTCACCCGCAACCCACGGACACGCAGGCGAGCACGGCGGACACGGCGCGGGCCATCCCGAGATCGGCTTCCTGAAGAAGTACGTCTTCTCGATCGACCACAAGGTGATCGGCATCCAGTTCCTCTTCATGGGGCTGATGTTCATGGTGGTCGGCGGACTTCTGGCGATGCTGATCCGCTGGCAGATGGCGTGGCCGGATTCGGAGACGCAGGGGCGCGATCACCCGGTGCCGATCCTGGCGAAGTCGCTGTGGGCGACGGTCGATGCGAGAATGCCGCTGGGGGCGATTACGGCGATTGATACGGCGAATAACACGGTCACGGTCGGCAACGTCTCGCCGTTTGACGTTCGCCCGGGCGACGCCGTTACGATCACCGCCGCCGGCGGACAGACCGCGACCGGCGAAGTTCGAGGTGTGGAAGACCGCCAAGCGACGATTGAATTGGCGACGCCCTCGGCAGGTGTCCTCAAGGCGGGCGACCGCGTGCTCGGCAAGCGCATCCCCGGCCCGATGCCGCCGGATTTTTACACGATGGTCTTCTCGATGCACGGGTCGATCATGATCTTTTTCGTGATCATCCCGCTGCTTGTCGGCACGTTTGGCAATTACCTCATCCCGCTGAAAATCGGCGCGCCGGACATGGCGTTTCCGTTCCTCAATGGCGCGGTCTTTTGGACCGCGTTGCCGGCGGGGGCGATCATGGTCGCAAGCTTCTTCATGCCGCACGGCCCGGCGGGGGCGGGGTGGACAAGTTATCCGCCGCTCTCCTCGATCCAGCAGGATGCCAAGCCGTGGGACCATACCTCGCGATGGTACGTTTATCAGCGGCCCAAGTCGGAACTGGAAACGATCGGCCAATTCCTGCGGATTGGCGGGAAGGTCGTCGCGTTACAGGAGGCGAAATTTCAGAACGGCGTGCTGACCGCGTCGCTGCCCGCGGGGACAAGTCAGGCGCTGATCGAGAAGTCGAACGCTGCCGTGAAAGCCGCGCTCCAGGCGTACAAGAAAGAGATGCGCACGACATTGCAGGGCGTCGACGTGCAAGTGAAATCTGCACGCGAGGCCCCCGCCCTGCTCACCATCACTGGCGCTGACGAAGCCACCGCGCGTAACCTGCTGGCCCGGGCGCAGGATGAACTTTCGTGGCAAGGGACGTGGTCGGATGCATCGCTGATCGCCGGCTTCCTCGCCATGGCGGGGATGATCGGGTTCATCTGCGCTTATTTCATCCGCTTTGGCAGCACGCCGCTGAATATTCTCGTCGGGCTGACGCTGTCGTTCGTGATTGGATTCTTCATCAACAAGGGCGTGCAGTTTGCCGCGTTTGACGGCCAGTCGGCGTGGTTTCTTTCGATCACGTGGCTCGGCTTCTCCAGCATCATGGGCGCGCTGAATTACCTGACGACGATCATCAAGCTGCGCTGCCCGGGCATGACGATGTTCCGCCTGCCGCTGAGCGTCTGGTCGCTGTTCATCACGTCGCTGCTCGTGCTGCTGGCGACGCCAGTGCTCGCCAGCGCGCTGGTGCTTAATCTCCTCGACCACCACCGCCTGACCAGCTTCTTCCTGCCGCTCAATTGGACGCGCTCGAATCACCTCGAGATCGTCGCGGGCGGCGGATATCCGGTGCTCCACCAGCACCTCTTCTGGTTCTACTCGCACCCCGCGGTTTACATCATGATCGTGCCGGCGATGGGGATGGTCAGCGACATCATCTCGGTCTTCAGCCGCAAGCCGATCTTCGGCTATCGGCCGATGGTTTACGCGATGGCAGGCATCGCATTTCTCGGGTTCATCGTCTGGGCTCACCACATGTTCCAGAGCGGCATGAACCCGACTCTCGCGACGACGTTCGCGATCAGCACGATGTTTATCGCGGTGCCATCGGCCATCAAGACCTTCAATTGGCTGGGCACGCTCTGGCGCGGAAACATCATTTACACCAGCGCGATGCTCAACGCGCTGGCGTTTGTCGCGATGTTCGTGATCGGCGGGCTCTCGGGCATCTTCATGGCCAGCACCGCGATCGACGTGCACATTCACGACACGTACTTCATCGTCGCCCACATCCACTACGTGCTCTTTGGCGGATCGATGTTCGGCATCTTCGCGGCCATTTACTTCTGGTACCCGAAGATGTTCGGCCGGATGATGAACGATACGCTGGGCAAGATCCATTTCTGGATCACGTTCATCGGATTTAACTGCACGTTCTTCACGATGCATATTTTGGGCATGCGCGGGATGCCGCGGCGCGTGGCTGGATACACGAACTACAACAGCTTCGCCGACCTGCAGCCCATGAACGTGTTCATCACGATGAGCGCGTTCGTGATGGCGGTCGGGCAGATTCCGTTCGTGATCAACTTCATCGGAAGCTGGGTGTGGGGCAAGAAGGCCCCGCAAAACCCGTGGAACGCGACGACTCTTGAGTGGGTGGATGCGCCCAGCCCCCCACCGCACGGCAACTTCACCACGGTGCCGCAGGTTTATCATGGGCCGTATGAGTACAGCTCGCCGCTGGTGGAAGAGGATTGGCTGGCGCAGACGCGGTATGTCGAAGGTTTGGAAGAAGTCGCGGTGAAGGGCCACTGAGGTGCGGAAGATCTGCGGCCACAGGAGGCGGCGTGGAGGCAGATCATCCGGGAAATGAAACGGTGTGGCATATCGTCGCAGGCCCGCGAAATCACATGACGCTCGATCGGATTCTTTCTACTATTTTCCCGTGACCCCGACGCCGCGACACAACCTCGACTACAGCCCCAGCCCCGCGGGGTACAACCGCGGCCTTCACCGCATTGCGCTGATCGTCGCGTGGTCGATCTTCCCGCTGATCTTCATTGGCGGGCTGGTGACTTCCAAAGACGCGGGTCTTTCCGTCCCGGATTGGCCCAACAGCTACGGCTACAACATGTTCCTTTTCCCACCCAAGCTGTGGGTTGGGAACATTTTTTACGAGCATACGCACCGGCTTTACGCCTCCTTTGTCGGGCTGCTAACGATCGTACTGGCCGCGTGGGCGTGGTTCAGTGAACGCCGCAAGTGGGTGCGCATCCTAGGCGTTTCGTGCCTTAGTCTTGTCGTTATTCAGGGCGTGCTGGGCGGGCTTCGCGTGGTGCTGCTCAAGCTGGATCTGGCGATCGTTCATGCGTGTGTTGCGCAGGCGTTTTTTTGTCTTGCGATGCTGATGTGCGTCGTCACGTCGAAGTGGTGGAGCAACGTCGAATCGCAGCGCGATGAAAAACGGTCGGGCGGTCGAAGCCTCGTCCGACTCGCGATCGTTACGTGGGTTGTCGTCGTTGCTCAGTTGATCGTGGGGGCGACCATGCGGCATTACCGCGCGGGCTTGGCGATCCCCGACCTTCCCCTTGCTTATGGCCGGCTCATCCCGCCGACCAACGCCGCGGACCTGCAGGTCGCCCAGCATCAGGCGGTCTCACCCGACAACTGGTGGGAGGCCAATGACAGCACGGTGGGCCAGGTCTGGCTGGCGTTTGGCCATCGGATCGGTGCTTTGCTTGTGACGATCTGCGTTGTCGCGCTGGCGGTCGTCGTGCTGCGAAGATATCGGCGACGTGGCCTGACCGGGCTCGCGTGGACGCTTCTCGGCCTGCTCGTCGCACAAATCGCACTTGGCGTGCTGACCGTCTTGCTCCGGAAACCCGCTGATATTGCCAGCGCCCATGTCGCCGTGGGCGCGCTGGTGCTGGTAACCGTTTTTGTGCTCGCCGTTCGGTCGATGCGTCTGTATTCTCATTCCCCGGCGGCTGCGGGCGCCGGCGTTAATCCTGACCCCGGCGCATTCGCAATGCGCGCTGCGGTTAATGCCAGGTTAAGTTAGTTTTTCAAATCATGAAACCGGCATCCGACATCACCGAGTTTTCGCAGGCACTGGCAACGGGTGGCGGCGTCGCTGCTACCGCCAATGCCGCCGCTCAGCTCGACCGCGCCGACGAGACCCCCTCGCGCCTCCGCGACTTTTACGAGCTGACCAAGCCGCGGATGAATTTCCTGGTCGTCTGCACGACCGCCGTCGGTTTTGCGATGGCCCCGCACCACGGCCACTGGGTGATCTTGGTGCACGCGATCATCGGCACCGCGCTCACCGCCGCATCCGCCAGCGTACTCAATCAGCTCGTCGAGCGCGCGTACGATGCGCTCATGCCGCGCACCCGCAATCGCCCCCTGCCAGGCGGGCGCATTACGCCGGGCGAGGCGCTCGCGTTTGGCATCGTCCTGGGTGTCATCGGCGTCGGCTACCTGCTGCTGATGGTCAACCTCCTGACCGCCCTGCTCGGCGCGTTCACGCTTGCCAGCTACGTCTGGGTCTATACGCCGCTCAAGCGCGTTACTTCGCTCAACACCGTGGTAGGCGCGATTCCCGGCGCGATCCCGCCGATGATGGGCTGGGCTGCGGCCACCGGCGCCCTGGGGCCCGAGGCCATTGCTCTATTCGCCATCATGTTCCTCTGGCAGATGCCGCATTTTCTCGCGATCGCCATCCTCTACCAGCGCGATTACGCGGCGGGTGGGTTTAAGATGCTCCCGGTGATCGACCCCAAGCTTCGCCTCACTTCGCGCATGATCGTGCTTTACGGCATCGCGCTGATTCCGGTCAGCCTCACGCCCGTTGGTGTCGGCATGGCAGGCAGCGTTTACCTGGCCGGCGCGGTGCTGATGGGCCTCGCGTTCTTCAGCTACTGCGTGAGCTGCGCCGTCTCCAAGGAACGAATCGACGCCCGGAAACTTTTTTTCGCCTCGATCATCTACCTCCCGCTCCTCTTCGCGGTGATGATGATTGACAAGGTCTAACCCGCATGCAAAACACAAAACCGGTCTTCGGGGCGGTTGGGGTCGCGGCGCTCGTGCTCGGCGCGGCGGTGCTGATCGGCTGCGACAAGAAGGACGGCAGCGCCAATACCGGCCGCGCTTCCGCCACGCCCACCACGGCCGCTGCGACGACGGGAAAAGGCGTCCTTCGCGGTCACGTGAAGTTCAGCGGCCCCGCCCCCGTGCTCAAGCCCGTTGACCGCGATTGTCATCCGGGCGGGCCAAAGGTCACGATTCCCGACGAGAGCGTTCTCGTCAGCCCCAGTGGCGATTTGAAGAACGTCATCGTCTTCCTGAAGAATCCACCCGCAGGCGGTTCGCCCCAGCCGGCGCCCGTCGTCGATCAGAAGGATTGCGTCTACACCCCGCACGTCGTCGCCACGCAGACCGGTCAACCGCTCAAGTTCACCAGCAGCGACCCGGTCCTGCACAACGTGCACGTCGGCCCCAACGACAACGGCGAGTACAACCAGAGCATCGCCAAAGGCGACACCAAGAGTTATCCCGTCAACTCCCCCGCGTTCTTCAAGGTCAGTTGCGACGTCCACCCGTGGATGCTCTGCAATGTCGGGGCATTCGACCATCCGTATTTTGCCGTCACAAAAGACGACGGCACATTTGAGTTCCGCGACCTCCCGCCCGGCCGATACACGCTGGGATTCTGGCACGAGAAACTCCGCCAGCGCACCTTGGAAGACATCCCCGTCGCCGACGACAAGCCCGCCGACATCACCCTCACCTACGAACCCAAGAAACCCTGATCAACGCAATCAAGGAGCCAGCGCGTGTCTGAATCGATTCTGGATCACGGTTACCTCCCCGAGGAACACGCGCCCGACCCCGTGATAAGTCACGGCGATCCGACGCCGCCGGGTAAGGTCGCCATCTGGCTCTTCCTCGCCAGCGAGATCATGTTCTTCATCGGCATCCTCGGCACCTACATCGTCATCCGCTCGGGCTGGCCTCACCTGTT
>JAQGHM010000011.1 GCA_028291615.1 Phycisphaerales bacterium | reverse complement strand
AGAGGTAGTGGAAGCCGCAGGCTTGGGTTGTCTGTGATTTGTCGACCGTGAAGGTGGTGATCGTGTCGCTGCGACTGCGGCGGGCGAGGGTGGATTCGCGCGGGGCCTCGTCGGGGGCGGGGAGGGAGAATCGCACGCCGCCGCCCGCGCCGCCAAGCGCCTCGGCGAGCGTGGGGTTGATCATTGCCTCGCCCGCGGGCACCGGATACCGATCTGATAGCGCCGTGATCTGCACGCCTGCTACTCGCGTGTTTCCGTCTACGTGCGCTGCGCCGCCGCGCAAGGTGACGCCCGACGTGACCGACTCGAACCGTTCACGGAAACCGGCTGATTCGGCTAATCGATCCGCCAGCTTCTGATCCAGGAACCGCGGCGACACCAGCGCGTGATCGACGAATCCCAGCCGCCGCTCGGCCAGATCGCGCAGGCTACCGCGGACGCTGTCGCCGACCATGAGCGCGCCGGTGAGCACAGCCGTCGCCACGGCCATTCCCGCGACCGCCGCCAGGTTGGCTGCGCGAAAGTAGCGAAGGTTACGAATGAGAAGTTTGAATGGGGAGCAATTCATCCGTCCACCAGTTCCCCGTCCGCCATTTGCATCCGCCGGCCGAAGCGTTCGGCCAGGTGCGCGCTGTGCGTTACGCCGATGAGGATCGTCTCGCGGGAGAGCGACAGGAGCAGGTCCGCCACCGTGTCGGCCGTCTTCGCGTCCAAGTTGCCAGTGGGTTCGTCACATAACAGAAGCGCAGGGCGATTGATGAGCGCCCGTGCGATCGCCACGCGTTGCCGCTCGCCGCCTGAGAGCTCGGCGGGCAGGTGCGTCACCCGTTCGGCGAGGCCGACCTGACCGAGCAATTCGACCGACCGCCGGCGATCTTCTTCGGTCGTCTTCCCCAGCGCCAGTCGCGGCAGCAGGACGTTCTCCAGGGCCGTGCACTGTGGCAATAGGTGATGGTCCTGGAAGATGAATCCGATCGTCCGGCTGCGGAAGCGCGCGAGTTCTTTGCCCAAAAGGGAAAATGGATTTACACCACCCAGGTGCACGCTGCCCCCGCTCGGTGAATCGAGCGTTCCCAGGATGTTCAGCAGCGTCGATTTTCCCGATCCGCTGGGCCCCACCACCGCTAACCGCTCGCCCGGCGACAACAGCAGGTTGACGCCCCGCAGCACCACGAGCGGCTGCGTGGGCGTCGGATATTCCTTGCGTAATTCGGAAACGATCAGGTCGGCGGTCGGCATGAGCTTGATGATAGGGTCGGCGCTGCCGCGGGGCGAGCGACGGCCCAAAGAAAGTGTTGTATCGCAGTAGAAATGTCAGGGTCCCATCGCAGTAGAAATGTCAGGTCCCGCGGGCCGGGTTAGACCGGGCGCATGGGTCAACTGACGATGAGTGCGAAGGAGCGGCGGCGGGTCGAGGTGATGAGCCGCGTGCGTGACGGCCATGTGTCGGTGGCGGCCGCGGCGGGGCTGCTGGGGGTGAGCGAGCGGCAGGCGTGGCGGCTGAAGGCGCGGTACGCCGCCGGCGGGGACGGCGGGCTGGTTCACAAGCTGCGCGGATATCCGTCGAACAACAAGACGGCGGTCGCCGCGCGGTCGGCGGTGCTTAAAGCGTATCGGTTGCAGTACGCGGGGTTCGGGCCGACGCTGGCGTGCGAGTACCTGCTCAAGGACGGTGGGCACGCAGCCGTGAGCCACGACACGCTGGGTCGATGGCTGCGTGAGGAGGGACTCTTCGAGAAACGCGCAAGCGTGGCAAGCACCGGCTGCGGCGGCCGCGACGGACGTGCGTCGGCGAGCTGGTGCAGATGGACGGTTCCTGGCACGACTGGCTGGAGGGGCGCGGGCCGTGGTGTTGCCTGATGGTGATGATCGATGACGCGACGGGTCGCGTGATGGCGCGGTTCTACGAGCGGGAGACGCTCGACGCCTCGTTCGACCTGTTCGGCCGGTACGTCAAGGCGCGCCGCGGGCTGCCGCGGGCGCTTTACGTGGACAAGGCCGGGATTTACCGGGCGGAGGCCGGGTGCCCGCCGACGCAGTTCGGCCGGGCGATGGGCGAGCTGGGCGTGGAGTTGATCCTGGCGAACTCGCCGCAGGCCAAGGGGCGCGTGGAGCGGATGAACGGGACGCTGCAGGACCGGCTGGTCAAGGAACTGAGGCTGCGCGGCGTGACGACCGTGGCGGGGGCCAACGCGGTGCTCGACGACGGGCCGTTCCTCAAGCAGTTCAACAAGCCGTTCGCGGTGAAGGCCGCGAAGCGGACGGACGTGCACGTGAAGGTGCGGGCGGCGCTCAAGCTCGACGAGGTGCTGTGCGCGCGTGAGGCGCGTGCGGTCGGACACGACTGGTGCGTGCAGTGGCGCGGGCGACTGCTGCAGATCGACGCGATGCACGCGGCGCTGAACCTGCCTCGGCCGGGGCGGCGGGTGACGGTGATCGCCAAGGCGAGCGGCGACCTCCTGGTGCGATACGCCGGCGCGGCGCTGACGTGGGCGGAGGTGTCAACGCGACCGGCACCGGCCAAGGCGAAGCGGGCGAGGAAACCGGTGACCAACAACCAGCGCTGGCTGCCCGGGTCGGATCATCCGTTCAACCGGCCACTGGCCACGCCGCGGCCGCGTTCCGGGGGGTCAGGCCCTCGTCGGCTACGCCTCCGCGGGCCTGACCCCGGAACCTGACAGTTCTATTGCGATGAAAACCCCTGACATTTCTACTGCGATAGGACAGACGGCCCAAAGAAAGACACCGGCGCGCGGGTCGCGCGCCGGTGTCGAGATTGGACATGGTAAGACGCCGATCAGGCTTCGATCGGGCCGGCCACACCGCCGGTGAACTTTTTATCCTCCGCGGCATGACCGGTCAGGACCTGGGCCGAGTAACCGCCCCGCGAGCGGAAGTAGATGATCAGGATGATGTAGCAAGCCAACATGAACATCGGAAACCGCGCCATGTCTCCTAGCGCCTTCTGCGCGCTGTGGTCAGCGGCATCATTGATCTCCTTCTGCTTCTCCGTGGGTAGCGTCGCAATCATCGCATTGAGCTTTGTGTCGCTCACCGTCTTGTACGGGATGATCTCGTAAACCTTCTTGTCTTCCAGCACCGCTGAATTCAGCGTCCCGTTCTGCACAAGGGTGGGCACCGTTTGTGCTGCCGGCGTCGCCGCGATGGCCGCGATCTTTTTGTCGGCCTGGAGCGTCCCGATGTACGGGAAACCCAGCACGCCGACTGCCAGCATGCCGATGCCGCCCAGCGCGTTCAACGTCAGGGCGCCACCGCGCGGCGTCTGATCCGACACGACGCCGAGCATGGTCGGCCAGAAGAACGTCTTGCCGCAGGCGTAAAGCGTGGCTGCCGCGAAGATCATGAGCAGCCCGACCGCGCCTGAGAGGAACAACAATCCCAGGATCGCCAGCACCGCCGACAAGGCTAGCAGGCCCAGGGGCGACAGCTTGTGAATGATCGGCCCGGCGAAGAACCGCAGCACCATCATGATGAACGACGTATAGACAAGCACCCAACCCGGATGAACGTCCTTAAGCGTCCCTTCCATGATCTTGGTGATCCATCCGTCCGTCCCTAACTCGGTCGTCGCCAGCGGCATCATGATGATGATCATGAAGAACATGAACCCGCGGCCGAACGACTTCGTGTACGCCGCGAAGCCCGCGACGATGAGCAGACCGATCGCCATAAAGAGCATCTTCGCCCACATCGCCAGTGTGCCGTCGGCGCCTTGGAATGCCTTGGAACCGGAGAAGAAATCCATGAGCTGCAGCACGACCAGGAACCCGACCACCAACGCCCCCATGATCCCGAACTCAGCCAGCATGTCCCGATACGAGACACCCGCGGCCACGCGCTCCTGAACCGGGAACGTCAACCGAATCAGCAGGAAGAAGAAGATCACCGCGGGAATCGCGATCATCCCCACCTTGACGCTCCACGGCGTTGTCTTCGCGAACGTGTCAATACAGATCGTGATCAGGCCCGCGAGCACCAACCCGCCTGGCCAACCTGCGTGCAGCGCGTTAAGCCACTTGGTCTTCTCGCGATTGAACATCGTCGCGACCACCGGATTGATGTACGCCTCCACCGTGCCGTTCGACAGGCCCAGGATCAGCGATCCCCAGTACAGCATCTGGTAGGCGCCCTCCTTGTTTCCGCCGCGCGAGACGTAGAATGCGCTTACACCCATCACCGACCAGATCATGTAACCCAGGAACGAGATAACCATCGCCGTCTTGTAGCCAATCCGGTCGATCACCAGCGAAAACGCGATGATCGAAACCGCGAACGGCCAGATCCCGATGCCCGCCAACCGACCGGCCTGGGCCGGATCGAGATTAAATTCCTTCGCCCACTCGCCGATCAGAAACATGCGGGTGATGAACCCGAATGCCGTCGTGATCAGGGCGATGAAACAGCCCCAGAACAGCGCCCGATTCTGACCCTGATCAATTTCGCGTACACCCGCGTAGTCAATCCCCCCAGCGCTCGCATAAACCTGTGCCATGTCTTAGCTCCTCTTGTGGCTCCTCAGCCTGGAAATGATGAGACGGGATACAACTGCAAGGCTATAATGACGGTTCCCCCGCGAATTTTCAAATAATCCTTCGCTCCCCTGTTACCGCAGTTAGGCCTTGGCGTTCGCCAGTTCAATCGCCTGCCGCAAAACCTTACGCAACATCGCCGCCGTCAGCCGGCCGGTGAACGTGTTCTGCTGGCTGGGGTGATACGAGCCGATCACGAACCGCTCGCGGTTATCGGACCATGCGACCGCGCCGTGGCCGAACTGCGCCAGCGCTGGCCGGGGCATCGGCCAGCCCGATCGCTCCAGCAGCCGCATCGACGCGTCCCACCCGATCCGCCCCAGCGCGATCAGCCCGCGCACGTTGGGCAGGGCCGCCAGCGTGTCGTCCAGATATCCCTGACAATTGGCGATCTCGGCCGGCATCGGCTTATTGTCCGGCGGGGCACAGTGGCATGTCGCGGTGATCGCGCAGCCGATCAGTTCCAAACCGTCCCTCCGCGCCACGCTCGTCGACTGCGACGCCAGCCCCGCCTCGTGCATCGCCCGGAACAGGAAGTCACCGGATCGATCGCCGGTAAACATCCGCCCGGTCCGGTTCGCCCCGTGCGCTGCGGGGGCGAGGCCGACGAACAACAATCGCACGCTCGCGACGTCCGCCGCCGCCCAGTTGGGCACCGGGCGGCCCCAATACGTTTCGGTCGCGAATGCGGCACGCTTCACCCGCGCCATCGTCCCGCAATGCTCGCGCAAGCGCGGGCACAACTCGCACGAAACGATCGCTTGATTCAGTTGCTTCCATGACGGCACAACCGAGAAGTCTACGACCCCACCACATTCCGTCCAGACATCAGCGTGCGGATGTGACGCCCGTCACCAAACGTGCCCGTCACTCCTTTGGGTAGGACGATCGTTCCCGCCAAGGCATCCCCCTGCCGCTCCAATTGCACTTCCACGAACCCCCCTGCCGGGTGAGAAACCTTCCAGTTCGCGCGGGTCAAAGGACCCAAATTCGGCCGCACTTCCACCGTGGCGAACCCGACCCCGCCCGGCCTCACTCCCAGCACCGTCGCCAGGTAATGAAACAGCGGATGCGAACCCCAACCGTGGCAATCCGATCGGCTCGGCTCGGGCTCTTCGAACGGCGTCACGAAGCCGTGCTTCCCAAGGTCGAACCACAACGAAAGTCGCTCGAAAAACGCGGCTCGCGCCGGCGTCCCCAGTACGTGATACGCCTCGAACAGGTAGTGCGTGAAGTAAATCGTCGTCCGCGCCATCTCACTATTTATTAATAGCGCATCCCCAATCTGCGCGCACTGCTGGTCGCTGAGCAACCCGGAGAGAATGGCCAGGCACTGGGCGTGCTCGCTGAACTTCGACTTCTCCCGATCATCCGCGAACAACCCGCGCACCGGCTCCCAGAATTGTCGTCCGATCTCCGCCGCCACCTCGCGCGAGATTCGATCGCAGCGCGCCGCCATTTCCGGCTCGCCGAACCACTCTTCCAACTCCTTCGCCATTCGCAGGGCGTACACGAATTGCCAGTTGATAACCGACGAGACGCCGTAATCCCCGTCCGGCGGCACACCATTCTTCCAGCCAGGTGTCCAGTCCACGTAATTCCAGCCGCTCGCCGGTCCCGCCACCAATCCGTCGGCGTTGCGAAACGACATGTACGCCTCGATCACCGCCCGCACGCCCGGCATCATTGACCGGACGAATGCCGCATCGTCCCGCCACATCGCGAAGTCGTGCAACATGCCGATCCACCAGAGCGCGAACGGTGGAATCACCTGCCGCACCCGGCTCGGATAACGCGACTGCACCAAGCCGCTTGCCAATCGCGATCCATCAAACAAAGCGATCGCCTTGCGCGGCAGGCAATCATTGGCGCTGACCGCGTAGGTCACCAACGCTTCAAGCCGCGTATCGCCCACGTACATGAGCTGTTCGTAATACGGGCAATCCATGTACGTCTCATGCGCGCACATCTGCACGCCGCGGAGCAAGATCGGCAAGGTCGCCGCCAGGCGCGGGTCGGACGATTCGAACGCCGCCGTCATCTCCAGCGGATAGCGCGTCTCGCGCAGGACAAAGTTGAGCTCTAGCGGCTGGTCCGCCGTCTCCACCGTCAGCTCCAGGTACCGCCCGGCTGCCCACCAGAGCGTTTCGAACTGTCGCTCGCTGCCGCCGTCCGGGCGGAATACATCTCCGACCCCGATGAAGTATTTCCCCTCGATCTCGTTGCGGTTCCCCTTGCGCTTTTCGGATACATCAGGCGTTTCATACAACGATTCCGCCCAGAGCAGCCGCATCACCGCCCCGCGCCCGCCGCTGCATACGAGAAGCGGATACGCGCAATAGTAGTTCTCCAGATCGATGATCACCCGCCGCCGCACGCCCGCTTCGAAGCGCAGCGGGTGGCGATTGGCCAACCGCGTTTGCATCGTCTCGCGCTCGCTCGCCAGATCGTTCGCCGACTGGACCCGCCCGCTCGTCGCATCATCGACGAATCGAATTCTGCCCGGTTTTACGTACCGTTCGATCATTGCCGGCAACGTCGCCGGACGCAGCGTGTGACTCGGGCCCGCCTCCATCCGCCCTTCGGTCACGCCGCCGTGCCGCGCGATAACCGGACCCCACCCCTCGCCGTCGCCTCGGTGGAAGTTCCACGCGAATGCCGCGCCGTCGATCTCTACTCGCGCTCCCGTCCCCCACGCCACGCCCGGCGGCGCGAATGAGTATCCCGGCAGCACCTTCGCTTGCCACTGGGCCACGCCAGTAGCCACCAGCGGTAGATACTCCTCGTCGGAGGCTACAAGCAGCCCATGGTAGACGGAGATTTGCGCGTAGGGGGCGGCGGCCTGCCCTCCCGCGCCACCGCCCGCGTCACCGCCCATCTGGCCGCGCTCCCCTTCGCCAAGACTCCACACCCGCGCGACCAGCGTGTGCCGACCCGCGCCCAGCGTCAGCTCGTAGGTCTCAAAAAGCCAGTGATCGGCATCGCCGCGCTCCGGGCCCCGCCCGACCTGCACCCCGTCGACAAATAGCTGATAGCGTTCGTCCGCCGACACGTGGAGCCGGAACGTCGCCTCCTCCGTTAGCTTGAATTCCCGTCGATACGCAACGACCACCGGCGCAGCGCCAATCTGCGGGTGCGATATCCACCGGGCGGGCCAGATGTTGCGCATCCAGAGCGTTTTGCCTTGGTTGAGATGAGCGAACGGGTCCGACTCCAGCATGACGCGCATGCCGGTCATCATACTGCTTAGTCGCTTGCTCGCACCCGCCGCCGGCGCCTTGGCCACAGCGCCATTGCGCCCAGCCCAAGCAAGCCGAGCATGCCCGGTTCGGGGACGCTCGACGTAACGGTGATGCTGTTCGCGTTGTAACTCACGGCGGCGTAGTTGTCCCCGCTCGGATCGGCGCTCTGCGTCGGCAAGCCGTTCAGCAGCACGGTTTCGAATTGATTGGCGCTCGGTGAGCCGTTGTAGCCGCCGAACGTCGCGATCGTGAACGTGCCCGATCCAGCGCCGACCAGGTTCAAGGTGTTGGAGCTCGACGTCAGGTCAATAGCCCCACCGGTGATCGCAAGCTTGTCGCTGCTAGACCCGCTGAAATCGACCAGCATGGTGCTGTTGTTGCCGAGGAGGACGTTGCCGCCGCCGCTGACGGTGAAGGTTCCGATGCTGCCTGCGCCGGATGCGCCGGGAGAGAGGATGGCGTTGTCGGCGGGGGCGGCTGAAGAGGAAGCCAGGACGACGTTCGACACCGCGAGCGCCAGGTTCACGGTTCCGTTGCCGCCCAGGATTGCGCCGCTGCCGGCACTGCCGGTGACGCTGTACGACCCGGCGGAATTGTGCGTGCCGTTTACCAGAAGCGAGCCGCTCGAAACGGTTGTCGCGCCGGTATAGGTGTTCGCGCCGGTCAGGGTCAGCGCGCCAGCGCCGAGCTTCTGCAAGCCGCCGTCGGCGGTCGCGCCCAACGCCGCCTCGTGCAGCAGCGGTTGCGCGATGGTGATCGCATTAGCTTGGGTATCGATGATCGCCCCGCCGGCGCGCACGTTAGTCGTGGTCAGGCCGGCCATGAAGGTTGTGGTGCTGGTATTGGAACGGAGCGTTCCTCCGTTGAAGTTGAAGGTCGCCACTGCGCTAGCGCCCAGGCCGACGAAGATCTTCGGCGTCGTGAGCACCCCGCCGTCGAGGTTGAAGATCGCCGCCGTGTTCGTGATGGTACCGGCGCTCCCGCCGGCCACCCGCAGCCCGCCCGATGCTGCGGCCAGGGAGATTGTGCCGGAGCTGAGTGTCACCGTGCCGCTGGCGTTTGACGCGTTTGCAATGACCAAAAGACCGGTGGGCGCCACGGTTCCGCCCGCGACGGTGAGCAGCGAATTGACCGAACTAGCAATCGAGGTCCCGCCGGTTGTCAGGAGCTTCCCGCCGGTGAGGACAGTGGTGGGTGTCAGGACCGCCAGCGGGTTTCCGCCGCTGGTGACGACGCCGCCCGAATCGATTATCAACGACCCGCCTCCCTGCAGGTTGTAAGCCGTGCCGCGATTGATCGTCACGTTGTTGCCGATCGTCGCCGTCTTGCCCGAGGCAACGTTCAGGTTCCCAGCCAGCGTGACCGTCACCGGCGACGCGGCGCTGAGCGTATAGCCGGAGTTGTTAAAGGTGAGGTTCCCGGCGCTCATCGAGCTGGCGACGGTGATGGCGTACGTCCCGTCCGACGCGTTGAAGACCGCGTCCGAGCCCAAAATCCAGGCCACGCTGTTGGTGCCGTTGTTCCAGTTGAGGGTCGTGGTATCCCACGTGCCGCTCCCCGCCGTCAGCGTTGAACCATCGGATGAGTCTATATCCCAGTTCAGCACCGCGGCACGCGATCGACCGGCTGCCAATCCCAACAACCCGACCGCTCCGCCCAGGACCAAGGCTGATCTCAACGTTTTCATTTTCTCGCTCTCCACAACTCTTCATGACAGACAACAAGGTGGGCGCAGACAACATCTGTGGCACGCGCACCAGTTCAACGTCAGTTTACCTCATTTAGTTCGTCCGCCCACGCGAGACAGCAGGATCGGCAACATTCAATAACGCTTGCTATTGCGCATCTTGCCCGACCCGCAGCACCCTACCCTCAAGCTACCGCTGCAGCACGAATCAGCTTGGTGTTTCTCGTCATACGGACTAGATTTTCCGTCATGTCCACCCCCACTATCCGCACCACCGTTGTCGGATCCTATCCGGTCCCCGACTGGCTGGCCGCGCTGCCCAGCCAGCAGTCGCTCATCGACGCAACCCGCGTTGTCTTCAAGACGCAGGAGATGGCTGGCATCGATGTCGTTGCCGACGGCGAGTTGTATCGCTTCGACGTCAACCATCCTGATACCAATGGGATGATCGAGTATTTCATCCGGCCGATGACCAACATCCGCAGCGCCGTGACGCGCGCGGATATCGAAGAGTTTTCTAAACTCGAAGGGATGGGGTTCCGATCGGAGCCGGCGGGCGTGGTCGAAGGGCCGATCGAGGAGGGCACGCTGAACCTGCCGCGCGATTACCGCCGCGCCCGCGCACTCACAAATCACCCGATGAAGTTCACGCTGACTGGGCCACACATGCTGTGCAAAACCTTGATGGACCATCATTACAAGGACCGCGCCGAACTCGCCTTGGCGCTGGGCAAGGCACTGGCGAAACAGGTAGCGGATCTTAATCCGCAAGTGCTTCAGATCGATGAAGCCAACATCCCTGGCCACCCCGACGAAGGCCCTTGGGCGGCTGAGGCGATCAATCTCATCCTGGATGCGGTAGCGACCAAAATCGGGTCAGGCGCAATGTCCTCTCCCATTGAGAAAGCCGTTCACCTCTGCTTCGGCAACTACGGCGGGCAGTCCATTCAGAAGGGCGAGTGGCGCAAACTGATCGACTTCATGAACCGCCTTCACTGCGACCACGTTGTCCTGGAATTCGCCTTCCGCGGTTACGCCGAACTGGTCCACTTCAAGGAGCTCAAACCTGAAATCGCCATCGGCCTGGGCGTCATCGACGTGAAGGTGAATACTGTTGAAACTCCCGACCTGGTCGCCCGCCGCATCGCCGAAGCCACGAAGATCCTCGGTCCTGACCGGATCAAGTGGGTTCATCCGGATTGCGGGTTCTGGATGAACAAGCGGAGCATCGCGGATCGGAAGATGGAGGCGCTGGTGAAAGGGCGGGATCTATTCCTTGGCAGCAGATGACGTTCCTGCAGCAGCACATGCGTTCCAAATGCGCCGATGTGAGTGTAATTGGCCTTTTATCTAGCGATATCATATCATCCTTTAACCATCTTTTACCCTGCTGAATTCAATGCTCAAAATCAATGACATCACCTCTCTGACCGAATTCCAACGCAACGCCAAAGCGCACGTGAAGCGATTGAAAAGGACCGGCCGCCCCGAAGTCCTCACGATCAACGGCAAGCCTGAGGTTATCGTGCAGGACGCGGCCTCTTATCAAAAGCTGGTTGACGCAGCCGAACTCGCCCACACTCTGCCCGCCCTCAGGGCCAGTTTGAAGGAGGCCGATCGAGGCGAGGGGGTCCGCGCAGCCACCGTCCTCGCCCAACTCCGCGAAAAGCTCGGGATCAAAAGGTAGGCGGTGAATACGAGGTATTCTTCACCCCGACTGCGCAATCACAGGCCCTCGCCGCTGCGGAGTACATCGCCTTGCGCTCGCCGCGAAACGCGGTGAAGTGGTACAAGGGAATTGAGAAAGCGGTGGACAGTCTTTCCATTCTGCCCAACCGCTGCGGCGCCGCCCCCGAATCGCAGTTCCTTGGGCAACAATTACGCCACTATATTTACAAGTCGCATCGCATCATCTTCCGTGTCGAGGAGGACGCGAAGATCGTCCGAATCCTCTATGTTCGACATGGCGCGATGGAACCGCTGGGTAAGCCACCAGATCCTAGCGCGGATTCCTCAACATAGCTGACGCGTTTGATCCGACCGGTGCTTAACGGTCAGGGAACGATAGCCATCCTCCCTGCCCCCCCTGCCGTCAAAAAAACCCTAAGTTGACACCCAAACCCTTCTCCTCTCTATTACCTGCCTTACACGAACAGGGAAGGAGAACCCTCATGTTTAATCAACCTGCCGTCCGTCGAGTTCTTGTTGCCGCTGCCGCTTTCGCGCTGGCGCCGTTCGCCTCGGCCGCCACGCCTGCCGATGAGGCCGCTGCCATCGCGTTGCCCGATCTGGCGACGCCTTACAGCCTGGTTTTCACGCCGGCGCCGGCCGCCGAGGCGCGCCGCCCGATCATGGCGCTGCTCGACCGCACGCCGGTCGGCCGCACCTTGGACGACTGGGGCATCGACATCTACGGGCACGTCGAAGTCGGTTACACCTATAATTTCGACAACCCGTCCAACAACCAGAACGCCTTCCGCCTGTTCGACTTCCAGGATCAGAAGGCGATCCTCGACCAGCTCGACCTGTCGATCGAGCGCCGCGTCGATTACCGCAAGAACAAGTGGGACGTCGGATTTTTGATGGAATGGATGTACGGCGCGGACGCGGGGCTGATCCACGCTAACGGCGTCTTCGATTGGTACGACGGCCCGCGAAAGCCGGAGAATCAGTTTGACCCCGTGCAGTTTTACGTGGACGTGACGATGCCGATCCTCAACGGCGCGCGGCTGCGGATGGGCAAGTTCGCTAACCTGGTAGGTTACGAGTCGATCAACCCGACGGCGGATTTCATCGGGTTCTACTCGCGCTCGTTCATCTTCGGCACGGGTTATCCGTTCACACACACGGGCGGGCTGTTGACGTTCGACGTTTGCAAAGATGTCACCGTCACCGCCGGCGTCACGCGCGGCGACGAGCAGGGATTCAAGGACAACAACGACGCCGTCAGTTTTCTGGGCTCATTAAACTGGGTCATCAACAAGGACATGGCGCTTTACGTCGCCAACAGCACCGGCCCCGAGCAGCCGGGCGATAATGGCGATTATCGAACCACGTGGGACGCGACGTTCTATTGGCAGGCCAGCCCGAAGTGCAAATTCCTCGCCAACGGTTACTTCCTCTATGACGCCGCCGGCGCCGCCAACGGCGATTCGGGCTACCTCTATTCGGTTGCGCTGTTGAGCAGCTACGAAATGTGCCGGGAAGCCATCTTCAAGATCCGCGGCGAATACCTGCACGATCAGGACGGCGTCCGCATCCCCGCGGGTACGAGCCTGTACGAGGTGACCGTCGGGTTGGACGTGATCCCGTTCGCCAAAGACCCGTGGCTGCGAAACCTGATCGTCCGGCCGGAGTTCCGGGCGGACTTTGCGAGCGACCCGGTCTTCCAGGGCGAGAGCCACCAATACACGTTCGGCATTGATGCGATCGTGAAACTGTAGACGCGCGATATCCTGATGCAATTCCAAACGCCCAGGGAGCTTGCTCCCTGGGTTTTTAATTAGATCGTTTCTACTTGGCGAGCAGGTAATTGCTGGCGGCGAGGACGCCCTTCAGCTTTTCGATGCCCGGCGCGGGTTCAGAGAAGGCGAGACGGAAACCGACGTCGCTGAAGCCGCTGGTGAGTTGATCGGCAGCCAGGCCGAACGGCTTATCGAGCGGGCGCGTGGGGGGCGAGAGGGCCGAGCCGCCGATCACGTAGACCTTGCCGGCGTCATCGGTGACGAACTCGCCGACATTGCCGATCAGGTCGACGAAGACCGGTGCGGCGGCGGGAACCTCGTGGAACCAGAGGACGCAGTCATTCAATTCTCGCACCGCGCGCAACCAGACGTCGTCGCTGGGTTGATCACCAGCGGGAACGAACATGCACCCGTCGGGGCGGCAGCGGCCGGCGACGGCGCGCT
>JAQGHM010000003.1 GCA_028291615.1 Phycisphaerales bacterium | reverse complement strand
ATCGGGTTCACGGCGGGGGCGATCGTGGAGCGGGCGGCGAAATTGATGCATGGGAAGACCGATCAGATTCACCATGATGGTCGCACGCTTTATGCGGGGATGCCCAATCCGTTCACGGCGACGCGTTATCACAGCTTGATCATTCGCAATGGCACGCTTCCGCCTGAATACGAGATCAGCGCGTGGACGGACGCGGAGGAGATCATGGGCGTGCGGCACAAGACGTGGCCTCTGGAGGGGGTGCAGTATCATCCGGAGAGTTTTCTGACGGAACAGGGGGAGCGGTTGCTGGCGAATTTTCTGAAAAAGTGAGGCATGCCCACCCGCACCGCCAATTTGCCAATCGCGTTTCGCCGGCTCAGTTCTGAATGGAATAAGGATCTGCGGGCCCTGCTGGCGTGGGCGAAACAGGCGGGTTTTGAAGGGATCGATCTCAATCAAGCCGCGCCGGCCGACGTGGCGGCTGTTCGGGCGGCGGGGCTGCGGCTTGGGTCAGTCGACCTGATCGAAATGGGCAAGTTACTTGCTAATGATCCGGGGCAGCGAAAGGATCTCGTTGCGCGAAATGTAGCTTATATCGGCGAGCTTGCCGCGGCGGGCGCGATGATATTTTTCACGGTGCTGATTCCGGGCGATCCGACGAAGAAGCGATCGGAGAATTATGCGCTGGCTGTCGATACGTTTGGGCCGATCGCGCAGGCGGCGGCGGATGCCGGTGTGAAAATTGTTATTGAAGGGTGGCCGGGGCCTGCGCCTTACTTCCCGGCACTTTGCTGCACGCCGGAGTCTTATCGCGCGTTTATCAGGGATACGAATCCGACGAGTGTGGGGGTCAACTATGATCCGTCGCATTTGATTCGGCTGGGCGTGGATCCGATTCGATTTCTTCAGGAGTTTGTTCCTTACGTGCACCACGTGCATGCGAAGGATACGCAGCTTTTCCCCGATGCGGCTTATGAACTTGGGCTTTACCAGGACAGCATTGCTCGGGCGCCGCACCGGTATGGGTCGCATGCATGGCGGTACACCATTCCGGGGCGCGGGCAGACGGCCTGGACGCGGGTGTTTGAGATGATGCAGGCGAATGGGTATCGCGGGGCGGTGAGTGTTGAGTTGGAGGATGAGGAGTTTAATGGATCGGAAGAGGGGGAGAAGAAGGGGTTGATCGCATCACTGGAGTTTTTGCGCGGTGCGTAATTCGGCGCACGTGGACGCGCTCCGCAAGCGGAGCCGCTAAACTATTTTCCAATGTCGCGCGCGGTTATGCCTTTGCGGGTTCGCGGATGTGGACCCAGGTGTGGACGTGGGGGGCGCCGCGGAAGTACCAGACCATGCTTGGGCTTTCGATCTTCCAGACGTCCCAGACGCCGTCTTTGCCGATGTCCATGGTGCTGAAAAAGGCCATGTGCAGCTTGTCGAATCCGCCGGCCTCGATGAGCTTCAGCGCTTCGTCGGCGTCCACCTTGCGGAACGGCGCGAGCAGGTCGGCGAGCACTTTCCGCACTAGTTCCTGCTGATCCTTCGCCAGCTCGGTCATGGGGATGCCTTCGAGGTCGGCCTGCTTGATGGGAAGCTCGACGGTCTCCTTGGCGTGCTCGCCGGGCGGGTTGATGTCCAGGAGCGCGAGCTTGCGCTGTTTACCATCTAGCGCCTTGTAGACATCGTTGGCGCGCAGGCCCTGGTACCAGTAGACGTTGCCCTTGTGATCGGGCTTTTCGTTGAAGGATTCGGCGGCGTGGCCGTAGAAGATCGGGCCGCCGAACGCCGCGCCTTCGACGCTGTTCCCGTCGCAGCGCCGAGTGGTGTGGCGGCCGGTCAGGACGAACTCGAACTTGCCTTGGCCCGGCGTGCCCGGTTCGCCGAACATCGCGATCGAGCAGCCGCCCAGGCCGCCGATGTCCTTGTTGTCGTGTTCGACCTGCGCGAGCACCTTGGGGGCGTATTCTTCGCTGTGCATGGACATGAAGATGTCGCGGATCATGGCCTGTTGGTCTCTGTCGAAGAAGCTCTTGACGCGCTTGTCCTTCACGATGAACCAGTTGTTATCGACGTCGCTGCGCAGTGGATGGTCGAAGGGGAAGCAGATGGCCTTGCGCTGTTCGTCTTTGAGCGTCTTGTAAAGTTGGGCGACCAGCGTTTCAGATGTCGGGGTCGCTGATGCTTCGGCGCCGCGCACCCAGGCGCTTCCGGTCGCGGTCACCGTCGCGACTGCCGCGACGGTTGCCGCGGTGGTCCTGAGGAAGTTGCGGCGCGAGACGCTGTCACAATCGGGGCAATCGATTCGGCGCGCGGGGTTCGTCTCTGACATGGGTGGGCTCCTGGTTCGGGGGAATGGCGAAATCGTACCCCTGCGTGATACGCCACGACAAGCGCAAAGCGCCCGATCATTTCAGGAAATGCTCGAAGAACGTGTAAACCGCCTCGTTCGCCTCGGCGTTTTGCGTGTGTTCCTTGCGATTGGTCATCCCCACCCGTCCTTCAATTCCAAGTAGCCCGTTCACCGCTATCGCGTGATTCAGCGCGGCCCAGCGAGCCGGTCCGTCTTCGGAACCGCCCGAAACCAGGAACGGTCGCGGAGCCATCAGCGCGTGTAGTTCGTGCAAATCCATTCCGCGCTCGACCATCGCTTTGTACGCGCCGGTGCGCGGGTTGTCCGCTGTTACCAAACCCGGCTTTCGCTGCGCCGGCAGACTCGGGTCGAGGCCCAGGTACCACGGCTCCCAATAGTTCACGTTGGATCGCGCTTCGTCGAACACGATCCCCGGATCCGACCACGCCGCCGCCGCGAACTTTTCACTTAGGCAGGATGCGAACATCGCCCACTTCCCACCATAGGAATGCCCAACCACGCCGATGCACTTCGCATCGACGTCGCTGCGATTCGCCAGCGCATTCGCACAGTTCGCCGCGATGTACGCCAAGTAGGATAGCGGCTGACAAACCGCCCCCGCGCGATCGGGCTTCCAGGCGCTCCCGCCGGGCGATCCGATCGACAAGGTTACGAAGCCGCGCTTCGCGAGTTGCAACCCGTAATCGCCAAACTTTCCCTTCCCCGCGACCGGTGGCCGACCCACGCTCGTTCCCGGCTCGTAAAACGGCACCAGCACCGCGGGAAAAGGCCCCTTCCCCGCCGGCACCAGCAAAATCCCCGCGAGCATTTGCCCCGGCGCCACCTCCACCTTCACCGCATATTCGGTGTATCCGTCGCGCGATTCCTCCCCGCTCACTTCGACCTTCGGCTTCTCGATCAGCGCCGGCCACGGGCCCATGAGGCCGTGCCACTTCGCCAGGATCTCCGCCCGCCGGCGTGGCCAGTCCTTCGCGTCGCGCACCTCCGAACCATCTTCGAATTTCAGCGGCGAGCGATAGTCGCCGAGCTTGCCTGCGAATTCAGCGGGCGGCGCGAAGTATGGCGCGATCTTCGACCAAGCATCGTCGTGTGGTTCTGCCAGTGAAAGTGATGAACAAACAACAAGTGATGCGAAGACGACTCCCCGGGCAAGGACCACAATTCACCTCGTTCAAATCACGTCATGCCCATTTGCGGCGACCAGCCTCGACACGTCGTTTGAATTCTTTCCAAAATTCCGGCGTCGCCTCAACACCCGGCCTCGGATCATTAAGCCGTCTCAAAAGCAGCGATTCGAGCTCTTTGTCCGTCCGAATTATGAGGCGTCGCGTTTTCAGATCATTCTGAACCTTCTTGTTCTGTTCTTTCATGAGTCACGATGAAGTGTAAGGACGGCCGGCATCCCGGGCAATTTCCATTCTTGGACGTGCCACCGCATAACCTTAACATGTCGGGCATGAAGGCGACCACCCTCACCGCCACCCTTGCAATCATCGGCATCCTCCTCCTCCCCTCCCCCGCGCGCGCTGGCCTGGGCCCGCAGAACGTTATCCTCGTCGTCAACGCCTCCAGCCCCGCGTCGCTTGCCATCGCCAACGAGTACATCGACGCCCGCCATCTCTCCCCCGCCAATGTCGTCTACGTCGAGCTTGCCCAGGCGGAGTTGCAGATCATCCAGGCTCACGATTTCCGGAAGAGGATCCTTCAGCCCGTCTTTGAGCAGATCCGCCTGCGCGGCCTCGCGCCGCAGATCGACTGCGTTACCTATTCCGGCGATTTCCCTCACGTGGTCGGCGTGCATGGCGACGTCGGCGAACGCAAGCTCCCTAAGGTCATCTCGCTCGCCGCCTCTATCAACAGCATGACCTACCTCTACCGCCAGGTGCTGCAGGCGGACATCAACTACCTTTCACTCACCGCCAACCACTACGCCCCGGACATCACGCCCAAGCCCGGCGCGCCCACCACCCAGCCGATTCGCATGGTCCCGCCGCGCGGTTTTCATCGCAGCACTGGATGGAATGCCGACGGGTGGCCGCTGCCCAATCATCCCGAGCAGGGATACCTGCTCAGCACGGTCCTTGGCGTAACCAGCGGGCGCGGCAACAGCGTCGATGAGATCAAGCAGATGATCCGCCGCAGCGCCGCTGCCGACTGCACCGCTCCGACGGGCACGATCTACTACCTGCTCAATCAGGACATCCGCTCGAAGACGCGCAAGTGGGGCTTTGGTCCTGCGATCGAAGAGCTTAAGCGCCTTGGCGTCGCAGGTGAGATCGTGGACGGCGTGCTCCCGCGCAATAAGAACGACGTGGCCGGCACGATGGTCGGCATCTCCGACTTCGAGTGGAACAAGTACGGCTCGACGATCACCCCCGGCGCGATCTGCGAGCACCTGACCAGCAACGGCGGAGTGATGTTCGCCAACGGCGGGCAGACCTGCATCTCCGAATTCATCCGCGCCGGCGCGTCGGGCACGTCGGGCACCGTGATGGAACCGTTCGCGATCCAGGAGAAGTTTCCGAACGCCTTCATTCACGTCTACTACGCCGCCGGCTGCTCGCTGGCCGAGGCGTTTTACCAATCCGTTTCGGGCCCCTACCAGCTCCTGATCATCGGCGACCCGCTCTGCAAACCATGGGGCAAGTCGGCGGAACTGACGCTGGGCATCGAGCCGGGCGCGGTCCTCAAAGGCCACCTCGCCGTCAAACCCGCGTGCAAAACGCCAGGCTTTCCCGTCGCCCGATTTGAACTTTACGTTGACGGCGTGCGCCGCGCGACGACCGATCCTGACAAGCAGTGGGGCCTGGATACCACACAACTGCCCGACGGCTATCACGAGTTGCGCGTCGTTGCCATCGCCAGCGACGCGGTGGAATCGCAATGTCACCTGATCGTCCCCATCACCATCGACAACCACGGCGAGCGGGTGACGGTCACGTTCACGCCGCCCAAGCCTGATCCGCTCGAGGTTGCACCTCTGCACATTCAGGCTTCGATGAAAGGCGCCAAGCGGCTCATCCTGATGCACAACAATCGCGAGGTCGCCACAGCAGAAGGCGAGTCCGCCGCGCTTTCCCCGAAGCTCGTCGATATCGGCGCTGGGCCGATTCAAATGCAGGTGATAGGTGTGATCGCGGGGGCGGACGGCGTCGAGCGGCGCGTCGCATCCGAGCCCATCCGCCTCACCCTCCCGCCGACTCCGTGAATTCTCCGGCATTATCGGCCACCGGATATTTCCCACATTCGTTCTAAACCCTCCAGCTTGCCCTCCCGATACAAACGGCATCCGGGCGTCGGAATGGTCGTGACGCCCAAACCAATCGCGGAACCTAAGCCAGGAGTTGATATGGCCCCGGAAATGTCATTTGCCCAAGCGCTCAACGAAGCCAAGGGCGTCATCGTGCAGTTGTCCACCCGCGTCAAATCCGACGCTGAGAAGATCCGTTCGCAGCAGCAGACGATCGTCAGTCAGTCTTCGACGATCGCGCAGCTCGAGACCCGCGCCGAGGAGCGCGACAACGAGATCGCCCACTACGTCGAGCAGATCGGCGCCCTGAGTGCGCAGCTTCGCGAAGCCGACGCCGCTCGCGAGCATTCCGAAACGATCCTCAACCGCCAAGGCGAGAAGATCACCTCGCTGCAAGCCGCCAATGCCGATCTCGAAGCCCGCCTCGGCGAGCACAAGGCGCAGATCGCCGAGTTGTCGAACGAGCGTGACACGCTCAGCACCCAGCTCCCCAGCGAGGCCGACGCCGCCGCCCTCGCCGCGATGGCCCAGCTCCTGAACCGGGCCGCCCCCGCAATCGAAAAGGCCCGCAAGTCCGCCGGCCCGCAGATGCGCCTCACCAACAGTGATGACGCAATCGCCCAGGCCGCTTAAGCATCGCATTACGGCGCGACCACAATCAATCTCCTTTCAGGTGCGGATCGTCCCGGGAAATCGGGACGATCCGTTTCTTTTATGCACGGACATCAGGGGGACATCCGCCCCTATTCTTGTCTCGCTCGTTACCGCCCTGTTCAGGGCACCGTTTATCCGGAACAGTCCCGCCCCCCTTCGGGTTCCTATTCATGACGCCCGTTCGATCCGTTCAGCCCTTTGCGGGTCGAGTCGGCGCACTATCGCGGCCGGAGGGCCCGGCGACCGGAGGTGCGTCGTCGGGTGAAGCGCGGGCGGGTCATCGGACCCGCCCGTGCGTCTTTTTGCGCCCCGCGCGGTCACGGCACCAGCGCCAGATAAAACGCCACCGACATCGCCACCCCCAGCACCACCGCCACGATCCCCAGCTTGCGCCGCTTCGGCAGTGCCAGCCACAAGATCACCCCGGTTATCGAGGCCAGCAGGATCAGCAACGCGCTGGCATCGATCACCCATCGCCACGGCTCGCCCGCATCGCGGCCCCGGTGCAGGTCGTTGATTCGTCCGGCCAGGCCGAAGGATTTGATCTCCACATCCGTCTTTCCATCCGGCCTGGCGATCGTCGCCTCGCAGATGCGGCCCGGGCCTTTGAAAACGACGTGGAACTTCTCATCCTCGCTTTCGAAGTCGGTCATCGCGCCGCTGACGCCCATATGGCTTCGCAGATGCTCGACGATCCGCAGCTTGTCCTCGGCCTTCACCATCTCCACCGGCGTGGTACCCGAGACGTTGCGCGTGCGCGGCGTGGTCGCGCCGAACCACTCTTCGTGGTTCACCGTGAAACCGGTAACCGCGAAGAAGAGCATCAGCCCCAGGGCCGCCATCGTCAGGTAGATGTGGATCGTGCGCGTCCACGCGACAAAAGTTCGATTCATTCGGCCGGGCTCACTTCCCCATACACTGCGCCGCGCGCTACTTACCCTTGGGGCCGTACGACACCGCCGACTCGTCCGACTCCTGCGTCTGCTTCATCACCGTCTCGACCTTCTTGTCCTGGCAGGCGACCTTGATCTTCTCCCCGACGTGCCGCCCGTGTTCGCGGTTGATCTCGACCACCAGCGTATAGACGCCCTTAGGCAGCGCCACGCCTTTGTCATCCAGGCCGTCCCAGGTGATCGTGTACTTCCCCGCCTCGCGCGTGGCGCGGGTGACCGAGCGGACGAGTTTCGGATCGCCGCCCACCGCCTGCCACCACGCCGTCATCTCGCGCAGGTATTTTTCCTGCTTTCCCCAAACGGTGACGGTGCGCACCACGTTCCCCTTGGCATCCTCCACCCAAACCGCCAGGTAAGGCCGCTTGACCTTCCCGCCGCGCGGCATCTTGAACGACAGGTCGAGCGCCACCTGAAAATCCGCCGGCCATGCCGTCGTCGCCGCGGCCGTCGCTTGCGGCGCAGCTGCGGCGGGTCCGTGCGAACTTGCATGGCTCGGAACCAACCAATTCGCGCTACCGTGGAGTTGCGCCAATCGAGTCCCCTCACCGGTGCCCAGTACGCACGCCGCCGTCGCCAGCGCGTTGGCGGTGACACAGTTGTTGGCCACC
>JAQGHM010000397.1 GCA_028291615.1 Phycisphaerales bacterium | reverse complement strand
TATAAGGCGATTGGCGCGAATATGCCCATCTGGCTTAACGAGGGGATGGCCCAGCTTTTCGAAGAAGCGATCTGGACCGGCGACGGCTTTTTGATGAACCAGGTGCCGCCACGGCGCATCCGGCAATTGCAGAGCGACATTGAGAACAACAACCTGCTGTCGTTCAAGATCCTGATCAACATGTCGCCGGAGAAGTGGAGCGGCAACCTGGCGGGCGATCCGGCTGTCGGCTCAACGCAGTACAACCAGGCTTGGGCGGTTGTGCATTACATGGCGTACGGCGATGGCGGCAAGAACGGGGCGCGGCTGGTGACGCTGCTCAAGTCGCTGGGGAAGGGGCAGGAGGCGGAGGCGGCGTTTCGCGATAGCTTTGGAGGGAATCTGGAAACGTTTCGGGCGCGGTTTGAAAGTTATGCACTGGCTTTGCAACCGACGCCTGAAGCGTCACTGATTGATCGACATGATGTGCTGGCTGACCTCTGCGGGCAGCTTAGTGCCCAGGGGAAGCGGTTTCCGACTGTGTTGGAATTTCGCAAAGCCGTTGAGGTGATGAAATACCGCCTTCGGTATACGCGAGGGGAAGTTTCGTGGACGGCCGAGCCTGCAAGCTATTTTCGCGATAACGCGGGAGTGGCGTTTGCCGCGGATCAGCTTTACTTCGAGCCGCGCAAATCTGCCCCCTTGCCGGATCTGGTCTTTACGCATCCCGCCTATCGAATCGCCCTGCGCGCCCGCTTCTTTAAAGATGGGGAGAAGATTGAGCACGAAGTCTTGGTCGAACCCGGTCCCGCAGGGACGACCGCCAACATTGAACGGTGACGCCGCGCCGCAGCCGCTTGCCTGTTCGTGGAAAACATGGACAACAGCGGTCGCATGACCCACGTTGCCTACATCGCCTTGGGCGCGAATCTCGGGGATCGCCAAGCCAACATCCGTGCCGCCCTTGAAAAACTTGCGCAGACAGCCGATGTCAAAGTCACGCAAATCTCGGCCCCGATGGAAAACCCCGCCATTGGCGGTCCTGCCGATTCCCCCTCCTTCCTAAACGCCGCTGCGGAATTGGAAACAACCCTTTCCGCCACCGCCCTGCTTCATCGCCTCCTCGAGATCGAGCGTGAGATCGGTCGCGTACGCCGGGAGAAATGGGGGCCTCGTCCGATCGACCTGGATCTCCTGCTCTACGGCAACAAGGCGTCAGAAGAACCAGGCCTTACCCTCCCCCACCCGCTCATGCACCAGCGACGCTTCGTCCTTGAGCCACTCGCCCAGATCGCGCCGGACGCGCAGCACCCCCTGCTCAAACGCACGATTCGCGAGTTGTTAGCCGACCTGGACCGTTCGCATTGACAATCCCGCGCGGACGACGACAACTGCCTGACCATGGAGATCGTCAAAACCATCGCCACTGCCCGGGCGCTGCGGGCTCGTTATGGCCGCGTTGCCCTTGTCCCCACCATGGGCGCGCTGCACGCCGGGCATATGTCCCTCCTCGCCCACGCGCGGAACAACGCGCCCTGCGTCGCGGTCTCGATCTTCGTCAACCCCACGCAGTTTGGCCCCAAGGAAGATTACAACAAGTATCCGCGCCCGATCGAAGATGACCTCGACAAGTGCGAAGAGGCCGGCGTCGATTTCATCTTCGCCCCCAGCGCCGAAGAGGTCTACCCGCCCGGCCAGCCGGACATCGTCGTCGATCTCCCGGCCCTGACCACTCCGCTCGAAGGGAAGCACCGCCCCGGCCACTTCAAGGGCGTCTGTCAGGTCGTCGCCAAGCTCTTCAACATCATCCAGCCCACCGCGGCCTGCTTCGGCCAGAAAGATTTCCAGCAGCTTCGCGTCATCAGCGCCATGGTGGATGCGCTGGACATGCCGATCGACATCATCCCCTGCCCGACGCTCCGCGACCCTGACGGGCTGGCGATGTCGAGCCGCAATGCCTATCTCTCGGCAGACGAACGCCAGCGCGCGTTGGCGATCAGCCGCGCCCTGATGCTCGCTTACTCTGAGTTCCGTTCGGGCATCATCCAGACCAACCGCTTGATCGCGACGATGCAGCGGCCGCTGCTGGAGAACCATTTGAACATCGACTACGTGGCGGCGGTGGATGCCAACACGCTGAAGCCGGTGGAGAAAGTGGATGGGCCGACGGTGTTGGCGATTGCGGCGCGAGTCAATAAGACTCGGCTGATTGACAACGTGACGATCGCCCCGCCGGAGTCGCTGCCGCAACGCGACGACGACGAAGAATGACGTGTATTCCGCTCACTGGCCCAAATGCCCCTCCGCCGCCAGCTTCGGGTCTGGGCCTGCCGTTGCCACCATCAGCACGCTGACGATTACTACCAGTCCGCCTGCGATCGTCGGGCGCGTCAGATGCTCGGTCGCGAAGAGCAGGCTGAACAGCGTTCCGAAGAGCGGCTCGGTGCAATAGACCACGCTTGCGATCGCCGGCGAGACCCGCGGTTGATACGTGTTCATCAGGTGCAGCGCCATCACTGAGCTGAACGCCACCAGCGTCGCCATCGTCCAGGCGGCCTCATGGTCGCGCACCAATCCCGCCAGCGCACCTGCCTGCACCATTGAACCGCCGCCCAATACAACGCCCGCCAGTCCGCTCAACACCGCGGTGGTGATGAGCATCACGAACGTCAGCCGCACCGCATCGGCGCTCTGGCCGAAATGATGCACGCAGATGATTTCGGCTGTGAACACCGCCGCGCCTGCGATCGTCAGCATCTCACCGAGGTACGGAATTGGCGGTGTGCTGATCTGGCTGTGCTCCGCAGCCGCCTGCGGCTTGGGCCAACTGAGCAGTACGATGCCCACCACCGCCAATCCCACCGCCATCCATGTCGCCCGGCCCACCGGCCCCTTGAGAAACAGCGCCTGCGCCACGGGCGCGAAGACCACCGGCAGCGCCGTAAAAAAGCTCGACACCGACGGAAACACCCAGAGTAATCCCGTCACCTGCAAGAGCATCCCCATCGCGAAGAATGTCCCCACCACTGCCCCGCCTACGACGTCGTGCCTTGAGAACCGCCGTTGCCGCCGCCAGGTCACCGCCCCATAAAGAATTGCCGCTAATCCGAACCGAATCCCGTTGAACAGTGCTCGCGAGGCGAACTTCTGCCAGTCGCCCACCGCCGCGCCACCGCCCAGCAGGTGCCGATCGAATGCACGCGTGGCGAACTGCATTACCGGAAAGGAATACCCCCACAGCGCGCAGCAAAGCACCAGCACGCCGATCGCGGGCAGCGGCGACACAACCGTCACAGGCGCTTCGATCGGCTCTTTTTCATCGATTCGCACCACGCGGTCACCTTACCCGCCGCGCCCGCGCGCGCCCAATCCCGCCCCATCTTCCAGCCGATACAAATACGGAGGGCCGAGTCATGCTGTACCGCCGTTCGCCGATCCTCATCGAACCCCTCGAGCCGCGCCGCCTCCTCGCCGCCGCCTATCCCTCCGACCTGGAACAGTACGAGCTCGAGCTGATCAACCGCGCCCGCGCCAATCCCGCCGCGGAGGCCGCCCGCTACGGCATCGACCTCAACGAAGGCCTCGCCCCCGGCACGATTTCCACCGCCGCCAAGCAGCCGCTCGCAATCAACCCCTTTCTCACCGATGGCGCACGCACCCACAGCCAATGGATGCTCAGTACCGATACTTTCTCGCACACCGGCGCGGGCGGCGCCAGCCCCGACCAGCGCATGTCCGCGGCCGGTTACGCGTTCGCCGCGCCCTCGGCCTGGAGCGAGAATATCGCCTGGCGTTCGTTCATCACGCCGTCGATCACTCCCGATCTGGCTGCGCGATTGCAACGGGATCTCTTCGTCGACACCGGGATCGACGGCCGCGGCCATCGCACCAGCATGACGAACAATGCCTTCCGCGAGATCGGCGTCGGCATGCTCTCCGGCTCGTTCCACCTTTTCACCAAGGCGGCCATGCTGACGACCGATTTCGCCAGCACCGCGGGGAGCGCCTTTCTCACCGGCGTCGTTTACGCGGACACCGTCACCGCCAACAGCTTCTATACCCCCGGCGAAGGCTTCGGCGGCGTCACCCTCACCGCGCGCCGCACCTCCGACAACGCCCTCTTCTCCACCACCAGCTTTCCCAGCGGCGGTTACTCGCTGCAACTCGCGCCGGGCAATTACAGCGTCACCGCTTCGGGCGGGGCGCTCGCGCAATCCATCAACATCAGTTCGATCACGATCGGCACGGAAAACGTCAAGCAGGATTACATCCCCGGCACAACGCCACCGCCGCCACCACCGCCGCCGACACCCGCCGACACCGCGCCCCCCACCGCGAAGCTGACCCAGGCGCTGCGCGCCCGAACTGCACAACGCTACTACTCGTTCATGGTCACCTACGCCGACGACACCGCGCTCGACGGCGCGACCTTCGACAACTACGACATCGTCGTCGCCGGCCCGCGCGGTTATTTGCGCTACGCCCTCTTCAACGCCGGGGACACCTCCAGCGGCACGCCGCGCGTGGTCAACTACATCGTCAAGGGTCCCGGCGGCGCGTGGGATGCCTCGGACGACGGCCTCTACACCATCACCCTCCGCCGACGCCAGGTAGCCGACGCCAGCGGCAACGTTGCATCCGCGGCAACGCTCGGAGCCTTCAGCGTCATCATCCCCTCCACGACATCCCCTGCGGCTGCGCCTGCGATAGTGGTCACATCGGTGAAACGCTCGCTCTTCCCCAGCGATTTAGCCGAAGCCCCGCGAGTCTTCGCCTGACCCGCCTTTCCCCGCCGCCCCCTGCCCCCTACAATCCCAGGGACAGTACTGACCACGCCCGCAAAACCCCGGGGATAATGGGGGCGTCTAAAGAGTAGTTCCAACGGATCGCCGCCCACTCGACCGCCAAAAACATGCGTCCAGAAATCTTCCGAATCCCGTTCATCAACCACCCCGTCTATGGCTACGGCCTGATGCTGGTCATCGGCTTTCTCTGCGCCGCGCAGCTCGCGCGCGTGCTCGCGCGGCGGTGCGGGCTTAACGGCGACCTTTTCGTCAATGCCGGGCTGCTGGGCCTCCTTGCGGGCGTCATCGGCGCACGCCTCTCTCACATCCTCGAAAGCCTCGCAGATCCCACCAACCACGAATTTGCCCGCAACGGACTCTCGGCCGGTAAAAACTTCGTCTCAATGCTCAACATCTCCAGTGGCGGCCTCACGTTCTACGGAGGGTTTCTCCTCGCCACGCCGGTCATGATCCTCTATGCCATCAAGAAAAAAGTGCCGCTCCTCGCCGGCATGGACATCATCGCCCCCTGCCTGATGGTCGGCCTGGCCTTCGGCCGGATTGGCTGCTACCTCAACGGCTGCTGCTACGGCGAGGAATGCCAGTTGCCCTGGGGCGCGGCCTTCCCGTACGGCTCCAACGCTTTCGTCGAGCAATACGAAGAGGGCAAGATCAGCGCCCCACCCGAGCTGACCAACCCCGCCGAGCCCCTGCGGAACGGCCTGCCGCGCCTGCTGAGCAAAGAGGAGATCCGCGGCAATGTCAAACTCGAAACCCTGGCGAACCTGCAGCACGCCAGGCCGGTACATCCGACCGAGCTTTACAGCGCGTTTAACTCTTTCCTCGTCGCCGCGGTCCTGCTCGCCTACTTCTCCCTCGCACCCGCCTCGGGCCGCGTCTTCGCGTTGATGCTCATCCTCGAGGGGGCGAGCCGCTACATCATGGAAATGATCCGCGTCGAGCCAGCGGTCTTCGGCACCAAGACCCAAAGCTTCAGCATGATCCTGAGCGCGGGCCTGGTCATCGCGGGTGCGCTCATGTGGCTGGCCTGCAGACGCACGCCATCTAAGGGTGCCATGCCCACGACCGCCGCCAGCCCGTCCCGATGAACCAAGAATCGCGACGGCGGGTGTGAGCATGTCTGCCTTACCGAACCCTACCCCACCACGTAAACATGCGCCTCCTCCGGCTTGAACGTGTCCGTGATTTTCCCGCTCTTGATCGCCACGCTCCGCGATTCGCCATCGACGCTCGCCGATGACGCGCTCACGCCGCGCGTCGTCATCGTCGCCGTCACCGCGCTGGTCGAGTTGTTCAGCACGATGAGATAGGTCTTCCCGCCGTACTTGCGCCAAGTCGCCTGCAGCGACCCACTAACGGCAACACCCACATTCGACGGATCCTTCTGGCTCATCAGCGCCGGCCCGATGCGCGCTAAGCGCGCATTCACGCTCTTCATCTCCGTTTCCACCTGCGTGTTCATGTGGTCGTACACGAACCCGCCGCCGATCCGCTGCGGAAAGTAGATGATCCCGGTCGCGCCGCTGATCACCGCGTTGAAAACTTCCGAGCGGAACTGGGCTGCAGTCACGCCGGGGTATTCCGGATGATCCGACAACTCCTGGTCGCTCACCTCGATCACGGCCATTTGTCGTTTGCCGCCGGACCACTGCGCCAGCCGCTCCACCGCCAGGCCCGGCGCATCGAGTGCGCTGGCCCGATTGTGCGCCGTGATCGGATAGAGATCGTTTCCGATCCAGTCCGCCCCCTTCATCCACGCCTGGTAATCCGCCTGTGTTTTTCCGCCATAACCCCACAGCGCCGACGACCCCGAAAAGTTCACGAAGATCGGCTTGTTCGGATCGACCTTCTTCAGCGCGGCATACTCCTTCTGCAGCACCGATGGGTCCGTGTTGTGATAATCCGGCTCATCATTCTGCATCCACGCCAGCAGGTTCTTCTGCCCGATGTCCTTGGCCGGATCGGCGTTGGGATGGCGGATCATGTACAGCCCGTCGGCGACCGCCGCGGCGCTGAACTTCTCTACCGAAACCGTGCCGCTTTGCCCTTCGTATCCTACCACCGTGTTGATGCCACGGGCCTTCCACTTGTCGAAGCTGTTGACCGGCTGGCTCCAAACGCCAATCACGAACGGCGACGAAGAGTTGCTCGGCGGGGGCGTTGGCGTCACCGGCACAGGCGGCTGCGAGGATGGCGGCACCGGGTTTGCGCCCGTCGCCGATGGGATCACCGTCGGCAGCGCCGCCTTCACCAGGATCTCTCCCCGCGCCGCTCCTACGATCGTATTTTTACCACCGGCGTCGGACAGGTAATCGTTGCCCGCCTCACCGACCAGCGTGTCGTTTCCCAGGCCGGCGAAGATCTTGTCATCTCCAGCGCCGCCGTTCACATAATTGTTTCCCGCCCGGGCGATCAGCACGTCCGAATCTCCGCCGCCGATCAGCGCATCGTCCGCCGTCGAGGTCATCAGCGTGTCGTGCCCTGCATCACCCAGGAAAAACATCGGCGTGGTAATCGCGCCCTTGCTTGTGTCCGATTTCACCAGATCATTCCCCGCCCCTGCCTCCACCCGAACCTGCTTAACGTACTTGCTCGCGAAATCGAACGACTTGCCATTCAGCAGCACGCGGATCTGCGCGCTGTTCCCCGGATTGCGGCTGACCGTGATCGTGTCGTTGCCAGCCGTCCCCCGCACTACCAGGCGTCCCCCCGCTTCTACGAACGCAGCGGACAACAACTGCCGGCCTTCCAGCGTCTCAACCAAAACATTCCGACCACCCCGTTGCGCAGCGTTAGACGCCGCGAGCTTGATTTTTTGCATCTGCGATTCTCCGTACGACTTTGAGTTATCCAAAACACTGGATGCCGCCCGCCGACCCAGGTGCGCAGCGTGTCCGCAAGCGGAAGACGGTGGTGACAAACCCGTCAGTTCCCGCCGGACTTGCGTCCCGCGCGAAACATTTTAGAAAATGCCCAGCGCAGACCGCGACCAACCTGGTCGTCGCGGTCAGTCCGGAGAGTCGGACCGCCAGGCACGAAACGCCTCGTAGATGTCAGCGAGCAATATGCCCGGAATTGACGCCGTCAAACTTCCGCTCGATCGGGTAGGCCCGGAACTCGGGATGCCGGGCTGTGGCTATGCCGAACGGTTGCTTACGACTGAAAGGCGTCAACGCCCATTCTTGAGTCACCCACTTTAACCCTTCGATTAATGGGTAAAAGCCGGAAGCGGGAAAATTCGACAATTCGCAACAATCCAAACCACTAACCGTAGGGCTCGCTCAGCGAGCGGGATCTTCTCCACCGCGCAGCATCCACGTACAGGCTCAACAATACGCAGGCATGGCCTTCAGGCTCAAGTCGCCTATCGAAACTTCCGCCAACTCCCGCGCCAGACCCATTTCCGATAAAATAGAATCAGACCGCTCAGTAACCCCGGTCGGGCAATAGCACATGCTCAACTATCATCCGCCTAAATCGCAGTTGTGGGGTCATCGGGTCGGCCGCCTCTCGACGCTCGAGCTCTTGGATCGTTCCGAACAATTCGTTCGTGAACAGATGATCATCCAGACCGCGCCCAACGCCAATTTCACGGTCAATTGGACCTCAACTCGCTCGCTGGGGATTTCCGAATCCGTGCAATCAATCCGCCAGGTTCTCCTTGCACAACCAGTCGCGGGAACCGCCAGCAATAAATATCGGGAGCGACTCCAGTCGCTGACATGGAAGCTGACCACCGAGGAAATGCGCGCGGCAGCGGTTTGGCTGGACGCGATGGCCGGCCAACACCAAGAGGACGAGTTTTCTGGAACATTGAGCCGCACGCTGACTTTTCGGTGGAGCAGTGTGCCCGGCGGCGAACCAGCGCGATGCGGCGGCATGTTCGCCGTCTATCTTCCACGGCCCGGCGCGTTAACGACCATGTTCGGCTTCGTCTCGATGGAACACTATCAGGCTATCAAGGATTATCTGGCGCAGATCGGGCTGGTCGTTTTATCCGACAGACATCTGCGTGCCGCGCGGCCCGCCAAGGCTGCGAAATTGACCACACTGCCCAAGTAACGACAGGGTATGCAGAACCCGTCATCAGCAATGAGGCGGCCGAATTGAAATGTCCTCAGAATCCTCCAACACCCTGCATTACGCTCCGCGACCACCGCTGTTCCGCCGGCGCCGCTTCCGGCGCGGGCTCACATTGCTGCTGCTGCTCACCGCCGCAGCGTGGTCGGCGTGGCAATGGGGGCCACCGCTCTATTTCCGCGCGCGCACGTACATCTGGCGAAACCAGGCCTTCTCCTACACCCTCCCGCCCGAAACCGTGGTCTTCGAATCCGACCCCGTGGCATCGGTCGCATTGTTCAAGCAGAGTGGTTATCTCCCGCTCACGCTTGGCGTCGGCCAGCCGCCCGGCGCGGCGCGAAACCTCCCGGCATGTCGGTGGCTCATGCGCATGGAGGTCGGCTCAGAGCCGGACCCCGAGCCAGACGGCCAGATCTTTTTACACCGCCTGACCACTCGCGGCGGTCAATCCGAGGTCGTGGCTGTGCAGTTCTTCGTGAATCGGTTTCCAATCCAGGACAAGGTGATCGATCCGCCCGTGGGCCTCGCCGTCTACGCGTTCGTTCCGGAGTTGGACGGTTCCGGCGCTGACGCCAACTTCCGCCGCGCATGGCAGCAACGCCCCTTCACCGCCGAGTGCTACGGCCTGTGGAACGCGCTCAACGACCGCTCGCTCCGCTTCTACGCCGGACAACCGGACCCGTCCGACCCCTCGCACTTCACGATCGGTTACTCCGCCCACGGCCAGCGCGGGGCGATCGACGGCTGGGCCGAAGACGGGGTCGGCTCCGGCGGGCTTTTTGGTAGCGCGAGAGACGAGGAACGCCACTGGCACATCCGCCTGGTCGTGCGCGACGGCCCGGCCAAGGGCGGGGTGACCATCGAGAATGCCGGCGATAGGTTTGAAGCCCTGTACGATAAGGACCCGCTCGACCAAACGGCCGAATACCTCGTCGGTGGCCGCGTCACCGATTTCGGCCGCACCGCGAATCCGCGCGCCGAACACTCGCTGGTCTGGCGGATGCAAATCACGCACGTCTACTCAGGGCGCAAGGATCTGCTGGGAAAATCGTTCGGAGCCATGGGGGACCTGGCCGCCTACCGGGGCCACGACGTCCCGCCGGTCCTCCGCGTGGGCGAGGAGGGGATCTGGTGGGTGAAACGCATGGTGCGCGATACGCCCGATGAAACAATCTGGGCGGACTACGGAGGGGAGGGAACGACCAGGGCAGAGGGACGTACCCTATACAACCAGGAATACCCGGCGGTCGTCGAGTGGGCGCAAGCCGTCGAGCGCGTCGAGTCCGCGCCAGCCGCGCAGCGGTCGGTACTTTTGCGGGAGCTATCGAATCACCCGAACGCTAGGATCGCCGAATGGGCCACCGAGGCCTTACCCCGGCGCTAGAACAAAACCCGCGATACCGGACGACGACGATGACGACCTAACAGGACGCCCGCCAATCCAAAAAACACCACGCCACTCGGTTCCGGCACCGCATACGTCAGCGTCGCCGTCAAACCGGCATCGGTCGCGTCACCGTTATTGGCAAAGCTCGCAGTCGTAGAACTGATCGACGTCGTCCCCGTGTTGTTAACGATCAATCGCAGCGTGTTCGTGCCGCCGACAAGAAAGCCCGATGTGACGGTGCCGGAGGTGGTGCCCGTGATGGTATATGCGACGTCCGGCGGGCCGGGCGGAAACGAGAAGATCCCGTTACCCGTTGCCCCAAGGTGGTCGACGTTCCCGATGATGGTCCCGTTCAGCTCAAGCACCGCACGATCGTTGCCATAGAAGTTGCTGAATGTCAGCGCCGCGCTTGAAGCATTAGCCGGAAGCGTGAAAGTCTCGTCGGCGTACCAGAAGCCGTTGAAGCTCGATAGACTGCCACCGGAGACGAACGTCCCGTTATTGAATCCATTGCTCGTCAGGCTGATCTCGCCCGAACCGTTGGCCGAAACCTGGAAAGCCGGTGCAGCGACCGCCCCAGCGCCCGTGATGCGCCAACTGGCAGCATTCCCCGCAGTGCCAAGATCAGCGGTCACCGCCATCGCGGACTTCGACAAACTGAACGTAATAATAAACGCGCAGGCACAGCCACAAAACCAATTCATCCTTCGCCTCCCATCCAAATGTCCCACTCGAAATTTAGCAAGCTTATACCCCGGCTGACCATGCCCAACAATAAGCGAGTTCAAAGACTAAATGCTGGACGGCTGCCACATCGCTCGATGCAATCTTATTTCCCCGCCAGCCGCCGCAACCGCTCCTCCATGTTCATCAGCGCTCGCCCATCGTGATACCCCGCCTTCCAGTCGTTCGCCTTCGACGCCGAGATCACCTTGCCGGCCTCATCCGTCGTCGCGTACCAGCCGCCGAATTCTTTGTCCGTAACATGCTCATTCACGAACCGCCACGTCAGGTTCCACGCCTTCCAATATCGATCGGTCTCCTTCCCGTATCGCTCGTGCATCAGCAGCAGCGCATTCAATCCCTCAGCCTGCGTCCACCAGACCTTCTCCGTCGCGTGCGCCTTCTCGAACGCCGAGCCTTTGTCGTAAAATCCACCATTCCGCTGATCGAAGCCCCAGTCCAGCGCATGGTCCAGGAGCCGCCGCGCCACTGCCAGCGTCTTGGCCTCATCATCCCGGCCCAACACCTCCGAGGCCTCGAGCAGCAGGTATGTCGTCTCGATGTCGTGACCGAACGAATCGTGATCCGGCACCGCACGCCAATCGGGCGTAAAGAACTGGTTCAAACACCCCGGCTCCACCGCGATCCGATCGCGCACGATCAGAAACAGCTCCTCAAGCCGCTGGCGTACGCGCTCGTCCTTCTTCGCGTGATACAACCCCGTCAGCGCCTCGAGCAGATGGATGTGGCTGTTCATGCTCTTGTACCCGAGGCTGACGTTGGGCCCAAACGAGCGGTTCTCCAGCGCCTTGCTCAGATCCGCCGGCACGATTGGCGTCCCGTCCCGCCGCAGCGCTTCGTGATACCCGCCGTTGACCTTGTCATGCGCATGCTCGTCGAGCCACGCGAACGTCTTCATCGCCAGATCGATCGCTGCTTCATCGCCGGTCGCTTCGTAGGCCGCTGCCAGTCCGTAAATCCCAAACGAGATCCCATAGGCGTGCTTCTGCCCGTCGAATTTCGGGTCGATCTTCCCCGACTCATCGAGCCCCCAGAACAAGCCCCCCTGCTCGGTGTCCCACATCCGCTGCAGCATCGCCACGCCATGCCGCGCGTAGCGCCGATACTCCTCCCGCAGGTCCGGCCGCCGCATCGCCACCTGCGACGTCAGCCACGTCATCCGCGCCTGAAACACCAGGAACCGATCCTGCTTCGGATCGGCCACCCACTGCCGCGAAAAATTCGCGATGAAGCCGCCATGCCGCTCGTCCACGCAGCGCGGAAACCAGACGTGCAGCACATTAGCGTCGAAATGCCCGTGTACCTCATCCGCCAGTTTCCCATACCCTTCCACAGCCGGCTGCGCCCAGCAAACCAAGCTCATCCCAAGAGCCGCAAACCCCGCCAAAAACGATCGATATCCCACGTGAAACCTCCAATCGAGATCCCAGCCATGATGCCGCCAACCCGTCGGAACAACAACCTGGCACGCACCCCCCTTGTCCTCGGGCCGGCCAAGACTATAATCCGCCCTGAATCGAATGGGCGATTAGCTCAGTTGGCTAGAGTGCCAGCATGACACGCTGGAGGTCACAGGTTCGAGCCCTGTATCGCCCACTTAAGTGAAGCCATTGGCCGGGGATGGGGGGAAAGTCCGATTGTCGCCGCGACGGTAAAGAACTTCGTTGCCCGCGATCCATTGGCGGGTTAAAGTTGCTGGCCGGCGTCGAACGACAAGCATTTCTTTCCAAGCAGACTCGCAAGCACCCGCGACGATGAGCAAGGCGGCCATCCTCATCTTCTCCGCCGCGCTGATTGCCCTGGCGACCGACGCATTGGGCGCGGAGCAGCTATCGGTGCGAGCGGTGGTCGAGCAATTTTGCGTGACATGTCATGACGCAGACGCGGCGAAGGGCGGGTTGAATCTTGCGGAGATACCGTCAGTTGATTTCGCACGCCATCCGGAGGTTTGGGAGAAGGTCGTCCGGCGGTTGCGCGGGCGGCAGATGCCGCCGGCGGGTAAGCCGCGGCCGGGGGACGATGTCTACATCTCTACGCTCTCTCAGCTTGAGACCGCGCTCGATCGCGCGGCGGTGGAGCGCCCTGAGCCTGGTCGCACCGACACGATACGGCGGCTCACCCGCACGGAGTACCAGAACGCCGTTCGCGATCTGCTGGCGCTCGACATCGACGCGGCGTCGTTGTTGCCGGCCGATGAAGCGGGTCATGGCTTCGACAACGTGACGGTGGGGAACCTCTCGCCGACGCTGCTGGACCGCTACGTCACGGCGGCGCAGAAGATCAGCCGGCTGGCGGTGGGCGGCGCGCGGCGCGTGCCGGGCGGCGATACGTTCCGCGTTCGGCCGGACATTACGCAGGAGGAGCGCGTGGAGGGGCTGCCGGTCGGCACGCGCGGGGGCACGCTGATTCGCTACACGTTTCCGCGGGATGGCGAGTACGAAGTCCAGATCCGCCTCGCACGCGACCGCAACGAGCACGTTGAAGGATTGCACCGGTCGCACGATGTAGAAGTGCTGCTCGATCGCGATCGCGTCGCTTCGTTCACAGTACAACCACCGCCCGGCGGCGCTGATTTTCAGCATGTGGACGACCACCTGAAACGCCGCATCTCGGCAAAGGCCGGCCCGCACGACCTGGGCGTGACGTTCGTGAAGGATCCGTCGTCGCTGATCGAGACGTTGCGTCAGCCGTACAACGCGCACTTCAACATGCACCGGCACCCGCGCGTGTCGCCGGCGATTTATCAGGTGTCGATCACTGGGCCGTACGAGGACGGTGGGCCAGGGGATACGCCCAGCCGCCGCCTGATCTTCGGCACGCGAACGGCGGCGCCGGACGACGAGGAGGCGGGCGCGAAGCGCACGCTGGCGGCGCTGATGCGCCGGGCTTACCGGCGGCCGGTCGGTGATGCAGATGTCGATCGAATCATGCCGTTCTATGGTGAGGCGCGGCGCGAGGGCGAGTATGACGCCGGCATCGAGGCGGCGCTGAGCGCCATCCTGGTCAGCCGCGAATTCCTGTTCCGCGTCGAGCGCGATCCGGCCGGTGTTGCGCCGAAGACCGCCTACGCCGTCAGCGATATCGAACTTGCCTCGCGCCTGTCGTTCTTTCTCTGGAGCAGCATCCCCGATGAGGAACTGCTGGCGGTCGCGGAGCGTGGGGAACTGCGCCAGCCGACGGTGCTCGAGCAGCAAACGCGGCGGATGCTGGCGGACCCGCGGTCGCGGTCGCTGGTGAGCGGTTTCGCCGGGCAGTGGCTGCATTTGCGGAACCTCGAATCGATCACACCCGACGGGCGGCTGTTCCCGGATTTCGATGACAACCTGCGCCAGGCCTTCCGCGGCGAGACCGAGTTGCTCTTTGCGGAGATTATGCGCGAAGACCGCCCGGTGCTCGACCTGCTGCGCTCCGACCACGCCTGGTTGAACGAGCGGCTGGCAAAGCATTACGGTATTCCGAACGTCTACGGCTCGCAGTTCCGCCGCATCGCGCTCGGGGCGGACGCCATGCGCGGCGGTTTGCTCCGCCAGGGGAGCATCCTGACCGTAACCTCTTACGCGACGCGGACGTCGCCGGTGATTCGCGGCAAGTGGGTGCTGGAAGACCTGATGGGAATCGTCCCGCCTCCCCCGCCGCCCAACGTGCCACCGCTCGACGACAACACGGTCTCCGCGACGCTGAGCGTGCGTGAGCGGCTGGTGCAGCATCGCGCCAACGCCGCCTGCGCAGGCTGTCACAACCTGATGGACCCCGTCGGCTTTGCGCTGGAGAACTTCGACGCTGTGGGCCGGTGGCGCGCGACCGAGGAAGGCCGGCCGGTCGATGCGTCGGGCGGAGCGCCAGGCGGCAGCGAGTTCACCGGCGTGAGCGGATTGGAAGCCGCACTGCTAAAACAGCCCGACCTGTTCGTCGGTACCATGACGGAAAAGCTGCTGACGTTCGCGCTGGGCCGTGGCGTCGATTATTACGATGGCCCGGCGGTGCGCGGCGTCCTTCGCAAGGCGCAGGCGGCGGATTACCGCTTTTCAGCACTGATCTGCGCGATCGTCGACAGCACACCATTTCGGATGAGGAAAACCCAATGAACCTTTCCAAGAAATCCCTCCCGCGGCGGACGTTCCTGCGCGGCGTCGGCGTCACGCTGGCGCTGCCGCTGCTCGACGCGATGGTCCCCGCGGCCACCGCGCTGGCGGCGACGCCGGCCGCTCCGGTGCGGCGCCTGGGGTTCGTCTTCATGCCGATGGGATGCGACGTCACGCGCTGGACGCCACCTGGCAAGGACAAGCTCGACGAGCTGTCGCCGACGCTCAGTTCGCTCGCCCCGGTGAAGGAGCACGTCTCGGTGCTGACGAACATGGAGCTGCAAAACGCCTATCCCGGCACGCACGCGACGTCCAACGCGGCGTTCCTCAGCGCCGCTCGCGCCAAGCACACCGAGAGCTCCGACTATTACCTCGGCACGACGGTGGACCAGATCGCCGCGCAGCAGATCGGGCGCGAGACGCAGTTGCCGTCTCTGGAACTGGCGATGGACATGCTGCAGACGGCCGGCCAGTGTGACAATGGGTATGCGTGCGTTTATCAAAACAATCTGTCGTGGTCCAGCCCAACGACGCCGCTGCCGGCCGAGGCGCACCCGCGACTGGTGTTCGAGAGTCTATTCGGTGAGGGAGGCAGCAAGGGCGACCGCCAAGCGGCGCTCCGCCGCCGCGCCAGTCTGCTGGATTTCGTGAAGGACGACATCACGCGCCTCGGGACGACGCTCGGGCCAGCGGACCGCACGAAGGTCAACCAGTATCTCGAAAGCGTGCGCGAGGTGGAGCGGCGGATCGAAAAGGCGGGGCGGGATGTCGCGGATAATCCGCTGCCGGACCTGGATCGGCCGGTGGGCGTACCCGCCGCCTACGCCGACCACGCGCGGCTGATGTTTGACCTGCAGGTACTGGCATTGCAGGGCGACGTCACGCGCGTCATCACCTTCCAACTCGCGCGCGAGACCAGCAACCGCGCCTACCCCGAGATCGGCGTCAATGAGCCGCATCACCCGCTGTCGCATCACGGCAACGACCCGGCCAAGATCGCCAAGATGGCGAAGATCAACCAGTTCCACGTCTCGCTCTTCGCCGAGTTCCTCACCAAGCTCAAGGCGACCAAGGAAGGCAACGGCACGCTGCTCGATCATTCGCTCTACCTGTACGGCAGCGGCATGGGCAACCCGAACGTGCACGACCACACGAACCTACCGATCCTGGTCGCGGGCGGCGCGGCCGGCGGCATGAAGGGCGGACGACACATCCGCTTCAACAAGACCGCGCCGCTGGCCAACCTGCACCTCACGCTGCTCGACAAGGTGGGCGTCCGCATCGACAAGTTCGCCGACAGCGACGGCAAGGTGCAACAGTTGTGCGAGCCGCTGGGGATTTAAAGAGGCGGCGACGATGCGCAATCACGGAGTTTTTCAAATCCCGATGAGGCAAGCAACTTCTCCTTTGCTTGCCATTGCGCTTTGCTTATGCATGACGGGTTTGCCCGCGATCGCCGCCGACACCCCCATCGCCAACGCCGCGGAGAAGGCTGATTGGCCGCGCGTGGCGACATTGCTTAAGGAACAAGCGGACGTGAACGCCGCGCAAGTTGACGGCATGACCGCGCTCCACTGGGCGGCCTACCACGCCGACGCGGCGACGGCCAAATTGCTAATCGCCGCCGGCGCGAGTGCGAAGGCGCAAAACCGCTACGGCGTCACACCGCTGTCGCTCGCCTGTACGAACGGCAATGCGGACATCGTCCAAATACTGCTCGCGGCGGGAGCGGATGCGAACACAGTGCTGCGCGGCGGCGAAACAGTGCTCATGACCGCCGCCCGCGTCGGTCGAGTGGGCCCGGTGCAGGCGCTGCTCGACGCCGGCGCGAAGGTGGAGGCGAACGATCGCAGCGGCCAGACCGCATTGATGTGGGCCGCCGCCGAGGGTAACGCCGCCGTCGTCGAGTCGCTCATCAAGGCGGGCGCGGACGTGCATGCGCGGCTGAAGTCTGGTTTCACGCCGCTCCTGTTCGCCGCGCGCGACGGGCGGATCGACGTCGTCCGAGCGCTGCTCAAGGCCGGTGTGGACGCGGACGAGGCCATTGATTCGGAAAAGAAGGGCGGCGGCTACGCCCCGAATGGCGGCGTGAGCGCACTAAGCTTCGCGGTCGAGAACGGGCACTTCGAACTCGCCAGGGAACTGCTGAAGGCCGGCGCAAACCCCAACGACCAGCGCTCTGGCTACGCGCCCCTGCACCGCCTGACGTGGGTGCGCAAACCCAATCGCGGCGATGATCCTGACGGCCAGCCGCCGCCAACCGGATCGGGCAATGTGACCAGCCTCGAATTCGTACGGCAGTTGGTGGCCAGCGGCGCGAAGGTCAACACGCGGCTTGAGAAGGGACCCTCCGGCCGCGGAAAGCTCAACATGACCGGCGCGACGGCGTTTCTGCTGGCCTCGCGGACCGCGGACCTGCCGTATATGAAGTTGCTGATCGAATTGGGCGCGGACCCGCTGCTGGGAAACAAGGACGGTTGCACCCCGCTGATGGCCGCCGCGGGCATCGGCACGCTCGCCCCGGACGAGGAAGCGGGCACCGAGCCCGAGGCGCTCGCCGCGGCCGAGTATCTCCTTGGTCTGTCGGCGGACGTAAACACGGTCGATCAGAACGGCGAGACTGCGATGCATGGCGCGGCGTACAAGAGCCTGCCGAAGATGGTGCAGTTCCTTTCCGACCACGGCGCCAAAATCGAAGTCTGGAACCGCAAGGACAAGTACGGTTGGACGCCGCTGATGATCGCCGAGGGATTCCGCCCCGGCAACTTCAAGCCGTCGGCCGAGACGATCGAGGCGATCCACCGCGTGATGCGCGCGGCGGGCGTTACGCCGCCTGCGCCCACGCCCCGCGCCGCCACCGGCCCCGCGGGGTATTGATCGCCATGCATCGCGAGCAACCGGGCGCTTCTTGGCGTTGTGGAGGCAGGACCGTTAGACTTTCCATCCAACCTGCCGCGTCGCTTATTTCAGGACATGGTGAACATTGATGCATGGTAAACGGATCGCAACGGCCTCACTTTTTTCCACGTTGGCTTTCCTGGTCGGCTGCCAGGAGCCGGGATATCGCAACATGGTCTATCCGAACAGCCAGGGCGGCGGATACACGATCCAGCGCGTGCCCAAGGAGCCGGGGGAAATGACGCCGCGGACGCCGGCTGCGGATTCGCGCCCGAAAGTGCGCACGGCGACTGAATCCGCGGACGCAACGGCAGGCGTGGTGCTGCTGGAGGGGACATTCTGGGGAGCGATCAAGGCGGGGGATAGCCAAAAACTTGAGCCGTTGCTGGCGGATGATTTCGTTCAGACCGGTTTAACGGGCAACGTCTCCACACGCGCCCAGTTTCTGGATGACGTCCGAAACCGGAGTTTGATGGTCAACTCGGCGAACACGTCAATGAGCCAGATCAACCTCCACGACAACACGGCAATCGTGACGGGCAAATTGTCGTTGTCCGCCAAATTGCGCGGGGCGGATATCGGCGGTGACTACGTCTTCACCGATACCCTTATGCAAACGCCCATCGGTTGGCAGAAGATCGCCTCGCAGGTTTCGCGGGCGCAGCCGTAACGGGAATCTGTCGGCGAACGATCATTAATGCGAGTCCTGCCCGGCGGCTTCGTCCTGGCTGACTTCGCCACGGAACGAGTCTTCAATGTCATCTGGGTCGGGACGGGGCGGGCGCGAGGCGGCGGCCGCGCCTCGACCCGATGCGGTGGTCTCGATGTCGCCGCCGCTGTGGTCGAGGGCGTCGCCCACAACTTTTCCGGCCTTGGGGCCCTTTTTGTTTTTGGTAGGCGGGCCAGAGGCGAAGTCGCGGGCGGTTCCGGTGGCGGTGTCAGGGCCGGTGGGTTCGCCGGCAGGTTTTTGCGCGATCCCCGAGCCGCCGGAGCCGACGCCGATGATGTCGGTATCAATGTCGCCGCCACTGCTGGCGCCGGGCCCCGACGCGTTGCCACCGACCCCTGCGACGCGGCCTTCGTCTTCGCCGGCGTGGGGTTGGGCAGCGCCGGGATCGCTGGCGCGGGTGTTATGGGACGTGTAAGACCGGGCGATGGTATCGCTTTCGGGGACACCAAAGTCGCCCTTGCCACCCACGCTATTGGCGGCGGCGGGATTGCTGCCGACCTTTCCCTTGGGCTTGTCGCTGGGTCCCTTTCGTCCGCGGTTGCCGCCTTGCGCTTGTTTTCTGGCCATGGAAAACTCCTGTTGAATAAAGCACCCGGTACCGTAGCAATTCGCGGGCAAACGCGGAGCGCAAATTCCGGCGGCTGGTGGAGGGGCGAAAAAGTGAAGCAGCCTCCCCGAGGCCGGGGAGGCTGGTTCGATCTCATTACTAATGTCGCATCAAGCGCGATTTGTTATTCGCGCTCGTCGAGCTTGGCGACGGGAATTCGCCCGGCGACGCCGGCGGACAATTCGTGGAAGTAGGCGATCTTCTCTTCGCCCAGCTTCCAGCAGAGGTAGACTTCGCGGCCCTGGTGGTTGCCGATGAAATCGACCAGGCCGGCTTGGAAGTCTTTGAGCTCGCAGCCGATCTCGGTGAGTTCATCGAGGTAAGCGTGGAGCTTGTCGATTGCGACGTCGAGGTCCTGCTGGATGCGTTTCTGATCTTTGGCGCCTGCCGATTCGAGGCGCAACTGAAGTTGCGTAGCCTGTTCGCGAGTCTGGACGATGTCGTCGACTACGCGGCGCACCAGGGGGAGCGCGCGGTTAGCCTGCGCGAGCGTGAAACGCCGGCGCGGGCGGGATGAAAAAACCGGTTGGGGGGTGAGGAACTGCGGACCGGCCATAGCACACATGCTGCCTTTCTAGCCACGACTCCGAGCCCGGCTCGTCGCACAACAAGCAAGCGCCCGGTGCCACTCCTGATTAGCGATTATGACACCGACTTCAAAGGTGTCAATTACACCTTTTCGGTTAGTTATCGCAAAGTCGATGCCGCAAAATTGAGCGGCTCATGCGGAGGGAAGAAATCGCGGTGGCGAGGCCGGCCTACAGGTTTGGCGGGTAAAACGCCTCGGCCAGCTTGTCTTGAATGTCGCGGCGAAACGCCAGCAAATTCAGCATCTTGGCGCGGAAGCGCGTTTGATGCGCGCTTCGCGGGCCATCGACGCAGGCCATGTTCAACCCATCAGGCCCCGAGATTGTTCAGGCGGCCGCTGGCGTCGCCGATCGCGTCGACGTTCACCTGCATGCGGTCGAGCATCGACATCCAGAGGTTGTTGAGCGGCGTGTCCTTGTTGTAACGAATATGACGGCCGGTCTTGATCGTGCCGCACCCGCCGCCCGCCAGCAGGATCGGTAGATCGTCGTGGTTGTGGGCGTTGCCGTCGGAGTTACCGCTGCCGTAGGCGATCATGCAATGGTCGAGAAGCGTGCCGTCCCCTTCGGGGATGCTCTTGAGCTTTTCCAGCAGGTAGGCGAGCTGGGTAACATGGAAGCGGTTAATGTCGCGGATGCGCTGCTTCTTGGCCGCGTCGTTGCCGTGGTGGGAAAGGTCGTGGTGACCGTCGCGGACGCCGATGAAGGGGTAGGGGCGATTGCTCCCCTCGTTGGCGATGACGAAGGTGGAGATGCGGGTGACATCAGCTTGGAAGGCAAGGACCATCAGGTCAGCCATCAAGCGGATGTGCTCGGCATAATCGGCGGGGGCGGCCTGGGGTTTGGCAAAACTGGGATCGGGCATCTTCGGCTCGGGGAGGGTTTCCGCGCGCTGAATCCGAAGCTCGATGTCGCGGATAGAGCTGAAATATTCGTCGAGCTTGCGGCGGTCAGTTGATCCGACCTTGTTCTGCAGGTCGCTGGAATCCTGGCGGACGAAGTCGAGGATGCTCTTGCGCCGCGCGTCGCGCTTGTGGCGGTCTTCATTACCGCCGCTGCCGAAGAGACGCTCGAAGACCAGCTTCGGGTTGATCTCCTTGGGCAGCGGGGTGGTGGCGGAGCGCCAGGACATGGTGGAGGAGTAGACGCAGGAGTAGCCCGAGTCGCAGTTGCCGGCCATCGAGCCGGGCTCGCAGCCGATCTCAAGCGAAGCGAGACGGGTCTGATCGCCGACGCGGGCAGCGGCAACCTGATCGACGGAGATGCCCGACCGGATGTCGGTGCCATCGGTCTTGCGGGGCTGCGCGCCGGTGAGGAAGGCGGCCATGGCGCGGGCGTGATCACCGCCACCGTCGCCGTGGGGACGGGCCTTGTCGGCGGCGAGGCCGGTGAGGATGGAGAACTGATCGCGCACGTTCTTGAGCGGTTCGAGGATGGCCGGCAGTTCAAATCCCGCGCCTTCGGTGGCGGGCGTCCAGTCCTTCATGTTTTTGCCGTTGGGCACGTAAACGAAGGCCATGCGGTTGGGCGCGGCTTTGGTAACCGGCGTGGATGCGCCGCGGGCCCAGTTGACCATCGGGCCCATCGACTCAAGCCAGGGCACTGCGACAGCGCACCCCAGGCCACGCAGGAGGGTGCGGCGGGAAACGGCATCCTTCTTCGAAATCATCATGATTTATTCTGCTCCGTGCCTCTTCGCAGGCGGAACGGATCGCTCGTGACGATCTCGATCACCAGCCGCGAAAAGCGGTATTCGTCCTTGTCCATCGCCGCGCAAATCTTGTCGATCGCGCGGCGATCATAAAACTCGATACCACGCCCGAGGGCGTAGGTTGTCATTTTCTCCGCGAGACAGCGGGCGAACTGCCCTTTCTTCTCTTTCAGGATCGTCCGGAGTTCGGCCGGGCCCTTAAAAGATCGGCCACCGGGCAGCGTGCCGGAGGGATCGATGATGAACTCGCCATCCTTCTGGCGGAAACCCCCGACAGCGTCGAAGTTCTCCAATGCGAAGCCGAGCGGGTCCATGCGGGCATGGCACGATGCGCAGGCGGGATTCTCACGGTGCTGCTCCATGCGCTGGCGGAGGGTGCCCGTCAGGGCCTTGTCGTCGGCTTTGAGTTCCGGCACATTCGGCGGCGGCGGGGGTGGCGGCGCACCGAGCAATTGTTCAAGCACCCACTTGCCGCGTTTGACGGGCGACGTGCGGGTCGGGTTGGACGTAACGGTGAGGACGCTGGCCTGGGCGAGTAGACCGCCACGATCGCTGTCGGGCGGGAGGCTGACGCGGACGAAATCGCGATCGGAGATGAACCGGCCACCCGGACGCAGTTGCTTGTCGCCGACGCGATTGCCGACGGTGTCGATGATGCCGTAGTGCCGCGCGAGGGTCCGGTCGAGGAAGGTGAAATCGGCGCTGATCAGGTCAAGGACGCTGCGGTCTTCCTGGAGGATCGCCTGGAGAAACAGCTCGGTCTCCTTCATCATCGAGCGACGCAGGCGCTCATCGAAGGCGGGAAAAAGCTTCGTGTCGGGCGCGACGCTGCGCAGGCGGCGCAATTGCAGCCATTGCATCGCGAACTGATCGACCAGCGAATTGGCGCGCGGGTCCTTGAGCATCCGCCGGACCTGCGGCTCAAGGTTCTTCGTCAGTTGGCCCTTCTCAGCCAAGGCGAAAAGCTCGTCGTCCGGCATCGTCGCCCAGAGGAAGTAGGAGAGCCGCGAGGCCAGCGCGTATTCATCGATCTCGTGCGGTTCCAGGCTCTGCGGGCGATCATCGAGCTCGACTCGGAAGAGGAACTTCGGCGAGACGAGGATGGCCTGAAACGCCATCTGCACGCCCGCTTCCCACTTCTCGCCGCGCGCTTCACACTGTTCGACGAGGCCGACGAGCCGATTGATCTCTTCAGTGGTCGGCGGACGACGATAGGCGTGCGAGGCAAAACGGGTCAGCACTTCGCGCGTCTGCTCGGGATGAGATTTGCCGGGCGTGGTCGCGAGGAGGCGGCGCTGGCTGGGCGGGCGGGTATCGGCGGGGCCTTCGACGACCACCGACTCGACGAAGACGGTGCGCTTGATGTCCTTGTTGTCACCGTCAGCGGGATTGAGGAGCGCGATCGCAAAGCGGTGCTCGCCCGGCTGGCTTGAGAATTTGGCTTCGTAGGTGACGGCGTGCTTTTCGTCCTCGCCGGTGGCGTCGCAGTTCAGGAGTTCCGTGCCGTCCATCGATAGCGCGATTCGCGGAGCCTCTTCGTCCACCTTTGGCGCGTAGGCGCGAACGCGCATCACGTACTGGCCATCGTTCGAAAACGTCACCTTTGTGAAGAGGTTCCCTTTCGCGAGGGGTCGAAAACGGCTCTGCGGAACATCTTTCCCAGCGGGTTCGAGATATCGACCACCAGTATGCCGCACCGGCGGCTTGGGCGGGTCGACGACGATTGCCCGCTGCACCACACTCTCAGCGGCGGCGAGGTAGCGTTCCATCAAAACCGGAGAGAGGGAGAGGACATCGGCGATGTTGTCAAAGCCATGGCCGATGTCGTCAGACGGGAAATCCTCAGCCGGTTGAAAATCGACGCCCACCAGGTCGCGGATCGTGTTGTTGTATTCGACGCGATTCAGCCGCCGGATCGTGATGCGGCCAGGATCAGGTTTGGCCGTGCGATCGGCCTCGTCGAAGATCGCGCCGACGCTTTCCAGGAAACCCCCGACCTCCGCCTCCGAAGGTCGCGGCCGCTTTGCGGGCGGCATTTCCCCCTCGTGCACCATCTGGATCGCCTGCTGCCAGATCTTTCGGTCTTTGAGCAGGCTGGCTTCGTCATGGTAGACGTTGAGCGCCAAGTCGGCCTTCTTCGATTTCACACCGTGGCATTCGACACAATGGGTGGTCAAAAACGTTTCAACCCGCGCGAAACGCTCCCCCGCTCCAAAGGCGGCGACCGGAAACCCGAGGATCATCACAACAAGCAATCTGCGCAACTACTTTACTCCCAGTCTCTTGTGCTTCTCAGAGCCACCGCCCGACACGGTCTCTGCAGGTACATACAATGCTATGCTGTACCCGTTTTTCGCCGGGATTGTTCGGCGCGGACAAACCATTTCACGTTTTGCCGTTAAGTGGATGATTTACCACATGATGCGACAGATTCACCTTGACGTGCTAGACAGATCGAATAATCTGGACAACTCAGACGACCGTCGCGCCGGCCACCGACGGTCTGCAAGGGGGCCGACATGGAGCGGTCGTTGCAGATCAGACACCCGGGAAACGCTTCGCCCCCGACTGCCGCCCGCGCAGGCATTGCCGCCTGCGGTCGGTCGGGTTTCACATTGCCCGAACTGCTGGTGGTGATCGGCATCATCGCGGTGCTGATCGCCCTGCTGCTTCCGGCGTTGAGCAAGGCGCGGTCGTCCGGGCAGACCGTTTCCTGCCTTTCCAACCTCCGCCAAATCATGATGGCGTTCCACCTCTACGCCGGAGACAACAAGCAGCGTCTCCCCGACCCCGCGGCTACGGATCAATCCTGGGAGAGCATGCTGCGACCCTACCTGCGGGCCCGTGAGGCGTATCACTGCGCATCAGACGGGGGTTTATTCGAAAACCTGCGATCCAGCTACGACTGGCGCGACACCCCCGACCCCGCCACGACGGTCGCGGGCAAACTCCTGATCGAGATTCGCCGCGCCGACGCCGTCTTCGTCTTCGACGCCCTGCCGGAATGGCACGGCAAGGGAAAGATCAACTCCGCCCAGGCCGATGGCTCGGCCCAGACGATGGGTTATCAGGATTGCCTGAAAGACCTGGACAAGCCCGTCAACGTGCCCTGAAGGACGCTCTGCCGACATGCGTATCCTGGTCGCCGAAGATCATCCGTCACTCGCACGATCGATCGCCGACGGCCTGCGCGACGACGGTTACGCCGTCGACTTGACCTTCGACGGCAATGAGGCGCTACACCTGGCCGGGTCCAATCCTTATGACTTGATGATCCTGGACATCATGCTGCCGGGGCGGGACGGGTTTTCGATCATCCAGGTGCTGCGCCGGCGCGACGTGCAGATCCCCATCCTCTGCCTGACCGCGCGCGACGGCATCGTGGATCGCGTCAAAGGGCTGGACCTGGGTGCGGACGATTACCTGGTGAAACCGTTCGCGTGGGAGGAGTTGCTGGCGCGGGTGCGCTCGATGGTGCGGCGGGGGCACGGGAAGAAGTCGGCGACCATCTCCGTCGGCGACCTGGAGATCGATACCGCGCGCAAGTCCGCCCGACGCGGCGGCACGGCGATCGAACTGTCCGCACGCGAGTTCGCACTGCTGGAGTACCTCGCCCACCGCCAGGGCCAAGTCGTCACGCGCTCCGACATCTGGGAACACCTCTACGATCAGCACGACGAAACCACCAGTAACGTGGTGGACGTTTACATCGGTTACCTGCGGAACAAGATCGACAAAGAGTTCCCGACAAAGCTGATCCACACGCGACGCGGCCAGGGTTACCTGCTCGGCGTCGAGGGGTGATGCCGCAAACACATGACGCGCCGCATTGCTCTCGCCATCCTCCTGACCGTCTGGGCGATCCTGATCGCGGGGTGCGCCACCGCCTACCTGACGATGCGCTGGGTCCTGATCGATCAGCTTGACCGATCGCTGGTGGCCAAGGCTTCGTCGCTACCCGAACTGGCGCGGTTTGCGTCCCCGGGCGGCGCGACGGCAGCGGATGGTGAGGATCGCACGCCCCCTGCCGCGGTGCGCAACCCGCCGGTCACCGCAAATGCCGCGGCGCCGCCGCAGGGCGACCGTTACGTCATCAAGAATGCCGCGGGGCAGACGATCTCGCCCGCGGCGGGCGGACTTTCAGTCTCCGACGTGACGGTACTGTCGGCTGGATTTTCCACCCTGCACGACGGCACGCGCGTGCGCAACCTGACGCTTCGCGCCGCCGTGCCCGGACCTGAGGGCGCGCCGGTACCCGTCGCCATCAGTTACCAAAGCTCGGCGACGGACCTCGATCGACTTTTGGATCGGCTCGCCTTCTCCTTCAGCCTTTTCGGACTGGCCGCCGGATTGATCGCCGCCTTGGTCGCCCTCAAGGTTTCGCGCGCCGCCTTGAAACCGCTTTACGCGACCGCCGACATCATCGGCACGATCGATCCCAACCACCTGCACCGCCGAATCGAAGCGGCGCAACTTCCACCCGAGCTCCTGCCGATGGCCAGCCGGCTTAACGAGATGCTCGAACGCATCGAACGCGCCTACACGCAGCGGCATCAATTCCTCGCCGATGCCTCGCACGAGCTGCGGACGCCGGTCGCCGCGCTGGTGACGACGGCGGAAGTTTCGCTGCGGCATCCGCGCGACGCGCAGTCGTACCGGGCAACGCTCGAGTCGTGCCTCGACGATGCGCGGCTGCTTCGCCGCCTGGTCGAGCGACTGATGGAACAATGCCGCGCCGACACGCTCACCCACGACGAGACACCCGAAGAGATCGACCTCACCCCCCTGCTCGATCAATGCGCCGACCAGGCCGCCGCCATCGCCGGCGAGCGCAACGTTACCGTCGTCCGACAAATCCCCACCAGCCTGCGCGTCATCACCCAGCCACAGCGCCTTCGCAGCGTAGTGATCAACCTGCTCGCCAACGCGGTCGAATACAACCGGCCAGGCGGACAAGTCGAACTGACGGCGGCAGTCCAGGCAGGGGTTCTGCAACTCACGATTCGCGACACCGGCCCCGGAATCCCCCCCGAACACCTACCCCACCTGTTCGAGCCATTTTATCGCGCCGATAAGGCGAGGTCGGGGGATTCCGGACACCTTGGGCTGGGCCTTTCGCTGGTGCAGTCGCACTTGCAGGCGTTGCGCGGGGCGATCCGGATCGAAAGCACGCTCGGTGCCGGCACCACCTTTTTCGTCGATTTGCCGCTTGCGATGACGGCCAATAAACAGTTAGCGGGTTCGCTGCTATAAGCACACGCCAGGCAGTGATTTGCCTCTCATAGGACTCTCATCAACGTGCTGGTATACTTTCAAAGTCAATGAAGCGCAATCTTGCCATCCTTGCCCTCTTACTCTTGGCGCTGATGCTGCCGGCGGATGCTAATCCGAAGGGAAAACCGCGCCAGCGCGAAGGGAATTACAACGTCTCAATTGGCGGCTATCTCAAGGGGGATGGCATGGCAACCATCGCCGGCGACCAGCTTGCGATTCAGATCAACGTGATGTCCGAGGACGGCGCCAAGGGACCGCTGAGCGCGCCGAACCTCACCATCGTCGGCACTCACTTTTCCGGCTCGGGAACTTTCCAAAGCCAGAAGGTGAGTTTCGAGGGACGCGTCGATGCGCCGGACAACGACGTGGAACGCGGCATCAAGGGCGTCCGCCTGAGCGCCGTCGTCAAAACGGCCGACGCCAGATATTCGCGGCTGGTCGGGTATATTCCGGCCCTGGCCAAAGTCGTCGATCCGCCGCCGCCGAATGACGACGACGACCGCAGCCGCAGCAAGTAACCGCGCGGCGCGTCTTTTTTTCGATTCAGCGATCGCCGAGCTTGGCCTTGGTCGCCCAGAGGCCCGCGCTAGGGGTGCTGATATAAAAGATCCGCTCGCCGTCGGGCATGGTGTTCCATCCCTCTTCGAGCTTGGCCGGATCATAACGCTTAAGCATTTCCTTTAAGTCCGCCGACGCGAAGTTCACCCCTTCGATCTCCTCCTCGGTCAGATGCCCCGCCGCATAACGGATCGTGAAGCGACCTTCGCTCGACCCGTGCAGCAAGTGCGCGGTCGCGTGCGCCAGGTCCTGCATGTCGGCGTTATCCGTGTACATCGACATGCACTTGGGCGTTCCGCAGTAACCGTACTTCCGGATGAACTGATCGACGTCGTCCTGCTCGCCAAAGCGTTCGAGACCGGGCGCGAGGATGAGCAGCTCGCCGCCGTCCGCCATCGCCATGCGAGTGCGGTAAATGGCCTTGTTCGCCACCCATGTCGAGCGGAATTCGTCAGCTTGCATGACGGCCACGATCTTCGTCACCGGTTCGTCAAAGACGGTGATGTTCTGCGCCTTGCTCCGCCGCGCCGCCTGCAGATAGGTCTCCAGATCGTCGCCGACATAGACGCCGCTGTGAACCAGCTTGTTGTTCGGATCGCGCTGCATGACGACCTGGAAATAGACGTCGGGCAGGTGTCCGAGGAACTTATCTTCCGCCCAGTTGAAGCACGCGCGGGTGGGGGTGATCAGCTTGCCGAGGTTGCTCTCGATGCCGTAGGTCGCCGACGCCATGTGGGCCGCGCAGATCGTGTCCTTCCCGCCTAGGCCGATGAAGTAATTCTTATTGTGGTTGGCAAACCCAAGCACCTCGTGCGGGACGACGTGGCCGATGTTGACGATCAGGTCCCACTTTTCGGTCATCAACATCGTGTTGAGGTCGACGGGGATTTCCCAGTCGGCCAGCCCGCCGGTTTTCTCTTTGACAACCTCCGCGGCAATTGTGCCCACGTGTGTCACGCCCCCGCGCCAATCGTGAGCGTGGATGCGCTCATTGGGGATGCTGCCGAACATCCAGGCGTTTTCTTCCTTCGTGTGCGGACGGTGCTGGCCGAGGGTAGGGATGACGTGCATGTCGCAGGTTCTGGGGAGCTGTTTGTAGATAGTCTCGGTGATCCAGCCGGCGCCGGAATGGGCGCGCGTCAGGTCGGGCGGCAGGAGCAGCACGCGCTTAAAGTCGGCGATGTTCAGCCGCCGCTTCGCCTCGTCCAGCATCCGCTGGCACATCCGTTCCACTTCGGCACGATCAATCGAGTCCGCCTCGCGCGAAAACCAGGGCATGGAAACGCATCCTTTCAATTAGGGATCGAAGATTGTACGCGCCCGGGCGGACATGCCAATCGATGAGCTTTCAAAATGCGCGAGCGCCTGCCGATAATCCGGTTATGACGACCGTCATTCTCCTGATCCTCAGCAACGTGTTCATGACCATGGCCTGGTACGGCCACTTGAGATTCAAGAATGTCGCCCTTTGGAAGGTGATCCTGATCAGTTGGCTGATCGCGTTCTTCGAATACTGCCTGCAGGTCCCCGCCAACCGCATCGGCAGCAACGAAGGTTTTTCAGCGTCGAAATTGAAGATCGTGCAGGAGGCGATCACGCTGGTGGTCTTCTGCGTCTTCGCCGTGACCTATCTGCACGAGCCGATGAAATGGAATTATTACGTGGGATTCGGCTTGGTGATGCTGGCGGTTTTCTTCGTCTTTTACCCGTGGTAATCAGGCCAGCGCTTCGCCGAACTGATCTTCCGTCCACCAGCCGCCCACCTCGGCGCGTTGCATCCCGTCCCATTGCACGCCCAGCCAAGTCGCGCAAGTAGCGACGGCGTGTCGAGCCTGCTGGGGGCTTTCGAACACTTGTTCAATGCTCCGCTGACTTTTCGGGCTCCGCCAGGCGTCCAGCAGGCTGCCCACCGTGTAGATCCGCAAGACGTGTTGCAACGTCAGCGCGATCTCGGGACGCATAATTTCAGTCAACGGCAGATCTCGGATCGGATTACTCATGACGAATGCCTCCATTCATCCTGCCCGCGCCCCTGTAACTGGATGATCAACAACAGGTTAGCCTCACTCGGCTCCGGAGTGCCCAATCTGGCGGAGTTAACTTAGTCAAACCTCAATTCAGCCAAGCTACCTTGCCCATTATTGAAGTCAATTGACATCTGTAGGCAAATGACATCCTGCTTAACATACCTGACACTACCATCGGCAAAATCGTCAGGTCCCGTCTTTTAAAGACGCCGCCGACGTCGATTCCTTGACACTCAACCACCTGCCTCTTAACTTCGCCGCCGTCGCTCACCCAAGGATATCCTCCCCGTGACCCCCAGCTTTCTTCAAGGTAACACCGCCGTCGTCGGCCTCCAGTGGGGAGACGAGGGCAAGGGTAAGATCGTCGATTTTCTCACCGAACACGCTGACGTGGTCGTCCGCTACTGCGGCGGCGCAAACGCCGGGCATACGGTCCGCATCGGCAACGAGAAGTACGCCACGCACCTGCTCCCGGTCGGCATCTTCCGGCCCGATGTGCTGAACATCATCGCGAACGGCGTGGTGCTCGACCCGGAGGTTTTGCTCCGCGAGATCGATGAGTTCATCGGGCGCGGGATCGCGATCTCGCCGGTCAACTTGCGCCTTTCGTACAAGGCGCACGTCGTCATGCCCTGGCACAAGGCCGAGGACGAGTTCCGCGAAGCCGCCGCGGGCGACAAGGGGATTGGCACGACCAAGCGCGGGATCGGCCCCTGCTATGCCGACAAGATGCACCGCACGACGGCGATCCGCGTCGCCGACCTCGACCACGAGGAGCGCCTGAGGGAGCGCGTCCAACGCATCCTGGTGGACCGCAACAAAGTATTTAAGGCGCTTTACGACGCGCCGCCGCTCGAATGGGGGCCGATCTTCGAGACCTACCGGGATTACGGGCGCCGCCTGAAGCCTTACGTGGACGACAGTACCAAGCTGCTGCTCGATGCCGCTGGGGCGCGAAAGACCGTCGTGTTCGAAGGCGCGCACGCGGTCCTACTGGACGTGGACCACGGCACTTATCCATACGTCACCAGTTCCAACTGTAGCGCCTTGGGCTTGTACACCGGCTCAGGCGTGCCCCCGCAATACGTGCAGAACTTCTTCGGCATCATTAAGGCGTACAGCACCCGCGTCGGTGGCGGCCCATTCCCCACCGAACAGGGCAACAACATCGGCGACTACATCCGCGAGCGCGGCAACGAGTACGGCACCACCACGCGGCGTCCGCGGCGCTGTGGCTGGTTCGACGCGATGGCCGTCAAGTATGCGGTGGATCTCTGCGGCATCACCCAGATCGCGATGACGCTGCTGGACGTCCTGTCCGGCTTGGACCACGTGCAAATCTGCACCGGTTATAAATACCGCGGCGCGCGGCTGGATTACTTCCGCGCCGACATGGATGTGCTCGCGGAAGTCGAGCCGATCTACGAAACCCTCCCCGGCTGGCGCGGGAATATCACGGGGGCGCGGAAGTTCGAAGAGCTTCCGAAAGAGGCGCAGCAGTACGTCAAGCGCATCGAACAACTGGTCGGCGCGCCGGTGAAGATGGTAAGCGTTGGACCCGAACGAACCGCGACGCTGATCCGGTAGAAACTCTGCTCCGGGTCGATGAGCGATGACAAATTACCTCCTCGACACCCAGCACGCGACCGCACTTTGGCGCGGTCACCCGGCCCTTGTCGCACGGGTTGCCGCGGCAACCGATGCGCGGGTTCACATTTGCATGCCCTCCGTGGGGGAGTTGTGGTATCGCGTCTACGACAGCGCTCGACCATCGGAGAACGAGGTGACGTTGCGGGCGTTTCTCGAGCGCATGCCGCTACTTGATTTCGATGCCGCTGCCGCGATCGCGTTCGGTCAGATCAAGGTTCCGCTGCAGAAGATCGGACGCCCGATCTCCGAAGTGGATGCGCAAATTGCCGCGATCGCCCGCGCGCGGGACATGACCGTGCTGACCGCCGAGCAGCACTTTTCGGTCGTCACCGGATTGCGCGTGGAGAACTGGCTGACGGTAGGCACTTCACGTGCGACTTGACGCGACGACTAATCCTTCGAGACCGGAATAAGCTCGCCCGCCGCGCCGCGCTTGACCAATAGGTTGATCAGGTCAACCCGTTCGATCTTGCCGGCGAGCAGCGCCGTATCGACCGGGGTGCGGCCTTCGTCGTCCTTCAGATCGGGCTCGGCGCCGCGCGAAAGGAGCAGGTCAGTCATCTCGAAGCGGTTGTAGAGCGCGCACTCGTGAATGGCGGTATGGCCGTGAAAGCCGCGCGAATCGATTTCCGCGCCGCGACGCAAGAGCAGCATGACGACCGGACGCGCGTCGCCGGTAATCGTCGATGCGGCGCTGTGCAGCGGGCGCATATCCCAGTGACCCTTGGCTTCGATATCGACGCCCTTGTCGAGCAGCAGTTCAACAACCTCCAGCAGCGAATGGCGACACGCCATATGCAGCGCGGTGTCGCCGTTGACGTTCTTCTGTTTTGGATCCACCCCGGCGTCAATCATCAGCTCGGCCATCTGCTTCGTCTCAGCAGCCCAGAGCAGCGTCTCCCCGTCATCCTGAAGCGCCTTAGGGTCAACCCCCTTCTCAATCAGGTATTTGATGATCGGAACGCTACCGTAATTCACCGCAGCCCAGAGGACGCTCTGGTGCTGGGAATTGGTCGCTTTCAAATCCGCGCCGCATTCGACGACCGCTTTCACCAGCGGCAGTGAGCGCGATTCACAGGCCATCCAGAGCGGGGAAGCGCCGTTGACCTCTTTGTTCGTCAGTTCCGGGTGCTCGCTCAGCAGTTGCCTGACCTTCCGTTCGTCCGGCGAAATGCGAATGGCCTGGAAAAGCTGCTTGGCCGGCGTGGGCTGAGCTACGGGGCGCTGATCCTCTGCCGGCAACGACGACGCCGTTTGCTTCGTGGGCGCAGTGGAATCGGCCTTGTTCGCGCCCGCCTTGGCGCGGTTGCAGCCGGCGGCGAGTGTGGCCGTAGCGGTGGCGATTAAGATGGCTTTGAGCACCCTCATACCCGCGCAATCCTCTGAACTCCTAAGCATACACCAAACGCCTCGTTTCTGTTCGCTTGGGCCTGCCGATTCTCCTCCCGGATTTATCGGTCCTTCAGGGGCCTGCGATTGACCGCCCCCCTGCGGATCGCTATCTTTGGCCGACTCGACAGATACGGATTATTAGCAAGGAAACGACTATGCCCGAGCCGCTGAAAATGGTTTACGAACAAGACGCCCCCCTCGACGCCCTGAAGGGAAAGACCGTCGCCGTCATCGGCTTCGGGTCGCAGGGTCACGCCCACGCCCAAAACCTCCGCGACAGCGGCGTAAAGGTCATCGTCGCCAACCGCAAAGATTCCACCAATGGCCGCTTGGCCATCGAACGCGGCTTTGAACCGGTCAGCGTGGATGAGGCTGTTAAACAGGGCGACCTGCTCATCATCACCCTGCCCGATGAGGTTCAGCCAGAGGTGTATCAGAAGTCGATCGCGCCGTATCTGAAGGCTGGGAAGACGCTTGGCGTGACACACGGTTTTAACGTCCATTTCAAGACGATCGTGCCGCCCAAGGATGTCGATGTGATCCTCGTCGCCCCGAAGGGCCCGGGGCACTTGGTGCGCAGCGAGTTCGAAAAGGGTGGCGGCGTTCCATGCCTCCTCGCCATTCACCAGGATGCGAGCGGCAAGGCCCGCGCGATGGGACTGGCCTGGGCGCGCGGCATCGGTGGCGCCCGCTCGGGTGTGATCGAAACGACGTTTAAAGACGAGTGCGAAACGGATCTCTTCGGTGAGCAGGCGGTGCTCTGCGGCGGTCTGGCTTCACTGATCAAGGCCGGTTTCGAGACCCTGACCGAAGCCGGCTATCCCCCGGAAATGGCGTACTTCGAGTGCGTCCACGAGGTCAAGCTGATCGTCGACCTGATCTACCAGGGCGGCTTGGACTACATGCGGTACAGCATCAGCAACACCGCTGAGTACGGCGACCTCACGCGCGGCCCACGCATCGTCACCGATCAGACCAAGGCCGAGATGAAGAAGATCCTGACCGAGATCCAGTCCGGCCAGTTCGCAAAGGAGTGGCGCGCGGAGTACGAAGGGGGTATGAAGAACTTCAAGCGCCTCTACGAGGCCGACAACAACCACCCCGTCGAAAACACCGGACGCCGGTTGCGAAAAATGATGCCCTGGCTGAAGGCGAAGGAACCGCCCAAGCAGGCGTAAGAACAGCCCTTTGGGCATGCCGCTACACGAAGATTGTTTAGATGCTGTTCTTGCGCAGGACTACCGTCTTGACTGCGCCGTTGGTCTCGTAATACGTCAGCAAATCGGGAAGATTTACGAAGATCCACGGGGCGGCCATGCTCGATCCGTTCTTCGTGAAGACAATGCCATCGGCCACGTAAGCGGCAGAGTGGATGCCATCGCCTTTGGCATTCACCAGCAGGACCACGTCCCCCAGTTGATCGGCCTTGTCGATCACGTGATAGCCCGTGGCGATTTGCCGGGCGACGTAGTCGGTGCGGGTAAAATCGTCGTCGGGCACGCGATTCCAGAAGTTGAACGTCGTCCAATGGCAGTCGTAGCGGCCGTTTGGAGAAGTTCCCTCAAGAACCGGGAAAGTATAAACCCGCGCCCGCGCAAACTGGGGAAGGAGTTGGGCGACGTTAATCGGACTGCCGTCGGGCAATCGGGCGAGAGACTCAAGTAGCGGACCGACCTGTCGTTCGCGCCCGCCGACACCCCAATACTGCGTGAGCGCGCGGACATCGCTGTGTGGGCGGACCCGCAGTTTGACCAGTAGCGCCGATTGCGCTGAGAGCGCCCGGAAGAGGGCGGCACGATCGGTTTCGCTTTTCAAGAACGGCGTGATCGCGCTGACGTCGACGAAGGCCTCCATATCACCGCGGCGGTAGACCAGTCGCCGGGCGATCGAAAGGATTTCGGCGGAAAGACCAGTGTCGGCGAACCAATCGTCATGCGGATCGGGCCGATGGCGAAACGGCTCGGCCTGCGCATTTTTGGCGTCAGCGGCGAGCACGCGATAGATGGCGGAGCGGGCGGGTGGAAAAAGCGAAATCACAATCGCGGGATCGGGCGTGGCGATCAATCCATTGATCGACGGGTCAGGCGTACAGGACTGCACGATGCCGTCGCGCTGCGCTTGCGAAAGACCGGCGGTTTGCAGCAACTGGGTGAGCTGGGCGAGATCGCAGTCGCGGAAGTACCATTTGGACGTGTCGACCGTCGCAAAACGTTCGGCAGCATCGGCGGGTGGCTCGAGATCGATCGGCGTAATTTCCAATTCACCCCAGGGTCCGGTCGGGGCGGGCTGCGAGACGGCAACGGTGGTGACCGGCGCGGATGCGGCGGGCACGGGTTTAGTCGCGGCGAAATGGAAGACCGCGAACCACGAACCAAAGAGGAAAAGAGACAGGAAGAACAGGCGAAGCCGCGAGATGCGCAGGTATACGCCGCGCCGTAGCGGGCGTGGGGGCGCTCCCGCGTCATCGGTAGTAAACATCTCAGCTCCAGGTGCGAATCAAGGGTGCAAAGCGCGCCACGTGCGTCAGGCACGTGGCGAACTCATCGGTTCATACCGCATGGCGGGAGGAATGTTTTAAGTCCGTCCCCTGCGCCCTATAAACGTACCATAGAAGCTAAATGTGAAGCCCGAATGAGAACCCTGATCAGTATTATCGATCAGATTAAATATGGTGTGATGGCGATGATTACTTGAGTTCTTTGATGCGCAGGTTGCGGAACTCTACTTGTGCGCCGTGGCCGAGGAAGCCGATGTGGCCCGTCGTGTTCTTCAGGCCTGGATGCTTCTTCAGGACGGCCTCGTCGGTGACGGTGGCGAGGTCGGCATCGACGATGACCGCGCCATTGAGCTTGATGGTCACGCGGGTGCCCTTGGCGGTAATTTCCTCTTCGTTCCACTCGCCGACCGGCTTCTGGTGACCGCGCTCGGCGGGGAAGACGTCGTAGATCGAGCCGTGGTACTGGGCGGGCCGAAGGGTTTTGTAGGCGGGGCCACTGTCGTCGAGAACCTGAATCTCCATTCCCTGATAAGCGCTGTCGCCGGTCAGTGGAGCGCGGATACCGATGCCGTTGTTGGCGTTCTCGGTGAGCTTGAACTCGAAGCGCAGTGTGAAGTCGGCGTACTCTTTTTCGGTGTATAGATTGCCGCCGTCGGTCTTTGTGCTGTAGATCGCGCCGTCCTTGACCTTGTATCCCTCGCCGGCCTTGTTCTCGCCCTTGGCCGTCGTCCCGTAGACCCAGCCGGTAAGATCTTTACCGTTGAAGAGCGAGGTGAAGCCTTCCTCGGTCTTCTGCGGCTCATCTGCGAGCACGAGGGCGATCGAAAGCAGGAGGACGGGAATTGAGGCAAGCGCGTATTTCATGAGGCTCCTTGGAGAGTTGAGTTGCAGGTGTATACCACGGTCGAGGCATCCTCGTTAGATTTCCCAGCCCTTGCGATATTCGCGCGTGAGCAGCGGCTGGAGATCGGGGGCGTTGGTGACGGCGAGTCTGGCCGAGTCCCATTCGAGTTTTTTGTTCCCCGCGCGATGGGCGACGTTGCCGAGGAGGACGGTTTCAGTCAGCGCGCTGCCATAAGCGAAGTTGCAGAGCGTCGGGGTGCCTTCCTTGCAGGCTTTGATCCACTCGGCGTGGTGCCCGATGGAGGGGGCGATGGTTGCGGCAGGCGGTGTAAAATCTTTGAATTGTTCCTTGGGCAGCAGCAGCAGCCTGCCGTAGTTGGCGAGGAGCATTCCCTTGTCGCCAACGAAGAGGGTGCCGTTGCCCCAGTTCATTGGTGCGCCGACTTCGTCGAAGATCGCCGGGCGTTTTTCACCGTGATACCAGGTAAGGTGGACCGGCGGCTGCGCGTCGCGGGCAGGGAAGTGGTAATCGACCTGAAGCTCTTTTGGCGGATGCTCCAGGTCGGGCGCGGGGCCGGCAGCTTCGACGGTGGTCGGCTGGAGAATGCCGAGGGCCCAGAAGGAGAGGTCGAGGTGGTGGCAACCGAAATCGCCAAGAGTGCCGCCACCGAAGTCCCAGAAGTGCCGCCATTGCTGCGGGTGATAGACCGGCTGAAAGGGACGTTCGGCGGCCGGCCCTAGCCACAGGTCCCAGTGGAAACCAGGTGGAATCTCAGCGCCCGTGTCGGTGATCTTGTTCAAGCCGTAGCTGGAATTGACGAAGACGTGCGCTCGGTTGACAACGCCGATCGCGCCACCCTGAATTAACTCGACGACGCGGCGGTAGTTCTCACCAGCGTGAATCTGCGTCCCCATCTGGGTCGCCTTCTTCGCCTTGGCGGCTTCGGTGGCGACGAGTCGCGCTTCGGCGACCGTGTGCGTCAGCGGCTTCTCGCAGTAGACGTGCTTGCCCATCCGCAGCGCCATGACGGTGGCGCTCGCGTGGCAATGGTCGGCGGTGCTGACGACGACGGCGTCGAGGTTTTTGGTCTCCTCGATCATCTTGCGAAAGTCGTTGAACTTAGCCGCGCCGGGATACTTAGCGGCGACGGGGCCGAGGAGGCGGTCGTCAACATCGCAGAGTGCGACGATGTTTTCCGAGGAGACGCCGGCGAGGTTGTCGCCACCGCGGTGGGTAACCCCGATGACGCCAATGTTGAGCTTTTCGTTTGGCCCGGCGGCGCGAACGGCTGGGGGCGTGAGCCACACGGCAAGACCAGCGGCGGCGGACTGCTGAAGGAAACGGCGGCGCGATGGACAGTGGGTCATGACGCTCAGTATAAAACAAAAACCCGCGCGGGCGATACAGAAATGAAAAGGAGCTTGATGCAAAAGATCGTTCGACTGATTGTGGTGGGCATAACGTGCGTGGTGTGCGGCGCAGCGTGGGGTTCGTCAGGCGATCCGCAAATAAAGACCGACGACCTGTGGTATCCGGGGGAGTTGTCATGTTCAACGTTCGAGCGCCTATTCAAAACGCAGGCAGAGCTGTACGAGCGCGCGACGGGACGAACGGTTTCGAGCGACGAGGACAAAGCGCTCGCATCGTGGTACTGGCGCAACCTGCACTACTGGCATGGCGAAGAGGGGAAGTGCGACCTGTTTGGAAAGGGATTTAAGAATACGGATTGGAACAGAGATTATTGGGGCGGCCTCTTCGCCGACGGGTTTGGCTTGTGCGGCACGACGCACGCGCAGTGGAACGGGGAGATGGAGGCGCTGCTCGGGCATTGCCGCAGTCGCAGCGTTGGCGTCTCGGGGCATAACTCATTCGAAGTGTTCCTGACGGGCGGGGCATATGGCACGGGGAAGTGGGCGCTGCTGGATCATGATATCTCGACGGCGATCTTCGCGCCGGATGGGAGCCGGTTGCTTTCGATTGCGGAGATCGTGCCGCAAATTGGGACGCTCAAAGACCCAATGTTTAAGCCGGAACGACAGCGGGGATGGCGAGTCTCAGGGCTCGAAGACGGCGACGCGGGCGGCGTTTATACGTCCAATCAGTCCGCGGAGTATTTGGCAGGCTACGCTGGGCCGCCGCCGATGGTCCATCTGCGCCCGGGTGAGACGTTGCGACGGTACCTGAAGCCGGGGCTGGAGGATGGGAAGACATTTGTATTCTGGGGGATGAACTACAACGCGAAGGGTGTTCCCGGGCCCGAGCGAAGTCGGAGTTGGGTGAATCAGCCGGAGCGGATGTACCAAACCACGAAGGGTACGGCACATGTCGTAGGGCAGGCGCGGTATGCGAATGCGGTGTACACGTATCGGCCGCGATTTGATGACGAGAGCTACAAGGCAGGCGTGGTGAGCGAAGGCGATCAGCAGGTGACGTTTGAATTCCGCTCGCCCTACGTGATCGGGTGCACACCAGCAAATGATTCGAAGTGGGGGATTTATGATGCGGGGGGAACGAATGGCTTGATCGTCAGCGGAAAGGCCGAAGCGCCCTTGAGCGTTTCGGTGGATCAGGGGAAGACGTGGAGCGATCCCAAGTATGGGACGGCCGACCTGACGGATCGAGTGAAGGGGCACAATCAATACCTCCTGCGAATCGGTGCGCCGGCCAAGCAATTGCAGGGATCAGGGCTGACGATTCGGACCGTCTGCCAGGCAAACGTCGCGACCATCCCGCACCTGCACGATGGCGTGAATAAAGTGACATTCGAGAGTTCAGGGTTGGCGCACACGTCGGCGGGGCCGGCGTTGGGGCAGGCGGAAGCGCACGTGATAGAGGGGAAGATGGGCTCAAAGATGGTGACGCTGGAATTGGCAGCGCCGCGCGGCGAGAAGGCGGTGCGGGTGTATGCCGCGTCGTGGCAGTCGTCGGGTGCGCCGCCCGCGCCGGTGAAGTACAAGATCGAGTATTCAACGGATGGCGGAAAGAGTTGGGCGAGCGTGGTGAGCGATTGGCAGATCACGCGCCGCGAGCCAGAGCCGGCGGACTTTTGGAGCCAATCGTTCGCCTGGGGCGAGGCTGAACTGAAAGGCGTCGCGGGGCCGGTGCGGGTGCGGTTCCGTAATGACGGCGGAAAGACGTATCGAAAAGTGGAAGCGCATCTGGCGTATCGCGTGTCGAATCCGAGCCCGACAACGGTGCGGTTTGCCTGGACGGATGGGAACGGAAAGATTCGGACCGTCGAGCACGTGTATCCCGCGGCCGGCCCGGTGGATGCATCGTGGAGCGTTGACGCAGGGCAAAAGGTGGCGACGCAATGGGTGGAGTTTGCCGTCGAGTGAACGCTGGCGAGTCGCACGAGTCTTTAGGTATAACAACAGCCATGAACTACCGAATGCTGACGCCCATCGTCCTGATCGCGATCGCCTTTGCCGGCGCGGCGGTCCACGCGGCCACGGTGAAGCTCACGCAGGATGCCGCCGCGGTAAAGGTGGAGATCGATGGGAAGGAGTTCACGACGTATCACTTCCTGCCAGGCGATGACAAAAACTTCCACCGGCCGTTCGCCTATCCAGTTTACGCAGCGGATGGTCAGGCAGTAACGAGCGATCAGGAAGTGACCAACCCCAAGGAACATCCGCATCACCGGTCGGTCTGGGTGGCGCAGGGAAGCGTGAACGGCATCGACCACTGGGGCCACACGGGGCACAAACAGCGGCACATGAAGTTCGACAAGGTCGAGGGCGACACGATCGTCGAAGAGCTGGAATGGGAAGGCAAGACAGCCGACGCGCCGACGATCTTAAAGGAGACGCGAACGCTGCGATTCTTCGGCCAGGAGGATGGCACGCGCGGGATCGACCTGACGGTCGTATTTACGCCGATGAAGGACGAGGTGGTCTTTGGCGATACCAAGGAGGCGGGCATCGCAGCGGTGCGGCTGCATCCGGAAATCGGGAACAGCGAAAAGGGCGAAAAGCATCGCGACGGCGTGCTGACCAACTCGAACGGGGCGAGCGGTGAAAAGGCGATCTGGGGCAAGGCGGCGGCTTGGTGCGATGAATCGGGAATGATCGGCGGCAAGCCGTACGGCGTGGCAATTTTCGATGATCCATCCAATCCGCGCCATCCGACGACCTGGCACACACGCGCATACGGCCTGCACGCGGCGAATATCTTCGGGCTGCACGACTATGATCCCAAGAACACGCCGAAAGGGGCTGGAGACCTGAAACTTGAGCCGGGGAAGACGCTGACCTTTAAATACCGAATCCTGTTTCACCAGGGTGATGCCGCGTCGGCCAAGCTCGACGCGAAGTATAAAGATTGGACGGCGGGGAAGTGATGAGTGGCCGCGCCTGCGTTGGCGCGTCGCGGTCGCTCTCCTACAATGCCCGGCATGCTGAAACTGGGCGCATTCGCCGATGAGATCGGGCCGGACCTGGACCTGCAGGTGCGCGTGTGCAAGGAAAACGCGGTTACGCACTTCGAGCTGCGCGGGGTCTACGGAAAGAACGTGATGGATTTCGACGCCCCGCTCCGGGCGGAGATCCGCACGAAGCTGCAGGACAACGGGCTGGGCGTCGTCTCGATCGGGTCGCCAATCGGAAAGGTGGCGATCGACGCGCCCTGGGCGGAGCATTTCGACAAGTTCAAACGTGCGGTCGAACTAGCGCTTTACTTCAAGTCCCCGTTCATTCGGCTGTTCAGTTACTACCCAGCGGGCGGGGAGGGCAAAGGTCCGCTCGATCCAATTGGCGATGAGGTGATCG
>JAQGHM010000387.1 GCA_028291615.1 Phycisphaerales bacterium | reverse complement strand
TAACGCTGTATGGCTGAATTCGAGTTCCCATTTCCCAACAAAAACTCGCAAGTATCGCTTTAGGGTAAAAGGCTTGAATGGATCGACCAAAGTATCCGAGGCCTTTTCGCCGCCACCGCCATGCACCGACGACGATGGTCAATGAAAAGGCGAAGTGAAAATATGACTATCTGGATTATTGCAATGTGCCTGGGCTGCATCATAGTTATCACCTCATTGGCAATTCTCACACGCTCCAGCCGAACCGGCGTAATGCGAACCTGCAGCGAATGCGGTTGCCAGCGCGCCGCTCTTTTCTGCTCTCGGTGTGGCCGCCATCTGACATGAAATTCAAGTCCTTCAAGAATCGACTCTGACGATGAATGTGAGCAGTTCTGGCGACGTGATACGTGTCTATTCCAATCGATACAAGATGCCCTCGGCAGGGCATTCCCGCGCCTCCAGCGCATCTTCGTGCTCCAGCACTACTGGCGCGTCCTCTTCGCCCGCCATGCCACGGCGCTGGACCGGCAAATCGGGCGCCTCCATGCGGTCTTCGCTACGTTTTTCCACTCCAACGACGACCCGCAGGACAAGGCGCGTGTCATCAAAGAAGACCTGATCGACCTCGCCCAGGCGCATGGGAGTTCCGACTGGTACATCAAGCCGACCCCCGTCGAAGGTTCATCTTGAACGGTTGGGATAACGGCAACGGGACGCCGTAGATTATCTCCTGCAGCTTTGGACGGTTTGCTCGTCAAGCTTGCCGTCCAGACGCGTGGATCGCTCCACGTCATCATGGCCTCGTCCGGCTGAATTGTGCCGGCCCGAGCCATGCCCAAGCCACTGCAAATCAGCTCTGAGGAGATCGCCGCCGCGTATGCGGATCCGGCGTCGGCTGCGCACTGTCCCCCAATCCTGACCTTGTCACAGTTCGCCGCGCTCTTTCAGGTAAGCCTGCGCACCGTCAAGTCGTGGATCGCCTCGGGGGACTTCCAGGGCGCCACCACTCGCGCGGGGAAACATCGCCGCATCTGGCGCGATCGCGCCATCCAGATCGCGTTCAGCCGTATGCGCACTCGGGCACGGACAACTTAACCAATTGTGAGGTTAGCAATAATGAATGAGCAAGAAGAACCGTCCTGCGCCCAGCAGGACCATCAAGCCGCAGCCCACCGCGGGGCCCAAAGGACGCGCGTGGGGGAAAAGCTCTACATCCGCAAGCGCGGCAAGCGCGGAACTTACGTCGCCGAATTCTGGCACGAAGGGAAGAACTGCAAACGCTCGCTCAAAACGCCCAACCGTGAAATCGCAATCCGACGGGCTCTGAAGCTCGATTCCGATCTGACGGCGGGAAGCTATGCCGCGCCACGGGCGCCGATCGCGCTTCGATCAACCATCGCAGAGTTCCTGGAGGTTAAAAGGGGTGAGGACCGCGCGGCCAAGACGATCACCAAGTACCGCGAATGGCTGGAGTCCTTCGCGACGTTCGCGGATGCAAACAGCGTGACCTCGCTCCAGCAGATCACGTCGAGTCTCTTCGAACGCTATCGCGCCGTTCGCAAGCAGGGGCAGTCCCCCAAATCGATGTACACCGGGCTGACGATCGTGAAGTCGTTCATCAAATGGTGCACCTCGCCCGGTCGCGAGTACCTCGAACGCAACCCCGTCGCGGGGTGTAAAGTCCCCGAGCCATATACCACCCCGAAGTTCACGCCGGCGCGCAAGCAGGTGAAGGCGCTGATCGATGGGGCGTCCGACGACGTCCGGGCTCGCTATGCCGTCCTGGCCTACACGGGCCTGCGTGCTGGCGAGATGCGGATGTTGCGGCCACAGGACGTCGACCTGGCAGGGGGCTGGATTCACGTCGTCGCCCGACCGGGCTGGATGCCCAAGACGCGCCGCGCTCGCAAGGTGCCGATTCATCCCCTGTTGAGGGAACATCTGCAGTGCTACCTGTCGGCACTGCCGACATCAGCGGCGTCGCGTCCCTACTTTTTCTGCGCGCCGGCGAGCCACGCCTATCCCAAGGCCGATCGCCCGATCGACCTCCGCGACCTCAACGAGGGATTCCAGAAGCTGGGAAAGTCGTTGCGAATCCCGGTGGGACGCAAGAACGACGGCCTGGTCATCCATTCCCTGCGGCACTTTTTCGAGACCTGGGCGATTAACAGCGGTGTGCCCCAAGTGGTCGTCGATGCTTGGATGGGCCACGCCGGGGACGGTTCGATGGCCCGCATCTACTACGGAAAGAGCAATCGGACGTCGCGGCGGTTTATGAAGGGGGTGCGTTTCGTGAAGCGGATCAAGCAACTGCCGGCGACCAACGTCAATTCATCAACGACTCTACAAGGAGCAGACCATGTTCAGTAAAGCGACAGAGACAAAGTGTGTCGTCGTGCTGGTCGCATTGGCGGTGTTCGCCCGCGCCACCCGCTTTCAAGGGTTGGCGTGGAGTGAACGCGCCACGGCATATCTCGACAGCACGAACCGGGACAAGTCAGGGGCGTGAGCGCTACGGCGTTCTGCAATCGACGCCGCCCGCCGTACTTACGGCGGGCGGTTTCAATCATACGGAGAGGGGGACATTCGAACTCCCGTAACCTTGCGGTTAACCGGCTTTCGAAACCGGCGCGTTCAGCCGCTCCGCCACCTCTCCAGCGGGGCGCGAATCCTATCCGCAGTTCCACCGACCGTCAAAGGCGGCCTTATCGGACTCCGTCCATTTTCACCACCGCGCGCCGACCCGTCACTTCAGCCGCCGCCTCACCTAGCCGATGCTCTGGGGGAGGTTCCAACGCTTATGCCGGATGTAACACAAAACTCGAATTCCTCACCGACCCCCGCCCCCCAGCCCGCTGCCGTCCCTGAAGGCGCCAAGCCCGGGCGCGGGCCCGATCGCCGCGCCACCGTCGTCGATCGTCGCGTCGGAACCGACCGCCGCCTTCAAACCACCGCCGAATCCGGCTACACCGGCTCCGAGCGCCGCACGGGCGTCGAGCGCCGCTCCGACACCGGCCTTGAACGTCGCCGTGGCCCCGGACGCCGCCGCTCCGACGACCGCAAGGCCGCCGAAGAAGGCGAGATGACCGTCGAGCAGTTCGAATTCTGCATGGCCATCCAAACCTACAAGAAGGTCAACAAGAAGATGTATCCGACTTGGACCGAGGTGCTCGAGGTGGTCCGCCAACTCGGCTACCGCAAGGTCATGCCCCGCGAGATCAAGCTCGAGAACGTCCCCGAGCCCAGGATCTTCCCGGCCGCCGAAGAAGCCGCTTAAACCTTCCCATCAACAATCGAATCGAGGGCTCGGATGGCAGGGATGCCGTCCGTTTTTTTTTGCCGACACACGGCCTCGCCGCGCGGCGCGCACCGCCCTCATCGCCCCAGGCATCGGATATATTCCAGAAACCCCCCGACCTGCTGCCCCAACCGCCGATCGATCTCCGCATCCGTCAGCCGACCCTCCCCATCGAACAACTTATTCACCCCCGGAATGAACACCCGCATCGGATAAGAATGCGCATGCCGATACCCGAACACCATCTGCAACTGCTCCACCGATCGCAGTCCCCCCCACAACCCCGCCGACTCCCCCACGTACGCCACCGGTTTATGTTCGAAACTCTCCGGGAACTTCAGCAGGTCGATGAAGTACTTCAGCACCCCGGGGAACGACCCGTTGTACTCCGGCGTCACCACGTGCAAACCCGCCGCGGCTAGGACTCGCGCCTGCAGTTCCGCCATTGCCGCGGGTTTGGAGGTGTAGATCGAGGGGTCAAAGAGCTCTTTAGGGAGGTGCTCCAAATTAAGCAGATCAACCGTCGCCCCGGCGCGGGCGTAGTGCGCTTCCAGCACCCGCGCCACCTTCAGCGCGTTTGAGTTCGGGCGGTTCGTGCCGGAGATGATCAGGATCGGGCCATTCGCCATGGGCGCACGCGATGATAAACGCCCCCGCGGTAAACGCCACACTCGCTTCATTGGCATCACGGTTGCTCAGCCAAAAATGAGTCTTCCTCCAACCAGGTATGCCTAATGAATCAATCCTCATCGGTCGAAGTGTCGGGTCCTCGCGGATTACGCGGAACGATTGACACGTCCACTTGGCCGCTGGACGGAAGTCGTCAGGAAATACAAATTCTTTTGAACGACAGCCGCCGCGTGATGGTCGCCACGGACCTCCTCGAGCGCATCGATGACCGCCACTACCGGCTCGCAAGCGCCGCCGCCGACCTCATTGCACGTCTGCCAACCGACGCCGGATCAACCCCAGAAGCAGCGGCCGTCGTGCCCGTGATTCAAGAACACATGAGCATCGGCAAGCGCACCGTCGAGTCCGGTCGCGTCCGCCTCCGCAAGGTCCTGCGCCAGGAAGAAGAGACGATCGATCAACCGTTGGCCCGCGAAGAGGTTACCGTCGAGCGCGTCCCCATCGGCCGCACCGTCGATGGCCCCCAGCCCAGCCGTCGCGAAGGCGAAGATTGGATCATCCCGGTCGTCGAAGAAGTGCTCATCGTCGAAAAGCGTTTCGTGCTTAAGGAAGAGCTTCGCGTGCATAAGCGCATCGTGCACGAACGTCATCAAGAAACCGTCACGCTGCAGCGCGAAGAGGTGATCGTCGAGCGCCTCCCCGCGCAAGGTGCGCCCCCCGCCGATGCCTCCACAAACGAGGCGCGACCACCGGGCTCGACCGATTCCAGCATCCCCGCGACTCAGCAAAATGGCACGACCATTGCTTCCGACCGCTCCACCCGTTCATAGGAAGCCCAGCGCATTGTTTGTGCGGGCTTGCGCGTACCACACACCCGTTTTATTTGCCCGGCGATGGTTTCGCCGGTCTGACAGAAAGACCGAAAGGAGTCATGTCATGGCCAAGACAGTAGTAGCTCTCTTTGACGACCTTAACGACGCTCAGAAAGTTGTGAATGATCTCACCGAAATGGGCGTCCCCCGCGGTGACATCAGCATCGCCCGCCAGAAGTCCGAAACCACCTCCAGTAGTGGCGACGTCGACGACACCCGCGACATCAGCGCCGGCGTCGCCACCGGCGCATCCACCGGCGCCGTCGTTGGTGGCGCGGCCGGGCTCATCGCCAGCCTCACCGCGCTCGCCATTCCCGGCTTCGGCCCCATCCTCGCCGCCGGTCCGCTCATCGCCACCCTGACCGGCGCCGGCATCGGCGCGGCCGCGGGAGGGCTCATCGGCGCACTCGTCAACGCCGGCGTCCCCGAAGAAGAAGCCGAGTATTACTCCGAAGGCGTCCGCCGCGGCGGCACGCTCGTCAGCGTCCGCGTCGAAGACAACCTCGGCGAACGCGCCGCCGACATCATGAATCGCCACCACGCGATCGACATCGACGAACGCGCCGCAACGTGGCGATCAAGCGGTTGGACCCCGCGCGGCATGGCCGCTACTACGTCCACCGGCACGCCCGCGAGCGGCCGCGCCGTCGCCTCCGCCAGCACCCAGCCAGCCACCCCCGCCCCGCGTTCCAACGCCGGCCGCACCGAACGCGCCGACTGGAAGGAAGGCGACCAGGACCGCGCCAAGGTCCCCGTCGTCGAAGAACGCATGAACGTCGGCAAACGCGAGGTCCGCAGCGGCGGCGTCCGCGTCTACACCCACATGACCGAGCGCCCCGTCAGCGAGGACGTCACCCTCCGCCAGGAAACCGTCGACGTCCAGCGCCGCCCCGTCGATCGCCCCGTCACCGAGGCCGATCTCCGCAACGCCCAGCAGGGGCGCACGATCGAAGTGACCGAAAGCCGCGAGGTCCCCGTCGTCGAAAAACAAGCCCGGGTCGTCGAGGAAATCATCATCGAAAAGGACGTCCAGCAGCGACAGCAGACCGTGCGCGACACCGTCAAGCACACCGACGTACGCGTGGAGAAAATGCCCGGCCAGGACGCCCGCGAGTTCCGCGACGAAGATTACCGCGACAACTTCAACTCCACCTACGCCAAGAGCGGCGCAACGTGGGATCAGTACCGCCCCGCCTACCAGTACGGCAGCGAGCTCGCCCGCGACCAGCGCTATTCCGGCAAGGACTGGTCCGCCTTCGAATCCGACGCCCGGCGCGACTGGGAAAGGAAATATCCCGGTGCGAGCACCTGGGACAAAATGAAAGACGGCGTCCGCTACGCCTGGGAACGCGCCAAGACGAAGGTAAGCTGAGCCGCAACGGATCGCGCCGAAGCGCACGAACCGGATCGCGAGTCCCTGTATCGTCTATGCTCCCAAGCGCCCCGCCCTTCCCGGCGGGGCGCTTTGCGTGTGCCAATTGCCCCGAAACTTCCCTAAGAACCGCACGACCCGCACAAACGTACCCGTAATCGAGCACGCGCGCGCGCAGTTACCCTTCCTTCCCACTGGGAATCGAATAAACTCACCGCGGCAGCAGTGACCGTCTTCGGAGGAGCGAGAAATGCAGTTCAGATCCCAGGCCGCCCGGCCCATCGGCGTTCGTCGTCAACATCTCACCGCATTCGCCTTGCCCGCCGCCGCCGCTGCGCTCTTCGCGCTGGCCGGATGGGCCCCGCGGACAAGCGCCGCAACCATCATCTCCGACAACTTTGACAACCTCGCCAGCGGCGCCAACCTCAACGGCCGCACGCCGACCGTCAGCAACGGAAAACTCTGGGTCTCCACCACGGCAACGCTCCTCGGCAATGGCGCCGGTGGACTCAACGCCGATACCCTGCAATCCAGATCCGGATCGATCGACCTCGGCGCGGGCTATCTCAGCAGCAACCCCGGCATCTACGACATCTCCGCCGACCTGACCCAGCCCGCCGGCGGCGCTGGTTCGTCCTGGGTCGCCGTCGGCCTCGCCTCGGGCAGCGACGTCGCCAATAACTTTGTCGGCAACAACGGCGCCCCCTGGGTCCTCTATCGCTACAACGGCCAGGTGGTCATCTTCGCCGGCCCCGCCAACACCTTGACCGCGCTCACCACCACCGCCACCACCGGCGTCGCCCACAACTTCAAGCTCGAACTCGACACCACCACCCCCAGTTGGACGCTCAACGCCTTCCTCGACGGCGCGCAGCTCGACCTCAACGGCGCTGCCGCCGGCACTGCCTTCACCTACACGACCAATCCCACCGCCTCACATTACGCCGGCCTTTCGACCGGCACGAACGGCGCTGGTGCCACCGCCACCGTCGATAACGTCGTCGTCACCGGCCCCGTCCCCGAACCGGGCAGCGCCATAATGATCGTCGCCGCACTCGGCCTGACCACCCTCCGCCGCCGCCACCGCCACCGCCGCATCTAGAAAAGCGCGACATCCGCGCTGATTCATTTCCCCGCAAACCGAATCATCCCATCAATCGCCGCCGTCGAATGAAACGTCTGCGTATCGAACACGATCGAAAACGTAAACGACCCGCTCGCGTTCGCAAACCGTCCCGTCCCGCCCGTGATCGTCCCCGCCACGTCCCCCACCAGAAACACATGCCCGCTCGCGTCCGGTACGGGATGCAGGTTCCCCACGATCTCCGCCTCCAGCACATCCCCATTCGCAGCCGTGAACGTCTGTGTCCCATCAATCGAAAAATCCGTCAGCCCCGACAGGTGCGGCGAGATAAACGTGAACTTCCCCAGGTGCGTCGCCGTCCCGCCGCCCACCGTCGTCACGAACACGTGATCTATATCCACCGGCACCGCGCTGATCGCCTGCTCCTCCGCCACCCCCTTAAATGGCACCGCCGGCGGCTGACTCGGCTTCCCCGCCCAAGCCTGCCCCAACGACAGGATCAATGTCGCCAAAAAAACCATGCCCAGAAATCGACGCGCCGAAAAAATCGAATCACGTAAACCCATGACAGCTCTCCCATGAAAAAGTTGGCGACGCCCTTGCGACCGAGTACGGAAATGCCCGAGTCCCAAAACCTAGCCCGGCCGACGAGCAAGAGCAAGATAATTCAGAAGAACCCCACCACTTCCGAGCCGACGTCAACTAATATCGCTTCCTTCAGCGCCCCGTTTGTGCAGACGGTCAACAGATTTGGCCCATTCACCGGAGTAGCCATGCAACTCGCGAATAGGTTCATCATCGCATGCGGAATCACCTTGCTGCCATCCTTGCTTCATTGTCGCCCCAGCCTCGCCGCCGAACCGAAGAAGGACGCCGCCCATCTCCAGAAGGAACTCAACGAGAACCCGTGGCGATGGAACGATTCGGATGAAGGAATCTTCTACAGCATGTCGCAGCCCGCAACGGCCGAATACCAGATCGAGTTGATCCGTCCGCCCGGCGGTGACGATCAACTGACCATCATCTTGATCAAGAAGGGCAAGCTCGCCTTTTCCTGGCAAGGACACAGCCGATCCGTCTTCACTCTGGAGGGCAAAACCTTGGTTTACGCGCAATTTCAGCCGTCTTCCCCGGACTGCACGCTGGTCGCCGTGGATCTCAATTCCGGCCGCGAGTTGTGGCGGAGCGATTTGCAAGGCGTTAGAAAGCCCGTCGGATCTTCCGTGTACGAAAACCGTGTCCTGCTCTACGCATCCGACGGGCTCATCAGCGTCTTAGGAAACGAAAGCCGCGGAAACTACGTCGAGATCGTCGACATGAAAACGGGCAAGACCCTCGCACACAAAGTGTACGCAAAGGAAGTCAGACGCGCCGGCAAATGACGACACGCCACGCCGGGCTCGCGGAGCCTAAGGCGACGACCCGGATCGGTCCGGCAAAAGCTCCCGCATTCATTCAGCGCAACCCGCCCGTCGCCAGCAACTGTTCCCCGGTAAGCCAGCCCGAATCATCCGACGCCAGAAACACCGCGATCGATGCGATGTCTCCCACTCGCCCCGAGCGCCCCAGTGGCGTTTGCGCGGTGAGCGCCTTTTCAAAATCCGAACCGATATATCCCGCGCTGATCGTTCCCTCGGTCTCGACGACGCCGGGATTGATGCTGTTCACGCGGATCTTTCGCGCCCCCAGCTCCCGTGCCAGCACACCCGTGATCGCATCCACCGCTCCCTTCGTGCCCGTGTACACCGCGCTGTTTGGCGGCGTGATCCGGCTGACGCCCGACCCGATGTTGATCACGCTCCCCCCCTCGCGCAGATGCTTCACCGCAGCCCGCGTGGTCAGCAGCACACCCAGCACATTGATGTTGAACATCCGGTGAAACTGCGCCTCGGTCACCTCCTCGATCGGCGCAAACTCGTACACGCCGGAATTGTTCACCAGGATGTCCAGCCGCCCATAATTCTTAATCGCCGCGTCGATGATCCCATCAGCGTCAGCCGTCTTCGAAACATCGCCCCCCACCGCAACCGCCCGCCCGCCCTTTTTCACGATATCCGCCACCACCGCATCCGCCCCAGCCCGGCTCGACGCGTAGTTCACCACCACCGACGCCCCCTCCGCCGCCAGCGATTTGGCGATCCCCGCCCCGATCCCCTTCGATGCCCCCGTCACGACCGCGACCTTGCCTGTGAGCTTGCCCATGTGCGAACTCCTTCACTGCTTGGCAACCGACAAAACCCGAAGCACGCGCTCCAGCATTCCACCAGTTGCATAGTTCCAAATAGTAGAACTATCGAACGCAGGGTCAAATGGACGTACAATAAAGTGTCATGAGACCCCTGTTCCACCCGCCGCTCGAGCACATCACGATCGAAGCCGTCCTCCACGCCCTCTCAGACCCCGTGCGCGTCGCCATCTACGCCCAGATCGTCGCCTCGTCCTGCTCCCAAAGCTGCTCCAAATTTTTAAAGGTCAAGCAGAAAGCCATCCCCAAGTCCACCCTCTCCCGCCACTTCAAAGCCCTGCGGGAAGCCGGCCTGATCCAAAGCGAGCGCCGCGGCGTAGAAATGCACAACATCTCCCGCTGCCCAGAACTCAACAACCGCTTCCCCGGCCTGATCCCCGCCATCCTCAACGCCTATCACGTCCAGATGAAAAGCAAAATGCCCGCCGGCAACGCCGCGAAACGCAAACCCGCACGCCGCGCGAAATAGCAATTGAACTGCGCGGAAAATCCCCTATCCCGCGCGCCAGCAACAGCAAGAGAACTCCACGCGAGGGACCCCGCCGGCCCGGTCCATTGCAACTGATGTTTATACGGCAGGCGGTGCCGCCCGAGCCACACCACATTCAGGGCAGCGCTCGGGCGTCGCCCGCAGGTCATATCCGCAGTTGCGACATAGTTGGTTCTCGTCCCGCTCAAGCCTTCGCTGGTTCACCCAAAGCTTGCGGCAGAGTCCCGCAACACTGAGTGAAAAGAGTAACAACCATCCCGGCGCGATCCAGAATCTCGTCTGCGTGCCATACGTCCCCGGCAGGCGCTTGCCGTCGCTCGACGCCAGGCGTATGTCGTAGCGGCGATAGTTAAAGCCGGCAAAGCCGACTGGCTCGCCGTCGGACTTGATGGCGTTCCCACCCGTCCCCGGCGCCCACGGTTTTACGTCGTACAGCGTTTCAAAGATGAGCGACCCATCGACCAGCCCTAGGGAATATCCGGTACCTCCCCGTCGATTCCCATCACCCCAGCCCAAGCCGAGGGGCGGCACGAGCCTGGCCCACTGCAAGGCGACGAGGGCGCAACAGACCAGCGCGATGAAGCAGCCGACCTTGAGCATGAGAAGCTTTTTCGGCCGCATAACGAAGCCGTTGAGTCACCCGCGACCCGACAAGAGCAGCCGCCGAATAACGGATCAAGTTTCAGCTGTCGGGCGACGCACCGCACGTTGAAGTCGCAACCATTGCGTCGCCCGCCCGGTCCGCTGTCCGGCTGGTCAGGCATCGGTAATAACGACAAGCTTATCCTTGCCAAGGAATCCCCTTTTTATTTCATAGCGCTCACCATCGTCACCAACGGCGTGAGCGTTCAGTGCGCGTGCCATCTGCGCGAGCTTTAACTGTTGCGCCTCATCTGCGCCCGAACATTGAATCTGGTCTCGATACCACCAAAAGCTCGGTGAGCCTCGCCATACAATCATGTAATAGCGCGCCGTGACTCCGTCGTCGGCCATGTCAACGTAATCGGTGGTGGACCAGTTCAGCTCTGGGTCACTTGTAATCAGAGCATCAACGTCCTCTTTGGTGATTGGCGTGTTTGCTGCCTCCGTCCAATCCCGCGTACGAACGATGTGTAGGTCGTATGCCATAAACTGTCGAAATGCCCAACGCGGGGATGGACGTCGTCAAGCTGCCCAATTAGTCCCCTTCCCTACGTCGCTCGATCAGTACGCCGGTCCCCTCAATGCCGCCCGTTAACCATCCCCACAGCCTGCCCATAAACCCCCACGCACTCCTTCGCCGCATCCACCCACGTGCGTTTTCTTACATCAAACGAACCATGCTGCCGCAACGTGCTAGCCAGCGGCGGATGCCTCAACACCGCCACGATCTTGTTCGCCATCTCGTTCACGTCCCAGAAATCCACCTTCAACGCGTGATTCAGAATCTCCGACACGCCGCTCTGCTTCGAGACGATCACCGGCACATCATGACTCATCGCTTCAAGAGGCGCAATCCCAAACGGCTCGCTCACGCTCGGCATCACGTACAGGTCCGCCATCTTGAAAACGCGCTCAACGTCCGGCCCGCGCAAAAAGCCCGTGAACAGCACCTTGTGCCCGATCCCCATGCTCGCCGCCATCTCGATCGTCCGCCGGATCATGTCCCCGCTGCCAGCCATGACGAACTTCACGTTGTCCATCACCTCCAGCACCTTCTTCGCAGCCGCCAGGAAATACTCCGGCCCCTTCTGCATCGTGATCCGCCCCAGGAACAGGACGATCTTCTCGTCCTTGTGGATCTTGTACTTCTCCTCGTCGAACCCGTTCCCGTTCACCTCGACCGCGTTGTAAACGACTTCGACCTTCGAATTGTCGATCCCGTAATGGTGGTTGATGATGTTCTTGGTCAGCAGGCTGACGGCGATGATCTTCATCGCCCCGTGCATGCCGCGCCGCTCGATATCGTAAATCCGTGTATCGACATTGACGCCGCTACGGTCGAACTCCGTCGAGTGCACGTGCACCACCAGCGGCACGCCCTTGATCCCCGCCACCGCCAAACCAGCCGGAAACGTCATCCAGTCATGGGCGTGCACAACGTCAAAGTCTTCCTGCCGCGCAATCTCGCTCGCCAATGACGCATACCGCTGGATTTCAGCGAACATGTCGCCGCCGTAGTGGTCTCCGGTGCTCGCTTTGCCCGATCCCGCGATCGCGCCAGCCGTCTTGCTGTCCGCCGCGCTCCCCGCAGCCGCTTCCTCCCCTTCAACCACCGACTCTTTAGACGTCGAACTGCGATCCCCGATCATCCCCTTGGTCGGGCGCGCATACGGGTCGCCCATCTTGGACTGGATCGCGCGAAAACTGACATGTTCGAACTCATCGAGGCGAAATTCCGTCACCGGCGCCGCCAACGGCGAACCCGCGCGCGGGCTAAGCAGTTTGACGTGCGTCGAAAACGGTGACGTCACCGGCCTCGGCAACACGAACAGGATCTCGGTCCCAAGCCCGCTCATAGCCTTCGTCAGGCCATAGCAGGCGGTACCCAATCCACCACTGATGAAGGGGGGAAATTCCCACCCCAACATGAAGACGCGCATAGGATTCGCTCTTTTCAAACTCGGTAAATCGCAAACAACGACGGCGCAACCGCTCCGAAAAAACGCTCGGCGGCAGACTTCGTCCCACTCGCTAACTTCGTTGATTACCCCGGCCCGAGGCATTAGAGCCGAGTCGCCACCGCACCGAACTTCGAGGCGTCAGGATCGGAAGCCGCACAAATTAGCGGTCGGTCGTAGCCGTTGTCAATGGCTTCGGACACGAGTGATGGAAATAAAGGCATTTGTTTTAACTCTCAATCCCGTTTTGCACAATTCAAGTGCATTTGTTCATTCCCTCAGCATCGTTTACGCCCATCTAACAAACTGCGGTCCATTTCCAAAACCTAGGCAACTTTCGCCGTTCACCACAGCCGGCAAAAGTTGCGTGCCGCCCCAGCGGGCGATAGAGTGGCCAATAGTGGAGCAGGCCGTACCGCTCATTTATACTCGCGATTCCGCGCCGCTGGCGATGCGGGTTTGGGCGCGGCTGGTGGCCTTAAGCATTGCAATCGGTTCTCTGGCGGTCCTGCTGATCGGGATGTGGCTTGAGCCGAACGGGCAGCAGGGGATGTCCACTCATACGCAGTTGGGGTTGCAGCGTTGCCAGTTTGAGGCGCGTACCGGAATTCCTTGCCCCAGTTGCGGATTTACGACCTCGGTCAGCTACTTCGCCCACGGGAATGTTGCCGCCAGCGTTTACATTCAGCCGATGGGGTTCGTGATCGCAGTCTTGCTCGCGGCCGGCGTCTGGGCCGGATCTTATATCGCGTTTACGGGGCGTCCGGTGCATCGCCTGGTGGCGATGATGCCCGGACGATTGTGGCTCATCGTCATGCTGGTGATCTTGATCGGCGCCTGGGCTTGGAAGATTGCGATCCACCTGACCGGGCACGATCACTGGCCCATGTAACTTGAGCTGAGCATTGGTTTTATCGCCTGTTGGAGTGACACCATGATTCGACTCCTTGGGATTTTGTTTCTGGCGTGTTTGCTTCCGATGACCGGTGGTTGCGCCATATTTGGTTATGTAGCAGCGATCACTCCCGGCGCGGGCACCAAGGCGCGATATGCGGGGCTAGCGGGGCAGAAAGTGGCGGTGCTGACCTGGGTCGAGCGCGCCGTGACCTATGACTACGGCGCGCTAACTTCAGACACGTCGATGGGCGTCCAGAACAAATTGGTCGCCGCCACGAACCCGAAGCTGAAGCTCGAAGAACTGAAGGGGACAACCTACGTTGACCCCCGGCAAGTCTACCGCTGGCAGAAGAACCATCCGGAACTGGAAAACCGCTCGATTGACGAGATAGCCCCCAAGGCCGCCGCGGCCTTGGGTTGCACCCGCCTGATCTACCTCGAACTCTCCCCATTCTCGGTTTACGATCCGCGCACGCCGGTGCTGCTTAAAGGTTCATCAACGGTGACGATCCGCGTCGCCGAGATCGACCCCGCCGGCCATGTGAAAATTGGCTACGAAGAGGCTGGAGTGCTGGCCGAGTTCCCGGAGAAATCGCCGGAGGGCGTGCCTCCGACCGACTCGGTCACACCGACGTACATCTATAAAGGGTTGGTCGACAAGATCACGACCGAGGTAGCCAAGCGTTTCTTCTCGTCGTCCCCGGGTGAGGAGTAATGCCGATGCCGCTGATGCACTTTGTTAATCGCGTGATCGTCCGGGGCTTGGCATTGTCGTCGTTCATAGTGGCGATGTCGGGTTGCGCCGCGCCTTCTGCGCTGCTGTATAAATTCGCGGGCCCGCCGGCGATCCCACCCAAGTACGTCATCCCGCAGCGTCCGCTGCTCCTGCTGGTGGAGAACGCGCATTCCGGCGCTGTCGCCCTCCCCGAGGCCGACGAGCTCACGCGGGTGATCTACGACGACCTGCTCGAGCACAAGGTCGCCCCGCTGATCGACCCCTCCCGCGTGCACGACCTGCGCGACGCGGCGCCGCTGGCGTTCGGAAAGATGTCGATCGCCCAGATCGGCCAGCGCCTCGGCGCGGCGCAGGTGCTCTACCTGCACGTCGACCAACTCGACATCGAGGTGCCGCAGGGGAGCGAGATGGTGCGGGTGAAAATCGCAGTCAAGGCCAAGATGATCGACGTGCCGACGGCGCAGACTGTCTGGCCGATGAGCGGCGACACCGAGCCGTACGACTTCGAAACCCGCCTGCAACGCACCGACGCCAGCCTCACCCGCTCAGCCCTCAACCACCAGATGCTGCGCGGCAGCGGGGTCGAGATCGCGCGGTGGTTCTACGCCTATCAACCCGAGACGATGCGCGAGGAAAACCAGGATCTGAAGCTTCGTTAAGTGGGCTGCGACGATCAGACGCGCGCTTCCACCCATTCGCAGATGCTGTGATAGAGGATCTTGTGTACCTCCTGCACCCGCGCGGTGACGGGGGAGGGGACGATCAGTTCGATATCGCACAGCCCCTTCGCCTGCCCGCCGTCTTTTCCCAGGAACGAGACGGTAATCAGGCGTTGCTCTTTGGCGGATTTGATCGCTTTTAATAGGTTCGCGCTGTTTCCGCTAGTGGTCATGGCGATGAAGACGTCGCCGGGATTTCCGTAGGCTTCGACCTGCCGGGAGAAGACGTTCTCGTAACCCAGGTCGTTGGCGGCGCAGGTGACGACGGCCGAGTCGCACAGCGCCATCGCCGCCAAGGCGCGGCGATTTTTCTGGAAGCGGACGACCAGTTCCTCAGCGAAGTGGATCGCGTCGGCGGCACTGCCGCCGTTGCCGGCGATCAGCACTTTTCCGCGGCGCTCCCAGCAGGTCATCATCGCCTGCCCGAGACGCTCGACGGTGGGGCTCATTTCAACGACCTGTGGCAGCAGGGCGCGAAGGTCGGCAACGGCGCGGGCGAGGATCGATTCCATTGGGGAATCAGTAACCGGAGAGGGATTTAATTCAAGTGTCCACGCTCGCGTCGCAGTCGCGCCGCGTCACCCTGGCCACATTCACTTGATCGCGAACGACGCCGACACCGTCAGCCGCAACGTTACCGGCCCGGCCATCGGCGAGACCGCTTCATCCGGCTCGGCGTTTTGCGCCTGCGCGTACAGGTACGGGTTGTAGCGCGCGTACTGCATCATCTGGTATTGCTCGGCATCCGGCGCGGCTTGCGACTGCAACTGCTTGAGCGCCCCCAGTTCCGCCCCCGCCGCCTTCGCCAGATCGCCGGCGTTGGCCTTGGCTTTCTTGAACGCGTCCGCCAGCACTTTGCCGCGCTGCTCCTCCGAGATCTTCGCCACGTACAGGAAGATCGGCTGTCCGGGCGGCGGGCCCTGCTCGTTCTCGTCCATCCCCGCTCGCTCCTCGCGCGTTTCCTGCTCTTCTAGGCTCGACGTCTTGGTGTCCGCGAGATCGGCCGCCTTCACCTTCTCCTGCAAGTCCTGCGCGGCGACAAGAAGCTCTTCGCCCCCCTTGGCGCTCAGCGGCCACTCCGCCTTCACCATCGCCCCCACCGCCACCCG
>JAQGHM010000381.1 GCA_028291615.1 Phycisphaerales bacterium | reverse complement strand
TGAGTTTGATGACGAGGTAGTCGCCGCGGCCGTGTTTCACGGGGAAGGCGTCGGCCATGCTCGTCCACGGTAGTTCGAGGTGCTGGCGGATATTGGCGGTGAAGGTGTGGTGGTCCAGGATCAGCCGGGGGCTGCGGACGATCAGGCGCGAGCCGCCGATGCCGGCGAGCAGGAGGCCTATGACGTAGAGAAAGATGGGGACGGCGAAGGCGAGGCGATATGCGAGGGCACCGGCGGCGGTGAGCAGCACGATTCCCCAGAAGAGAAAGATGCCGGCGGACAGGGAATCGTACCGGACAAAAATCGCGCCCGGCCCGGGTGCGTGCGGCTGGGCGTAGGGGATGGGCTGGTTCGGGTTCACCAGGGGTTTCGCGCGGCGGCGACGGCGGCGACGAAGGATTTGGCGTTGGCGGTGATGGCGGGCCAGTCGGATTTGGTCATGGCGTCTTTGGTGACGAGGGAGGAGCCTACGCCCAGGCAGGCCGCGCCGGCCTTGATCCAGTCGCCGGCGTTTTTGAGGTCTACGCCGCCGGTGGGGGTCAGGCGGATTGGGGGGAGGGGGGCTAGGATGTCCTTGAAGTATTGGGGGCCGAGGCTGGTGCTGGGGAAGACTTTGACGACGTCTGCGCCGGCGGTCCAGGCGCGGAGGATTTCGGTGGGGGTGAAGGCGCCGGGGATGCTGATTTTTCCGTAGCGTTTGGTGGTGGCGATGATGGCTTCGTCGAGGATGGGGCTGACGACGAATTGTGCGCCGGCGGCGATGGCGTCGCGGGCGGTGTGGGCGTCGAGGACGGTGCCGACGCCGATGATGGCTTTGTCGCCCAGGGCGTCGGCGAGGGCTTCGATGCCGGCGAGGGCCTTGGGGGTGGACATGGTGACTTCAATGCTGGGGACGCCGCCGTCGAGGAGGGCCTGGGCGATGGGGGCGAGTTGGTCTTTGGATTGAGCGCGGATGACGGCGACGATGCCGGCGGCGAGCATTTCGGCGAAGAGTTGGTCTTTGGTGCGCGGCATTGGGGTAATGTCAATGAGCGGGGGGAAAAGTCAAATCAACCGCGGGTGGGTAGGATGCGGGCGATGCGGCGCGTGAATGTGATCGGGTCTAGTTGCGCGGGGAAGAGCACATTTGCGCGGCGGCTGGCGGCGGGGTTGGGGGTGCGGCACGTGGATCTGGATGAGCTGCATTGGGAGCCGGGGTGGGTGGAGGTTTCGACGGAGGTGTTTCGCGAGCGGGTGGCGGCGGCGGCCGAGGGGGAGGGGTGGGTGGTGGATGGGAATTATTCAATGGCGCGGGATCTGATTTGGGGGAAGGTGGACGCGGTGGTTTGGCTGGATCTTTCGTTCTCTCTGGTGTTGTGGCGGTCGCTGAAGCGGACTTGGGCGCGGATCGTGCGGGGGGATTTGTGTTGCAACGGGAATCGGGAGAGCGTGGGGCGGACGTTTTCTCGGGATTCGATCGTGCTGTGGGTGATCCAGACGCATGGGCGGCGGCGGCGGGAGTTTCAAGAGTTGCTGCCGGAGTTGGCGGCGCGCGGGGTGGAGGTGGTTAGGTTGCGGACGGCGGGGGAGGCGGAGCGATGGTTGGACGTATCAATCAACAAGCTCTTGGTCAAGGAGGATGTCGGCATTTTCGAGCGGTAGCGTGGTGGACTCGAGCGCCGACGTCCGCATCTTTGTAAGGAGGGCGGGCGTCAACGGTTCCAGCATCTGGATACGCCCCTTGGCACGCAACAATTCAAGTTGTGCATCACTGACGACTCTGGACCTGGCGTAGTTCACCACCGTCCGGCCCCGGATGAATGGATGCTCTCCAACCTCGATGACACACGCTTGATCAAGATGGGGTTCCCAAGTTGTGAAGTTGACCATCAGGAGCTTTTGCGGATCGCGGCGAGGATCGGAGATGATGGTCCAGACGTGGATGTCTGCGATTCCCTCGAAGCGAAAGACGTCACCGGCGTTCACTCCGCCGCACCGGCCAAAAGGGCGTCGAGCTCGATTTCGGCCTGCGCTTCCTTCTTGAGACGCTCAATGTCGTTGCCAAGTCCGAGCGCCTCGAGAACGTGCTCAAGCGGAATCAACTGCCTACTCTTTTTCGGCGGCTTGTTCCGCTTCCACTCGGGAAATTCATGGGTGATGTCGGACAGTTCTTCGTCGTCAATCCACCAGTAACGCTGCACGACCTCGTCAAGCTTTGCTAGTTCGCGTTTGGACAGCTTGCCCACGCCCGGGTCTGCAGCAAGCTTGTGGGTGTAAGGTGCGACCTGCTGAATGAAACGATTCCACACGTCAGCGCCTGTAGCTTCACCTTTCAGCAGGTCATAAGTGTGCGTCAACACCGGGCCAAAATCCATGGCAACGGGTCGATCGCCGGTCAAAGGGCGGCGCGTTTCCGTGAGCAGTTCGCGGTCAACCATGTAAAGCAATTTCAGGAGTCTCATCCGAGTGATGAAACCATTATGTCGCTTCAGCAGGTAAGCCGCGGCCTGCGTCAGTTTCATGATATCCAATCGGATAAGCATCGCGAGACACTCCTCGGCAATAAGTACGCTTAATTATAGCTTTGCAATCGACCAAAGCGAGGCGTTATGCGCCACCTGGAGGTGAGGCGTCATTCTTTGATCGGATTACGCTTGGTGCGGTTTTCGCCTATCCAACGAAAGGCTTCCTTGAGGGTTTTGGTGACGTGTTCGATTTCGCCTTCGCCCTGGAAGCGGATGGAGAGAATTCTCGGCTTTTCCTGGAGGAGGATGGGGCTGACGGAGGCGATCTGGAATTGGCCGGCGCGGAGGGCGTCGATGACGTCGTTGGATTCGTAGTCGGTGACGCAGAAGTCGCCGACGACATAGTATTTGCCGCAGCCGCAACGGAAGACGTGGAGGGTGGTGGCGAGTCCGGCCTCGGTGGGGATCTCGCCCATGTCGAGGTTGACGACGTCGAGGTCTTCGCGCGGGAGGGTGAGGGTGTGGACTTTGCCCTTGGTTTCGCCGGGCTTGGCGCCGATGGCTTGGGTGAGAGCTTTGAGGTGGGCGGGGTCTAGTTTTTTCTGGGGGGGATCGGTGGGGGTTTCGGCGAGCGGTTTGCCGGCGGAAAGCGGTGGATCGGCGGCGAGAGACCTGAATGAAGTCAGGACAAGAATGAGCGTAGTGGCGAGCAGGTGGCGTGTCATCAAGGCTCCTTGGTGGTTGCTGATTCTACCGTGAAGGAGCAGTCGCCCACTAGCACGTGACCACACTTAGGGCTCCGGTTAGTATCGTGTTGTATGCAAACTTTGAAGGAGAATGGAATGAAGCGCTTTGTCCTGGTGTTGGTGACGTCGCTGATTTGCCTTGGTGCCCGTGCTGAGCTTAAGCAGGGGGACTTCGTGGCGGTGACGGGGGACTCGATCACGGAGCAGAAGCAGTACTCGGTGTTCATCGAAGACTACCTGTTGATGTGCAAGCCGCAGGGGGATCTGCGGGTGATGCAGTTTGGGTGGAGCGGGGAAGTTGCGCCGGGATTTTTGGCGAAGATGCCTAACGAGGCGCTGAAGTTTCCGTTTACGGTGGCGACCACGGCGTATGGGATGAATGATGGCGCGTACTCGCCGATGACGCCTGAGAAGGGGGAGCGGTATCGCACGGCGATGCAGGGGATTGTGGATAATTTCAAGAAGCATGGGGTGCACTTCATCGTGGTAGGGTCGCCGGGGTGTGTGGACCCGGACACGTTCGTGCGGCCTGATCCGACGGACCCGCAGCCGGATGCGAAGAAGAAGCGGAAGGTGGCGGCGGGGTGGTTTTATAATCCGACGCTGGCGGCGCTGAGGGACATTGCGAAGGAAGTCGCGGAGCAGAACGGTTGCGCTTTTGCGGATGTATACGACACGATGCTGGACGCGGGCGCGGCGGCTAAGGCGAAGTATGGGGCGGGGTATCATGTTGGTGGCGGGGACGGCGTGCATCCGTCGGCGAATGGGCAGCTTTGCATGGCGTATGCGTTTTTGAAGGGGCTGGGCGTCGATGGAAACATCGGGACGATCACGGTGGACCTGGCCGCGAACAAGGCTGAAGCGACCGACGGACACAAGCTGCTGGGCGTGAAGGACGGCGCGGTGGAGATCGAGAGCACGCGATATCCGTTCTGCTTTTATGGCGATCCGAAGACGGTGAACGCGACGAGTGGGATCATCGAGTTTTTGCCGTTTAATCAGGACCTGAATCGGTACATGCTCGTGGTTAAAGGCGCGACGGGAAAAGTGAAGGTGACATGGGCGAAGCCGGTGAAGGAGGGCGCGGCAGCAGACGAGAAGAAGGTGGAAGTGACGAAGGAGTTCGCGGCGGCGGACCTGGAGAAGGGGATCAATCTGGCGGCGCAATTCCTGGAGAATCCGTTCAGCGAGCCGTTCAAGCAAGTGGAGGATGCGATCCGCAAACAGCAGAATGCGGAGACGCCTCTGGTGAAGAAGACGCTGCACGATCTGCCCAAGGCAAAGGATAAAGAGGCGGGCGAGAAGGCGGCGACGGAGGAGATGGGGAAGGCGAAGGAGCTGTTTGAATCGGCGGCGGAGATGGCGAAAAAGCCGGTGAGGCATGTGATTCGGGTGGAGGTGGTGAAGTAGGGGGAAGATTTGGCGCTGCCTCCATCCCCCCTGCGTGAGGCGGCGCTGAAGCCGCATTTTTATCAGTTAACTCGCTCCACCGGACGGCCGATACGGGGGTTATGGCTACAACCAACGAACTCATCGTTGCGATCGACTCGGCGCGGGCGCGAGGAACCGACGTCAGGGCGATCCGCAAGCAGAAGTACGATCCGAACAATTTCTACATGACCCAGACGGACGGCAAGCAGCTTGGTCCGATCAATTGCGTCGGCGCCAACGACGAGCTGAACCGCAAGTTCGGCGAGGCGCAGTCGTACCTCGTCGGCACGAAGCGGCGGCCGGTGGCGGCACCGGCGCGGCGCACGCCGACTGCGGTGTGAAGTATGCGCTTCCGCGTGAAGTAAAGCGGAGCAATCTGCGCCGTCGGAATCCGGGGCGGCGCTTGGTCGTGGAACTCCCAAGGCTCTGCCCCGGCGTGGTGGCGGTGGTTAGACCGATGCGCCGGTGGTGAGGCGTTCAAGTCGCGCCTGGAGCGCTTGTTTGGGTTGCATGCCGACGATGCGATCCACCAATTGCCCGTTGTTGAAGAGGAGCATGGTGGGGATGGCGTCGATGCGGTATTGGGCGGAGGTGCGGGGGTTTTCGTCGGTGTTTAGTTTGGCGACGACGTAGCGGCCTGCGGATTCGGCGGCGAGTTGGTCGAGGATGGGGGCGATCATGCGGCATGGGCCGCACCAGGGGGCCCAGCAGTCGAGGAGGACGGGCTTGTCGGATTTGAGGACGGCGGTGGGGAAGGTGGCGTCGGTGACGATGAGGGGTTTGCTTGATGCGGAGCTTGAGGCGAGGGGGAGTTTTTGTCCGCATTTGCCGCAGACGGGTTGGAGAGATTGGGCGCGATCGTCGATGCGATTTTTCGTGCCGCAGTTGGGGCAGGTGATGATGGGCATGGGCGCTCCTGTGATTACTTCTACAAATTATTAGAGGCGCAAATGGAGGGGGTGGGAATGGAGAATCCGCTCGGTCACTGAAGTGACCAAGCCTTGGATGCCAAATTGGGCTTTTTATTGTTCAGGTCGCGAAGCTTCGGGACGCCAGAGGATTTCGCGCATCTGCTGCGCTTGAGTTGGCACTTCGGGGAGCACGTCGATGGGGAAGCGGAGTGTGATCGACGCGTCCTTGCTGCGGTGGAAGTGGCCTGTGAGTACGCTGAGGCCGGTGACTACCGTGTCGGCGAGGCTGGTGGGGGGGCGGATGGTAATGCCCTCGGTGAAGCGGAGCATTGCGCCGCGGCCGCCGGGATAGTGGTTGGCGCCGCCTACGTCGAAGGTCACTTTCGCGCCCTGGCGTGTGTGGGGAAGGGGATAGGGGACGCGTACGACGCCGAAGGCTGCGCCGTCGCATTCGATCGTGAGGTCGATCGGGGTGAGGTCGGTGGGGCGACGAACTCCGAAGTTGGGTACGGCGGGGCGGAAGAGGATCTGGGCGGTGCACGGCCGCTGATAGCGGTTTTGAAAGTAGACGCTGATGTAGCAGACGCGGTCGCGCTGTTCGGCGATCGCGATGAATGAGAGGCCGTCGCAATTGAGATGCGAGCGGCTGATTTTGCGGAGGAGGTCGGGGAGTTTGTCGCGGCGGAATTGTGCCCAGATCAGGAGGCCGAGCGAGCCGAGCCCGCCACCAATCAGTCCGGCGCGGACGGCGACGAGGTGTTCGGGGAACATATGTTGGCCGTCGGCCCATGCAAGGAAGGAGCCGACGGCAGCGATGATGACGAACAGGGCGAGGATGGCCTTGATGGATTCGGTCATGGCGAACGTCGCGCCGCGCACGCGAACCGGGTATGCGGGTCAACCACCCAGGTAAGCTTTTTGCACTTCGGGGTTGGCGAGCAATGCCTGGGCGGAATCGGTCATCAGGATTCTTCCGGTTTGCAGGACGTAGGCGCGGTGGGCGATCTTCAGGGCGAGGTGGGCGTTTTGTTCGACCAGGAAGATGGTGGTGCCTTCGGCGTTGATCTCTCGGATGATGTCGAAGATTTTTCGGACGATTAAGGGGGCGAGGCCTAGCGAGGGTTCGTCCAGGAGGAGGAGTCTGGGGCGGCTCATGAGGGCGCGGGCGATGGCTAGCATTTGTTGTTCGCCGCCGGAGAGGGTGCCGGCTTTTTGGGATTGGCGTTCCTTGAGGATGGGGAAGAGGGTGTGGCAGCGGGCGATGTCGGCGGAGAGGTCGTCGCGCCGTTGGTATGCGCCTAGGAGTAGGTTTTCGCTGACGGTGAGGTTGGGGAAGATCTGGCGGCCTTCGGGGACGTGGGAGATGCCGAGGCGGACGATCTCGTGGGGGCGGAGTTTGGAGAGAGCGGTGGGGGGGTGGGGGGATGGGGAGGTGGGGAGTAAGGTTATCTCGCCGTTGGCGGGTTTCAGGAGGCCCGAGATCGTGCGGAGGAGCGTGGTTTTGCCTGCGCCGTTGGAGCCGATCAGGGTGACGATCTCGCCGGGGTTGATGTTGAGGGAGACGCCCTGGAGTGCGCAGATCGCGCCGTAGCGGACGTCGAGGTCCCGCACGGAGAGAAGGGCGGGGGCGGCGGCGCTGACGGCGGGGGAGGATGTGTCGCTGCCGATCCGGGTCATGCGGGCTCTCCGAGATAGGCTTCTATGACGGCGGGGTCGGACTGGACCTTGGCGGGCGTGCCGACGGCGATGATCTCGCCGTGGTCTAGGACGGTGATGCGCTCGCAGATGGTCATCACGAGCTTCATGTCGTGTTCGATCAGCCAGATGCCGACCTGGAACTGATCGCGGATGAAGCGGATCAATTGCATCAGCTCGGCCTTCTCGCGCGGGTTCATGCCGGCCGCGGGCTCGTCGAGGAGGAGGATCTTGGGGCGGGTGGCGAGGGCGCGGGCGATTTCCAATCTTCGCTGGTCGCCGTAGGGGAGGGAGCCGGCGGCGGCGTAGGCCTTGTCGGCGAGGTTCATGGTTTGGAGGAGCTCGATGGCTTGGTCTTCGAACTGGCGGTCTTCGCGCTGGTGGATGGGGGCGCGGAGGATGGTGGAGGTGAGGGATTGGGTCAGGGATTTGTTGAAGCCGACCAGGACGTTGTCCAGGACGCTCATGTTGGCGAAGAGGCGGACATTCTGGAAGGTGCGGGCGATGCCGGCGCGGTTGATCTTGAACGTTTTCTGGCCGGCGATGGATTGGCCGGCGAGGCGGACGGTGCCGGCAGAAGGGCGGTAGACGCCGGTGGTGACGTTGAAGGCGGTGGTCTTGCCCGCGCCGTTGGGGCCGATGAGGCCGACGAGTTCGCCTTGGTCGAGGGTGAAGTTGAAGTCGGAGACGGCGCGGAGGCCGCCGAACTGGACGCAGACGTTTTGTAGTTCGAGGAGGGGCATGACACGCTCAGGCGGCCGGTGCGGGTTGCGACAGGTTTCGTTTGCGGCGGCTGCGGAAAATTTCCTTGGCGCCCATGAGGCCTTGGGGCCGCAGGAGCATTGTGATGATCAGGAGCAGGGCGTAGACGATGAGGCGGAGGTCTACGTGGGTGACGCCTTTGAGGTCGCGGAGCGCTTCGGAGAGGATCATGAGAACGATGGCGGCGAGGACGACGCCGGTGATGGAGCCGGTGCCGCCGAGCACGACGAGGGCGACGATCTCGATCGATCGTGTGAAGCGGAATTGTTCGGGGTCGATGGTCTGGTCGAGCGCACCGTAGAGCCCACCGGCTACGCCTGCGAAGAAGGCGCCGATGACAAAGGCAGTGACTTTGTAGAAGGTGGTGTTGATCCCCATGGCGGCGGCGGCGACCTCATCCTCGCGGATGGCGGCGAAGGCCTTGCCCTTGGCGGAGTACGCTAGTCGCCAGACGCAAACGACGGTGATGATGGCGGCGGTGGCGGCCCAGAAGAAGGTGGTGACCTTGGGGATGCCGTCGAGGCCGGCGGCGGAGCCGATCTTGAACGGGCCGATGCTCTCGGTGCTGCGGATGACGATGTAGATGATCTCACCGAAGCCGAGGGTGGCGATGGCGAGGTAGTCACCGCGGAGGCGGAGTGCGGGGACGCCGACGATGAGCCCGGCGACGGCAGCGAGGAGGCCGCCGACGATGACGAAGAGCAGGGCTGCGGCGATCGGGTTCCAGCCGACACCGACGTAATGCTGGAGGAACGTGCCGCAGGTGTACGCGCCGACGGCCATGAATCCGGCGTGACCGAGGGAGAACTGGCCGGTGATGCCGTTGATGAGGTTGAGGCTGGTCGCCAGGACGATGTTGAGGCAGATGCGGGTGAGGACGAGGTAGAGGTAGTCGTTGAGGTTGGCTTCGAGCAGGCGGTTAATGGGGTAACAGGCGAGGATGAGGGCGAGCCAGAAGAGGTTGAGCATCCACGCGGGGGTGCGGGGGACGCTGTCGATCTGGTTGGCCTTTGCCAGCAGGGGCATGGGGGATCAGACTTTCTCCACGGCGGTTGAGCCCATGATTCCGGTGGGCTTGAGGAGCAGGATGAAGATCAGGATAACGAAGGCGACGGCGTCGGCGTACTGGGTGTATTGGGTGGGGAGGTAGAAGCGTGCGAATTCTTCGGTGATGCCGATCAGGAGGCCGCCGATCAGCGCGCCGGGGATCGAGCCGATGCCACCCAGGACGGCCGCGACGAACGCCTTGAGGCCGTAGGTGACGCCCATGAGCGGCGTGATCGTGTAGCGGAGGCCGTCCATGACGCCGGCAACGGAGGCGAGGACGGAACCGAGGATGAAGGTGACGGAGATGACGCGATTGGTGTTGACGCCCATCAGCATGGCGGTGTCGAAGCGGTGGGAGACGGCGCGAAGGGCGAGGCCGGTACGGGTGCGGAGGATGATCCAGGTGAGGACGGCCATTAGGGAGAGCGAGAGGGCGAAGCGGATGATGATGAGGCGGCTGATGTAGACGCCGCCGATGCCGATGGAGGTGTTGAGGCCTTTTTGCACCTCGGCGGGAAAGGTGCGCGGGGTGGGGCCGTAGATGAAATTCAGATTGACGACGTTCTGGAGGAGGAGCGAGACGCCGATCGCGGTGATCAGGATGACGAGGCGCGGGCTGCCGCGCAGGGGGCGGTAGGCAAAGAACTCGATGCAGAAGCCGAGGATGGCGCAGACGATTGCGGATCCGACGAAGGCGATGGTGAGGGCGAGGGCGAGCGGGGCGTGCCAGCGGAGGGCGAGGTTGATGAAGTGGAAACCGGAGACCGCGCCGACCATGTAGACTTCGCCGTGGGCGAAGTTGATGAGGCGAAGGACGCCGTACACCATCGTGTAGCCCAGCGCGAGCAGTGCGTAGGTCGCGCCGATTGACAGGCCGATGATGAGTTCCTGGGTGAATTGGAGCATGCGGGCGGGCGCGCGATCTTGCGGTGTTGGGACGCGCTGGGCGAGCCCAGCGGCTAAAAGGGGTTAGTCGGGGTTGATTGCTTGTTCGAGTTTGAGGTTGTTGCCCTGGATTCGGACGATGACGATCGGTTTGCGGGCGTTGCGTTCGGCGTCGATCGTGATCTTGCCGGTGACGGCGGGGAAATCGGTGGTCTTGGCGAGGGCGTCGCGGATCTTGTCGGGGGCGGCGCTGCCGGCGCGCTTGATCGCATCGATCATGACGTTGGCGGCGTCGTAGCCGAGGACGGCCATGGCGTCGGGGGTTTTCGAATATTCGGCCTGGTAATCCTTGATGAAGGCGAGGACTTCGGGGCGCTGGTCGTCGGGGGAGTAGTGGTTGGTGAAGTAGCAGTTGTCGGCGGCGCCGCCGAGCTTAAGGATCTCGGGGCTGTCCCAGCCGTCGCCGCCGAAGAAGGGGATGTTGAGGCCGACCTGGCGGGCCTGGGGAATGACGAGGATCATCTCGCTGTAATAACCGGAGGCGAAGACGGCGTCGGGGTTTGAGGCCTTGATCTTGTTGAGGAGGGTGGAGAAGTCGCGGGTGTCCTTCGGGTAGAACTCTTCGGTGACGATGGTGCCGCCGGACTTGGGAAATGTCTCTTTAAAGGATTTGGAGAGGCCCTTGGAATAGTCATTCGCGGAGTCGGTGAGGACGGCGACTTTCTTCCAGCCCTTGGCGGCGGCGAACTTGGCGGCGACGGGCCCCTGGAAATCGTCGGTGAAGCAGATGCGGAAGACGTAATCGCCGATGCGGGTGACCTCAGGGTTGGTGCTGGCGGGGCTGAGCATGGGGATCTTTTTGTCCTGGCAGATCCGGCCGCCGGCGCGGGAGCGGGTTGAGGCGACTTCGCCGAGGATGGCGTTGCAATGGTCGCTGCTGATGAGTTTCTGGACGACGGAGGTGGTGGTCTCGGTCTTGGATTCGGTGTCTTCGACGACGAGCTTGACCTGCTTGCCGAGGACGCCGCCCTTTGCATTCGCCTGCTTGATGGCGAGCTTTGCGCCGTCATTGCAACTGACGCCGAAGTCGGATTGTGCGCCGCTGAGGGAGGCGTAGTGCCCGATGATGATATCGCTGGTGGAGGCGGTGCCGGAATCTTTCTTGCAGCCGCCGGCGGCGGTTACGAGGAGGGCGGTGACGCAGATGATCGGGATAAGACGTTTCATGTCATCTCCAGTATCGGCGATTGCGGCTGTTTGCGCCAGCGCATCGCGGTCGAAATGTAGCAGTCGGCATACCTTGTCGCAAGGCGGCGTCTTTGACGTCCTGCGGGCTTTGTGTTTACATTCCGCGCGGGACATTTTAAGGAGCGTGCCGATGCGAGAGCGGGTTCGGACTACGGGGATTGCCGTTTTGATCCTCTGTGTGAATGTCGGGCTGGCGCGGCGGGTGGCGGGGGCGGACGGGCCGGAGCCGGTCGAGGCATTTCCCCCGCCGGCGACGCTTTCGCTGCTGCCTGAAGACCAGAGCGTCTATGCGCCACCGGCGCCGCCGCGCGAGGATGAGGGGCTGAACGCGGGCGGGGTGAACTTCGACCTGCAGTTTCGGTACGCGACGGACAACGTCTATCGGGGCGTCAGCCGCAGCGAGGGGATCGCGCGCCGGCATTCGCCTAATCTGCAGTTTGACGGGCGGGCGGATTTCAATCTTGGGAAGTTGCCGCACCCGTTCGTGGGGGCATTCGTCAACATTCACTCATCGGATCCGATCTCGCGGTTTCAGGAGGTCCGGCCGTATGTGGGTTTGAGCTGGAACGTTCGGCCGTTCGTGCTGGAGGGGGGAAATATCACATACATTTTTCCGGAGCGCGATGAGCTGAATACCGGTGAGGTTTACGCGAAAGTGACGTTTGATGATTCGTGGTTGTTTCGCACGGACACGCCGATCCTGTCGCCTTATGGTTATGCGGCATACGATTACGATAAGTACGACGGCTGGTACTTTGAGGCGGGGTTGAAGCATGACTTCGTGTTCGAGAACACGGGGCTGACGATCACGGCGCTGGCGAATCTCGCGTTCGTGGCGAGCAATTCGTTTTATGCGACCAAGCCGGGCGGCAAGGAGACGGGCTTACAGCACTACGAGGTTGGAGTGGTTGGGAATTACAGTCTCAATCACCTGTTTCATTTTTCGCCGCGGTATGGCACGTTTACGCTGCAAGGATTCGTGTATTACGACGATCGCACGAGCAGCAATCTGCGGGCGGATATTCAGATCTGGGGCGGGGGTGGGATCGGATTTCACTATTGACGCTTAAAAGAATGCGGCCGCGAAGACGCAAAGAGGGCAAAGAATCCGTGGTCGTTTTAGAAGCTATTAAGCATGATTAATCGGCGACGATTCATGACGGGCGTGGCGGGCGCGGGGGCGGCGGCGATTGCCGGGCGGCTGCTGGCGCAGGCGAACGATGCGGCGGGTGGGCGGCCGAATATCCTGTGGATCGTCAGCGAAGATAATAATCCGTATCTCGGATGCTACGGTGACAAGCTGGCGCGGACGCCGACGATCGATCAGTTGGCGAAGGACGGGGTGCTTTACGAGAACTGTTTTTCGCAAGCGCCGGTGTGCGCGCCGTCGCGGTTTACGCTGATCACGGGGATGTACGCGACGTCTTGTCAGCCGGCGAACCAGATGCGGGCTTCGGGGAAGGGGCCGCCGGAGTTGCGCGGGTTTCCGGCTTATCTTCGCGAGGCGGGTTATCACACGACCAATAGCGCCAAAACGGACTACAACGCGGCTATCAAGATGGCGGACGCGTGGGATGCGTCGGGAAATCGGGCGCATTGGCGGAATCGGCCGCGGGGTAAGCCGTTTTTCGCGGTGTTCAATCATGAGGTGACGCACGAGAGCTGTTTGTTCGGCGGGCAGGACCCGTTGCCGGGCGGGACCGATCGGCGCGATGTGCGGATTCCGGCGTACTGTCCGGATACGCCGGAGACTCGTGCGGATCGGGCGCTGTATTACGACCAGCATCGTCGGCTGGATGGGCAGGTGGCGAAGCTGCTGGATCAGTTGAAGGCGGATGGTCTCGAGGACGACACGATCGTCTTTTATTACGGCGACAACGGCGGGGTGCTGCCGCGGTCGAAGCGGTTCGCGTACGACAGCGGGCTTCACGTGCCGCTGATTATTCGCTTTGGAAAGAAGTGGCAGCACCTTGCGCCGTCGGGGCCGGGGACGCGGGTGGAGTCGCCGGTGTCCTTTGTGGATTTCGCGCCGACGGTGCTGTCGCTGGCGGGGGTGAACTCGCCGAAATATTTTCAGGGGCGGGCATTTGCGGGTGCGAAGAAGGCGGCGGAGGCGGGGGAATATGCGTTTTGTCATCGTGATCGGATGGACGAGCGCTATGACCTGGTGCGAACGGCGCGGGATAAGCGCTATCGTTATATTCGCAACTATCGCCCTGACCTGCCGTGGGGGCAGCACGTGCAGTACATGTTTCAGCAGCGGGGGTATCGCGCGTGGGAAAAGTTGCACAAGGCGGGGAAGCTGAATGAGGTGCAGGAGCGGTTCTGGGGGGAGAAGCCGGCGGAGGAGTTGTACGACCTTTCGACCGATCCGGACGAGGTGAAGAATCTCGTGGATTCGCCGGAGCATAAAGAGGTGTTGGGGCGGATGCGGGCGGCGCTGCGGGGGCATATCCTTGAAATTCGGGATAATGGATTTATTCCGGAGGGGTCGCCGCTGGAAGGATTTGTAGAGACGCGGGATGAGGGGGCGTATCCGCTAGCGAAGATCGTGGACTTTGCGGACGTGGTAACGCGGCGCGATGTGGAAAACCTGCCGCGGTTCGTGACGGGTCTGGGGGATGCGAATGAGGTGATGCGGTATTGGGCGGCGCTGGGGTGTTTGATGCTCCGCGAGAAGGCTGGGGCGGGGAAGGAGGCGCTGGTGAAGGCGCTGGGGGATGCGTCGCCGCACGTGCGGGTGGTGGCGGCGGAGGCGCTCTGCCGGATCGGAGAGGCGGGGCGAGGATTGGCGGCGCTCAGTGATTTATTGACGAAGGATACGAACGCGAAGGTACGCTTGCAGGCGGCGAATGCGCTGGATCATCTTGGCATAATCGCCAAGCCGGCGCTGGGGGCGCTGAAGGCGGCGGGGAAAGATGTGGACGATTACGTCAAACGCGCAGCGGATTACACGGCGGCGGTGCTTGCGGGGGAGGAGCCGCCGCAGGGAGGGGAATAGGGGACTTGTGGTGTCCAGCGATCCGGGGCGGCGCTTTGGTCGCGTAGCTCCCGGCGCTCTGCCCGGCGTGCCTGGTTGCGCGCTGGTGGATTATTTCTCACTCAGGATGCGGCGGAGCACGGTCTGCAAGATGCCGCCGTTGCGGTAATACTCCAGTTCGACGGGCGTATCGATTCGGCAGACGGTGGTGAACTCTTTCTTCGTGCCATCGGCGGCGGTGGCGATCACCTGCAGCCGCTGCATCGGTTTGATCGCGTCGCTGAGGCCGACGATCTCAAAGGTTTCCTCACCGGTGAGGCAGAGCGTGTTGCGGCCCTCGCCCTTCTGATACACCAGAGGCAGCACGCCCATGCCGACGAGGTTGGAGCGGTGGATGCGCTCGAAGCTCTCGGCGATGACCGCCTTCACCCCCAGCAGCATCGTCCCCTTGGCGGCCCAGTCGCGGCTCGAGCCCATGCCGTAGTCCTTGCCGGCGAGCACGAGCAGGGGGGTGTGCGTCTCCTTGTACTTCAGAGACGCGTCGTAGATGTCCATCACCTCGCCGGTGGGGAGGTAGCGGGTGACGCCGCCTTCGGTGCCGGGGGCCAGCAGATTTTTCAGGCGGATGTTGGCGAACGTGCCGCGGGTCATGACCTGGTCCGCGCCGCGTCGGCTGCCGTACTGGTTGAAGTCCGCCACCCCGACACCGTGCTCCAGAAGGTAGCGGCCGGCGGGGCTGGCCTTCTTGATGTTGCCGGCGGGGGAGATGTGATCGGTGGTGACGCTGTCACCCACCATCACCAGCACCTTGGCGCCGCGGATCGGCTGGATGGGCGAAGGCTGCGGGGCGAGGTCCAGGAAGAACGGCGGCTCCTGGATGTAGGTGCTGGCGCGGTCCCAGTCGAAGAGCTCCCCACCCTTGATCGGGATCGCGTTCCATTCTTCGCTCTTCTCGCCGACGTTGCTGTACTGCTTCTTGAACATGACGGCGTCGATGCAGGAGGCCATGGTGGTGCTGACTTCAGACTGCGTCGGCCAGATGTCTTTCAGGTAGACGGGCTTGCCCTCCTTGTCGTTGCCGAGGGAATCGGTGCTGAGGTTGACGTCAATGCGGCCGGCCAGCGCGTAGGCGACGACCAGCGGCGGGCTGGCGAGGTAGTTGGCCTTCACGTGCGGGTTGATGCGGCCTTCGAAGTTGCGGTTGCCCGAGAGGACCGAGACCGCGACCAGGTCCCGCGCTTCGACTTCCTTGCTGACCCATTCAGGCAGGGGGCCGGAGTTGCCGATGCGGGTCGTGCAGCCGTAACCGACGGTCTGGAAGCCGAGCTTGTCGAGGTATTCGGTGAGGCCGGCCTTGTTGAAGTAATCGGTGACGACGCGCGATCCGGGCGCGAGGGAGGTCTTGACGTAATGCGGGACGGTCAGCCCCTTGGCGACGGCTTTCTTGGCGAGCAGACCCGCGGCGATCATGACGCTGGGGTTGGAGGTGTTGGTGCAGGAGGTGATGGCGGCGATGACGACGCTGCCGTCATCGAGTGCGGTCTTTTCAGCGACCGCGATGCCGCCGGCGGTCTCTTCGTCGCTGTCCGCTGCGGCGGCGCGTTGCGTCAGCACGTCCTTGAACGCATTGCGGAAGCTGGTGGGGACGCTGGGAAGTTCAACGCGATCCTGCGGGCGGCGCGGGCCGGCGACGCAGGGATAGACGGTCGAGAGATCCAGTTCCAGCGCCTGCGTGAATTCCGGCTCGCTCTTGTCTTCGCGCCAGAGGCCTTGTTCTTTCGTGTAGCGCTCGACGAGGTCGATCTGCTCACTGCTGCGGCCGGTCTGGCGGAGGTAGGCCAGCGTTTGCTCGTCGACGGGGAAGAAGCCGATGGTAGCGCCGTATTCGGGGGCCATGTTGGCGATGGTGGCGCGGTCGGCGAGCGACATGGTGCCGAGACCTTCGCCATAGAATTCGACGAATTTTTCGACGACGCCAAACTTTCGCAGGATCTGCGTGACAACGAGCACGAGGTCGGTCGCGGTTGATCCTTCGGGGAGCTTGCCCGTGAGTTTGAAGCCGACGACGTCGGGCATGACGAGGTAGATGGGCTGGCCGAGCATGCACGCCTCGGCCTCGATGCCACCGACGCCCCAGCCGACGACGCCCAGGCCGTTGACCATCGTGGTGTGGCTGTCGGTGCCGACGAGCGTGTCGGGGAAGGCGATGCCGTCGCGCGTGAAGACGACCTTGGCCAGATGCTCGAGGTTGACCTGGTGGACGATGCCGGTGGAGGGGGGGACGACGGAGAAGTTGTTGAACGCCTTCTGGCCCCACTTGAGGAATTCGTAGCGTTCGCGGTTGCGTTCGAACTCGCGCTTGGTGTTGCCGAGCAGGGCCAGGGGGTTGGCGTATTCGTCGACCTGGACGGAGTGATCGATGACGAGATCGACGGGGACCAGCGGGTTGATCTTCTGCGGGTTGCCACCGGCGCGTTGCATGGCGGAGCGCATGGCGGCGAGATCGACGACGCAGGGGACGCCGGTGAAATCCTGGAGGATCACGCGGGCGACCTTGAAGGGGACCTCGTTGGTCGGGTTTCCCTTGCTGCTCCAACTGGCGAGGCGCTTGACGTCGTCCTGGGAGACTTCGAAGTTATCCAGGTTGCGCAGGCAGCTTTCCAGGAGCACCTTGATCGAAAAGGGGAGCTTATCGACGTTGCCGACGCCGGCCTTGGCGAGGGCGTCCAGGCGGTAGATCTTGAGATCGCCGGCCTTGCTATTGAGGGTTGCTTCTGCGCCGAAGAGGTTGAGTGTCTTTGCCATGTTGTTTGGCGCATCTTATGCGCCGCAGGGCGCATTGGAAGGGCGCACGAACGAGCCCGCCGGCGCGGGGCCGGCGGGCTGGGTAGTTGATCTAACTTATCGATCGGTGGGCCTTACTTGGCGACCTTGGGCTTGGGCGTGGGCACTTCGATCTTCTCGGCCGTGCCGGTGTCGGGGGTGATGGCGACCTTCTGGCCTTCGTGCAGGTCGGCGAGCTTGCCTTCCTTGCCTTCGATGGTGACGACGGTCTTGGCGTCGGTGGCGATGGTGACTTCCTTCTTGTCTTCGCCCTTCTTGGCCGAATTGATGACCAGGTTCGTGCCGTCAACCTTGATGACGGTGCCGCGCAGAGCCTTGGCCTTCTTGGCGGGCTTGGCTTCGTCGGCGGCATGAACCGCGGAAACCATCATGACGATCGCCAAAACCGCAAACAACTTCGTCCACGTCTTCATATTCGTTGCTCCTCAGCGCCCGGCATGACCGTGGCGGCAGATGAAAATCCGATTTCGCCCGAGCCCGCTGCGCGACTCGCGCGACGGATGAATAACTCGGTCGGACTATTATACGCCAACGACGAAAACCCGTTGCTATTGCAGAGTATTTTGGACGTTTCGCGTCGGGGAATACCGGATAAAACCTCACCTGCGTTTGCCCGTGAGAGTAGCCGGCCTTAGACTGCCGGGTTCGGGTCGCACTGATGCGGCTCAATGTTTAAACTTCATAGGAGCTTGAATGTCGATCGCAACGATGGCTCGCCGATTTGCCGGCGTTTGGTCTTTGGTGCTTGGCCTTACCTTTGTCGGTGGATGCGGCGCCCAGGACCGCAGCCGGGTCGAACAGGCGTCGCAAGACAACGTTTCGCTTAAGGCGCAGTTGAGCGACTTGACTCAGGAGCGCGACGCGCTGAAGAAAGAGTTGGCAGACGCCACCAGGAGTCGCGACCAGTATCAGAAGCAGCTTACCGAAGCCAACGATGCGGCAAAGGGTATGCAGAAGATGATGGGCGACCAGCGAACCCGCGGCGACGCGACGCAGATCGGCCTCAAAACCGAACTAGAAAAGGCCAAGGCGGAGATCGAAGCCGCGAAGAAGGGGCAGGCAGACGCCGAACAGACGGCAATCAGGCTCAAGGCGGCCGAAGACGCGGTGACCGCCGCTCGCGCTAAAGCTGTGGACGCTGAGAAGGCCGCTTCGACGGCCTCGGATCGGGTGACTCAGTTGTCGGCGCAAAACGACGCGTTGAAGGCGAAGCTGGATGGGATGACGGCGGAATTGGCCAAGAAATCGGCCGCCGCACCAGCCGACTTGAATAAATAGCAGGGCAAGGGGCTGGAAAATTATTGGTCCGCGCCCGATCGGCTCGATGTTAGGTGTGTGCCCTGGATTCAAATTTCCGCCAATGGTGAAGAACTGGACCGCCGCGAGTTGATCGCGTCGGTGGTGATCGGTCGCTCGTCGGAGTGCGACATCGTGGTTCGCGACATCCTGCTGTCGCGCACGCATTGCCGGCTTGAGCCGCTGGGGGAGGGCTGGCGCGTCGTCGATCTGAACAGCAAGAACGGCACTCGCGTCGGCTGGCAGGATGTGCGCCTGCACGTCATGCGCGATGGCGACCACCTGCGGATGGGGCGCACGCGCATCGTTTACCACACCGGGGTGTTCGAGCCTGCGAAGCAAAAGTCGCCGCGCGCGGATCGGATCATTCGACCAGCGGACCCTCACGAGGCGCTCACGGGTACCGTGACCGACTTCGTTTTGTTAGACGAAGAGCAATCCGACGCCGAGGCCATCGAATCTTATACCGATCATCCGTTTCCCCAGCCGCGGGCGCTCGATCCGATTTTGGAGAATGAATCCTGCGCGCCGGCGCTAATCGATGACGTGGCTTCGAGCTTCTGGTGCCGGCAGGGGGATGCGAATGACGTGGCCACCGCGACGGCGACGGGTTCGATGACGACTACGCTGGTCGCGAGTCCGCGGTTGACGATGCGGGCGCTGCCGCGGCGAATGTCCGTCAAGCCTGGTTATGGAACGATCCGGCGCAGCATCGCCGTCGAGACTGATCTTTCGCTTCAGGCGGATGCGGTTCCGATTGTGGTTGAGACGCTGGTCTTTCCGAAATTCACTCGGCGCCGACGGTTTGCTGCGGTTGCGGGTATGGTTTTCGCTGGGGTGTTGGGGACGGGGATTGTGGTGATGAGCATTTGGTTGCTCACGCTTGCGCCTTGAGGGGAACCTAGCCGCTGAAGCGGCTAGGCCGCGCTGCGCGTGAGTTAGCCTTCGGCGGGTTCGACTACGGCGGACATCGCGCCCTTGCTGCGTTCGAGGCGCCAGTCTGCGCCGTAGCCGGTGATCTGTTCGCACTTCAACTCGGCGAATTCCTTGTGCGTGGTGATCACGATCACGCGGCCGCTGCTGTCTACGGTTTTCGCCAATTCGTATCCCTTGGGCTCGGCGTAGCCGAAGACCTTGCCGAGCATTTCGATCACGTACTCGTAGGTGTGGTCGTTGTCATCGAGTAGGACGACGTTAAACGGGGGTAGCTTGCGCGATTTGGGACGCCGCTTAGTTGCGGCCTTGCGGCCTTTCGCCGCCTTGGGCTTTACCACAGCCCCCTTGTCCTTGTTTTTCGAATCTTCCATTCCAGGTACTCCTTCCGAACTCTGACAGTTTCGATTTATACGTGCGCCAAATCAACTAAAATTTTGGCGCAGGATGTCAGATTCAAGAAGGTTGCGAGCGGAATCTTGCCGCGGAAATTTTGCACTACTTCATTTTTGCGATGATCGCATCGGCGAACTCATTGGTGCCGGCGGTTCCACCGAGGTCGCGGGTGAGCGTCTTGCCTTCGGATAGCACGGCGTCATAGGCGGTTTTGATCTTGGCGGCAAGCGGTTCCTCGTGGATGTGGTTGAGCATCATGACGCCGGACATGATCAGCGCGAGCGGGTTGGCGATGCCCCTGCCGGCGAGGTCCGGCGCGGAGCCGTGCACGGCTTCAAAGACGGCGGCGTCGTCGCCGATATTGGCGCCAGGCGTGACGCCAAGACCGCCGACGAGACCGGCGCAGAGGTCGCTCATCAGGTCGCCGTAGAGGTTCTCCATCAGCATGACGTCGAAGCGGGTCGGGTCCTGGACGAGCTTCATGCAGCCGGCGTCGATGATGACCTCTTCGTACTCGATGTTCGGGTACTCCTCATCCTGGATGCGCTGGGCGCATTTGAGGAAGAGACCGTCGGTCAGCTTCATGATGTTGGCCTTGTGGAAGACCGTGATCTTGCGGCGATGGCGGCGGGTGGCGTAGCGGAAGGCGTAACGGGCGATGCGCGTGCAGCCGAGTTCCGTGGCGACCTTTGTGGAGGTGACGACGCCGGGCGCGACCTCGTTCTCGATCCCGCTGTAGAGGCCTTCGGTGTTCTCGCGAACGATGACGAGGTCAACGTTTTCGTAGCGGGTCTTGATGCCCGCCATCGAGCGCACCGGGCGAATGGCGGCGTAGAGGTTGAGCTTCTGCCGCAACTGCACGTTGACGCTCTTGAACCCCTTGCCGACGGGCGTGGTGACGGGGCCCTTGAGCGCGACCTTGTGGGCCTTGATTGCGGCTACGGTGCGTTCGGGGAGAACGTTATCGTGCCCCTGCTCCAGCGCGGTGGCGCCGGCGAGTAATTCGACCCAATCCACGGAGAGGCCGGTGGCCTCGATTACCTTTTTCGCGGCGCTGGAGACTTCGGGGCCGATTCCGTCGCCGGGGATGAGAACGATCGTGTGTTTCGCCATAGGTGCTTCCTCGCGGGGTCCTGCTTGGCGACACTATACGCATCGGGGGGAGCGCGGGAAGAGTTGTGGCGGGCACTGATGGCGGGCTAGCCGCTTTAGCGGCTAGCTCTTCCCGCTCGGACCCGCATCCCCCTCACCCTTGCGAAGATAACGTCGATATGGCACGTCATGAAGAAACGCTTTAAGCTCGTGCGCCCGCTTCACCGCACGCTCGAGTTCGACGTTAATCACCGTATGCCGATAAGTTCGCCAGTCGCGCGCGAGACCATGTCGTTCACTCTGTCGCACGATGTAGCGGTATGCCCTGCGCGCTTGCAGTTCATCCCGGATGCATCCGTCGAAGTATCCCTGCTTTCCCGAGTCAAACCAGAAGGGCGATAGACGCTCGCTCAAAAGGTCGTTGACAAGCTTGGCGACTGACCCGTGAAGTCGTTGCATCATTTTCCCGAGGTTCTCGCCGACGCGCAGGTGGCCGATCGTGTGGTAGTGATTGTCAAGGAGCGTGGTGACCCAGGGGACGAAGCCGAATTCGCCGCTGTAAAGCGCGAAGCGATCCCAGAACGTTGCCTTTGCTTCTTCGGATGCGAAAGCGGGATAACGGCTTCTGCACCGTGAAGTGATGAAGTAGACGGCGTTGTCGAGGTACCAGTGCTCGAAGCGGTGTAGTCCATTATGGAATTTGTCGCGGGAGACGGAGGATTTGCGGAAACGGCGATGCATGGAAGTGGATTGAAGAGCCAGCCGCTAAAGCGGCTAGCCCGCCACTATACAAATTGGGGGGAGCGCGGGAAGAGTTGTGACGTGCCACGCACACCGGTCAGCGGTTGCGGCGATTTCTCAGCAGGCCGAGTGAGAATGCAAGAAAAGGCAGGGCGGTGGGTTCGGGTGCGTTGGCTTGGGCGAAGGCGGCTTGGAGGTCGGCGGAGAAATCGGCGGGTGCGCCGGGGAGAGGCGCGGCGAGCGAGATTGAGGTGTTGTAGTTCTGCGCCATCGCCGCGAGGTCGAGGAAATCGACGATGCCGTCATAGTTGAAGTCTCCCTTCGCCCATGCGCCGATTCCGGGGGCGGTGTTGTAGCTTTGCGCCAGCTTGGCCAGGTCGAGGAAGTCGACGGTACCGTCCATGGTCGCGTCGCCGGCGGCGGTGAAGCGGAGGAGCAAGGTTGTGTTGTCAACCGTCTGCCCCATGAAGGACGCGGTCTGGCCGGTCGTGAGGCCGAGCAGGGCGGAGGCTTCGGAGATCGCGACGGCGGCGCCGGGAGTGGTTGCGGCGGCTGCCGAGCCGATGCCTGCGCCCGTCCAGTTGGCGGCGCGCGCGAATTTGACCTGATCGATTGTGATCGCGAGCGGTGATGCGCCGGCGTAGTCGATCGTCAGGCCACTTTTGCCGAGATCGACTTTTCCCGTCCATGCACCCGCCGTCCCGGCGAGCGTGACGGCGCTGACCGTGCTCGCAAGCGCGACGGCGGTCAGTCGGGCGGTCGCGCCGGAGTGGACGGTGAGCGCGCCATTACCAGTGATGCGGTCGGCGCTCAGTTCGCCCGCGGTTATGTCCAGCGTCGCGCCTGCGCCCATCGTCAGGCCGCCCGTGATTTGGAAGACGCCGGTGCCCAGCTTGGCCAGCGGTTTACCGGCGCTGACAATCAGGCCGGCGGTGGCGGTTACCTTGGCGCCCGCCGCGACGTCGAGCTGGCCGGGGTCGGCGAAATTGAGCGGAACATTCAGGGTATGTTGGCCCTGCTTCGCCTGGAGAGTGGCAACGTTGCCAGCGTTGGCGAAGGTCAACGTGCCGCCGGTGCCGGAATTGACGGTATAGGCAGAAGGGCTATCGAGGAGCAAGGTGCCGACGGTCTTGCTGGCGTCGAGCGTGAGCGTCGCGGCGGTGGCGCGGGTGAGGAAGCGTGCGACGGTGGCGCTACCGCCGGGCGTGCCATTGGCCCAGTTGGAGGCCGTGTTCCAGGAGCCGCCGGCGCCGGTAAAGCGCGGGTAGAGCGCGTAGCTGACTTCGAGTTGTGGCCGCTGCGCGATTGTCGCGCCCTCGGCAGAGTCGAAACCGAAACCGTCGGTGCCGGTGGGGAGGATCGCCCAGCCGTTGTTCGCCTGCGTGCCATCGACCCAGCGTTGAAGCGTGTCGCTGACGTCGAAGTGCATGGTGTTGTCGGCGAGCGACGGGGCGAAAGTGAAATCGCTGTTGACCGCGGCCTCGATCCCGTCGGCCGAGATTCCGCCGGAGAGGCTGGACCAGGTGGACGTGTCGCCCCAACTGCTGATCATCCGGTGTACCTCGACGGGATTGAGCGTCAAATTGGTGGTGTAGAGGGTGAGCTTGGCGGAGAGGATGGTGGCATCGGTGGGGATCGTGCCGCCCGCGCCGGCGATGATGTTGTCGAAGCGCAGCAATGCGTGGGCGCGCTGGTTACCGGCGACGGTGCTGTTGTCGTCGAGGTCGGAGCTGAGCGTCACAGCGGTGGCGAACGAGGCAGTGGGCTGGGTCTCGCGAACGTAGGTGTCCTTCGCTCCGGTGTAGCCGCTCTGCCCTTGGCGGAAGGTGGCGCGGTTGACGGTCGGATCGGTGGTGAATGGGCCGACGATCGGCCTGACGCTGGCTGACGTGCCGGCGTGTGGCAGGGCGTACATGTCTTCGAGCGTGCGGAGCACGTTGTGCAGCGTGTAGGTGTTCGCCACGACGCCGCCGGCCTTGACGCCCGGGCCCGCGAAGAGCATCGGGGCATTGTTGTTGTTCCCCGCCGACGAATCGTCCTCGTCGGTTGTCACGATCAACAGGCTGTTGTGGGTTTTGGCCCACTGGTAGTAGGCGTTGATGTTGTTCTTAACCCAGGCGTCGCCGGCAATGATACGGTCGGGCGTGGCGCCGTTGTGCATGTTGTTGTCGTTATCGGGAACAACGAAGGCGACCGTGGGCAACTGCGCGTAGTTGGCCGCCGCGGGGAAATCGCTGAAGCGCACGTTGGTGGTGGAGGGAAGCTGGTTGGGGCTGGCGTTGGCGGCGTTATTCTGCCAGTTAACCCACGGGTTGTGGCGGCTGGCGTAAGGGGTGGCGGTCGAGCCGTCGCTGATGCCGGTGTAACCGATCGAGGGCATCGACTGGGAGTAACCGGCGAACGAGAAGCCGTTCTGGCGGAGCTCAGCGCCGAGATTGGGCGTGGTCAGCGGCCAGTTGGGCGCGAGCGCGGTGTTGGTTGCGCCGGTGTCGTAGCCTGCGAAGAGTTCGCCGTAGTTCTGGACGCTGGGGTGATGCACGCCGTAGAACCCGCTGAGCCTGGTGCCCTCGGCGGCGAGCGTGCCGTTCAGGTAAGGCGCGTTGGCGCCGGCGGTCGCGCCCAGGACCTGGCTATAGCTGGAATTCTCCAGCACGACGACGACGACGTGGTCGTAACGCGGCGGCAGCGCCCGCGCTGTCGCAGCACCGAGCGACAATGCCGCTACGGCTGAAATTGTATTTAGTAGACGAGCCCTCACCTGACCTATTTAATCCGCTCGCCCGTGAGACGTTGATGAGTTTTGCTGCTTTCACGGCAATAGATGCTGTTTCACGAACGCAATGGTAGCATAGAACTGATATTCGTAGTTCTTCTTCTTGGCGAAGCCATGGCCTTCGTCCTTGCCGAGCAGGTACCAAACCGGCGTGCCTTGGTTCTTAAGCGCTTCGACCATCTGGTCGGCCTCGGTCCGCGGCACGCGCGGGTCGTTCGCGCCTTGCACGACGAAGAGCGGCTTGGAAATTTTCGAGACGTTGGTCAGCGGTGAAATGCTCGTGAGAAACTCGCGCATTTCGGGGTCGCGCTCGTCGCCGTATTCTGCCCGCCGCAGGTCCTGCCGGTAAGGTTCGGTGCGCTGGAGGAAGGTGACGAAGTTGGAGATGCCGACCACGTCCACCGAGCAGCGGATGCGATCGGCGAAGTGAACGGAGCAGGCGAGGGTCATGTAGCCGCCGTAGGAGCCGCCGGTGATCATGATTCGGTCGGGGTCGAGCGCGTCGCTGGTTTTGATCCAATCGAGGAGTGCGCCGATGTCCTTGACCGAGTCTTCGCGCAGTTTTCCGTTGTCGAGCGTGAGGAACGTTTTGCCGTAACCGGCCGAGCCGCGCACGTTGGGGAAGATCACGGCGACGCCGAGCACGTTGAGGTAGTAATTGGTCCCCGCGAGAAAGGCGGGGCGGAACTGGCCTTCGGGACCGCCGTGGATGTTGACGATGACTGGGCGCTTGCCGGGGAATTTCGCCGGGTCGGGGGAATAGAGGAAACCTGAGATCTCGCGGCCGTCGAAGGATTTCCAGCGGATCAGTTGCGGCTCGGCGAAGGCTGCAGTGTTGAGGCCGGCAGTCTCCGATTCGGTCCAGCGATCGACTTTGCTTGTAGTCACGTCGAGCGAATAGACATCGGCGGGCGAGCGGGCGCTGCTGAGCGTGAAGGCGAGGTCGCGATTGTTCTTGTGCCAGTCAAGGGACGAAACCTGACCGGCGGGCAGCTTGGGGAGCGCGAGCTGCTGGTTCGTCGCCGTCTCCAGCAGGTGCAGGGCGGCAATTCCGTCTTCGTTGGTGACATATGCGAGATGGCGGCCGTCATCGGAGAGGGCGAAGGATTCAACGTCCCACTTTGCGTCGGGCGTCACGATGGTGACCTGCTTCGTGGCGAGATCGATGTAGGCGAGGCGCGAGAACTCGCTGCCTTGGTCGGTGGCGGTGTAGACGCCCTTGCCGTCCCTGGCGAACGCGCCGCCGGTCCAGGCCACTTTATCGGTAGTGCTTGGCGTGAGCTCGCTTCGCTGGCCGGTCGTGGCGTTCATCACGAACAGGCGCGACTCGTTGGCTGAGATGTAATTTGTCACCAAAATCGTCGAATCGTCGCGCGACCAGTCGAGCGCGCTCCAGCCGGTCGAGTCGGATTGCGATAGCAGTTTGTCCGTCTTCGGGTCCGCCGGCGACATGATGTAGAAATCCGCGTCCTTGCGGTTGCGGCGGGTTGAGGTGTAGACAATGCGGTCGCCCTTGTGCGACCAAACGCCGGCGGAATTACGCGACTTGCCGTCGGTCAGCAGCGTGACGTCGCCGCTGGTGAAGTCGTAGCGATAGATCTGCGCGAACTCGTTGCCACCGGTGTCTTTATTGAAGATGAATTGGTCGCCGATGGTCGGTTGGAATGAGCCGCCAGCGACGGAGTCGGGGAAGAACGTGAGCTGCGTTCGCGCACCGAGCGGCATGGCGACGCGGTGCAACTGCATGGTGTCGGCGAAGCGGGTGCGGATCAGCATTTCGCGGCGCACGGGATGCCAGGATCGGAAAGCAGCGGCGCGGAACTCGACGTAGCGGCCGACGGATTGGGCGATGGAAGCGGGGATGGCCGGAATGTTTTCGGAGACGAGGCTGTCGGGCGGGGCGACGATGTCAGCCGCACGGGCATGGGTGAGGGGCAGGCAGAAGACAATCCATGCAGAGATCGGGAGGAGCTTTCGCATTGGGCGCGCCATTATTCCCGCGTCTGCGATGATGTCGAGCGCCGGCGACTTACTTCGCCTGCGCCTTCTTCAGCGTGGAGAGGTATTCGACGAGGTCCACCAGGTCCTGCGTCGTCATCTGCTGCTGCAGGTTCTCGGGCATGATCGACAGTTTCATCTGGCGCTTTTCCTTGATCTCCGATTTCTTGATCGCCGTGTTGATCCCGCCGGCGCGGCGCAACACGAGTTGATCGGCGGCGTCGCTGGCGATCATACCGTCGAGGTCGTCGCCGTCCTTCGTGCTGATGATCCAGCCTTCGAAGCCCATCGAGATCCCGGCGCTGGGATAGAGTATCGACGTATACTTCGCGTCCTTGGGCAGCTTGGCGCCGATCTCGGAAAGCTCGGGCCCGTAGCCGGTGCCCTGGCCGTTGATGATGTGGCAGGTCACGCAGGTTGCGGCGACGAAGACTTCCTTGCCATGTGCAGCGTTGCCCTTCATCGCCAGCAACTTTTCCATCGGCGGCAGCTTTTCAGAACCTTTGCCCATCGGCGCCGGCAGCAGCCTAGCGGCCTCGTCGCGGATGTCCTTGTGCGACGTGTTGTGCAGCAAGCTCGCGGCCAGTGGCGTCAGGTCGGTTGATAGTTTCTTCGATCGCGCGAGATCGAGCAGGGCAGTGGAGCCGGGCTTGCTCCGGGTGAGCGCCTGGACGGCGGCTTGGCGGAGGGGCAGGTCGCGCTTCGGGTCGGCGACGATGTCGGACAGCAGTTTCACGACGGCCTTATCGGTCGATGCGCCCAGCGCGGCGGCCAACTTGGCGCTCTCCTTGCCGCCCAAGGCGCGCTCGATGGCGCGGGGGTCGTTCTTCGCGACCAGCTTGATCGCCGAACCGGCGGCTACGTCCGTCGGATTGGCCGCGACAAATGCCAGCAAGTCGTTGTCGCGATCCTTCAAGTCGAACTGCTCGACCAACTGCACGAATTCGGGCGTGCCCTTCGCCGCATCAAGCATGCCCGCGACCATCGACTTCACCTTGCCCGATTGCGCCGGGTCGAGGTTCTTCAGCCGCGACAAGGACTCGATCACCATCGTCTTGTTGCCACCGGCGGCGTCCAGCACCGACATCAGCGCCGCGTTGGCCGCCTGACCGGGGATGAAGTCGAAGGCGCGGAAATAGGACCACAGTTCCTGAGGTGGCGTGTTCTTGTCAAGGATGACCTTCGCTAGGAGCGGCGCACACTTCGGACTGCGCAGCCGCCAGACGATCTCGCGGCCGGCGGGCGTGTTCCACTGGTCGCCCACCTTCTTCGACCAGGCATCGAAGAACGCCTCATCCTGACCCGCGGCCCCGATGCCCAGCGCTTCCAGTTCCCAGCGATCGCCTGCCGTGTGCTGCGCCGCCAGTTCCCCCCATGCATTGGCGGTCTCGGGAGATTTGTTCGACCGCAGCGTGATCGCGCACTCGCGCCGCACCTGGGCTGATGTATCTTTCGCGAGGCCCTTCACCAGCGGTACGACATCCATCTTCAGCTCGCGCGCGATTCGCAGGCCGGTGATGCGAATGTCAGCGTCCTTGTCCGCCAATGCGTCGTTCACGTATTTCGCTTCCGAGCCCTTTATCCGCGCCAGCAGGTGAAGCGCCCGCGCCCGCAGGCGCGGCTCGGCGGTGTTCTGCCAGAGCTTCAGCAATTCCGGCTCAGCCGCCTGCTGCATCTCATGCAGCTTGGTCCAGGCGAGATAGCGCGTCGCATTGTTCGGATTCGCCAGCGCCGCACACGCGCCGGCTGCGCTCGACAGGTCGAGCTTGGGGATTACGTACTTCGATTCCGGCGGCGCCACGCGATAGACGCGACCTTTGATCGTCGCAATGTTCTTATCCCCCGTCTGGTGCCCGCCGACCGCCGGGTCGTACCAATCCGCCACCATCAGCGAGCCATCCGGCGCGACGCAAACATCGCTCGGCCGGAACCACTTGTCGCTCCCGCCGTGCAGAATGTCGACGATCTCCGCCTTGTAACCCGCGCCGTCCGGCTGCACCGGGTAGGCGCGCACGACGTTCGGCCCCGCGTCGCAGTGGATCACCTGGTTCCAGAATTGCTTCGGGAGCAGCTTGCCCTCGTACACGCAGATGCCGGTCGGCGATCCTGCGCCGGTATGCAGCAGGTTGGGCACGACGCCTGGATCGTACTGGTGCCATTCCGACTGGACCTTCTCCGTTTCCGATGCGCCGCGCGCCTGCGCCTTGCGCCAGGCGTCCTGCCATCCCGCGCCGGTGATCTCGTCGGTGTAGCCGAAATTGCCGAACTCCATCACGTAATTAATCCGCACGCCGCGGTTGCCGTCGTCGTCGTTGTCGGATTGCCAGAGCGTGCCGAACGAATCGACCGCCACCTCGTAGTTGTTGCGGAAGTTGTGCGCCAGCGTCTCGAGTTCGCTGCCATCGAGATTGCAGCGGAAAACCATCCCCTGGCGGTACGGGTTGCCCTTGATGTTGACGACATGGCCGTACACGTCGGTGATCGGCTTGCCGTCCTTGTCCATTAACTGCTCGCCGGCGTTGCCGAAGTTGAAGTAGAGCTTGCCGTCGGGGCCGAAATTGAAGGCGTGGATCGCGTGGTCGTGCTGCACGCCTTTGATGCCGCTGAAGAGGATTTCTTTCTTATCGGCCTTGCCGTCGCCGTCGGTATCGGTGAAGACGAAGACGTTGGGGGCACACGATACGATCACCTTGTTCCCCAGCACGCAGATGCCCAGCGCTGAGTTGATCTCCGGCCCCTGGTAGAACGTCGTCGCCTTGTCGGCCTTGCCGTCGCCGTCGGTGTCTTCGAGGATCACCACGCGATCCCCCTCGGGGCGGAGTTTGCTCGCGCGGTAGTTCCACCCTTCGGTCACCCAGACGCGCCCCTTCGAATCCACGTCCATATCGCAAGGGTTGGCGAACAACGGCTCGGCCGCGAAGACCGTTGCCTCAAGTCCCGGGGCGACGCGCAAGGCGGTGCGCGTCTCCTGCGGCGGCAACTGCGCGCTCACGGTGGACGTGCGCCCAAGCGTCGTTGCGCCGACGGCCGCCGCCAGCGCGAGTTTAAACCACCGCGTATCAACCAATCGACCGTGCGACTTCCTTGAATGCATCGAATGAGCTCCCGTGAGATTCCCGTCGTGAGGGATAATCGCGATCGCGCGCGCCATGTGCGCACCGCAACCGTGCAAATGATCTACCCACCCCCGCCTCGCCTGTTGTAGACGCTCGATCAGGCGCATGGCCCACCGCGGTCGCTTCGCGGTCTCGCACGAACCAACGCTCACAGACGAAGTGTTCAACACATTACAGCGCGTATCGCCGGGGGTGATCATCGTCCGGTCGAACGACGGGCTGATGCGTCCGCTCCGGTCGTGCAGCAGGCGCCGCCGAAGACGACGGCGCTGCTGCGGGCGCGGTGTGCGTCGTGTGCGTCGTATGCCCGCTGGCAATCTGCCCGTGCAGGCGCTCGCTCCGCGGATCGGCGCTCTGCATCTTGAGCATGTGACGCTTGAATTCCCCGACGCTCCCGATGTGCTTCTCCACCATCATCTGCAGCAGCGACTCGATCTCCTGCTGGTGCTGGTGAACCTGCGCGGTCAGGTGTTGGTTCAGTTGAACGACCGCGCGAAGCGCCCGGCGAATGTCCGGGTCGGTGATCGACGAAACATCAACCTGAGGCATTGTGCCCGTATCGGCCATAACGACCTCCCTGGAGGGATAAAGATGTGACCTCTGATCCGCGCGCCTCCCGAGGCCAAGACGTGACGAACGGCCTCACGCGCGAACCGTGAATGAGCGCATCATACCGTCGCCGATGTGCGGATTACAAAAAATCGTCATGAAAATTATGTAGCAGCATTCCGTCTATTCATAGATACTGGTTCCCTTATTCGATCGGGGGTAGCGATGGCCGGCGTGACTCTTTCACCACCCAGCGACCCATTTTCGCCGTTCGTCCCCTCGGCCAGCGAGCCGTTCGACCATCGTCGGCTCTCCCACCTGCTCCGCCGCGCCGCGCTCGGGGTCAGCACGGAGCGGCTACAGGCCCGCGCGGGGCAATCGCCCTCGCAAGTCATTGATTCGCTAACCGCTTACGATGCTGCGGACGATCACCCGTATGCCGAGTTGCTCGCGGGTTTGGGTGGAGCGCTTTCGCCGATCTACAACGCCGACGATGCGCAAAAGTGGTGGCTGATGCGCATGCTCGACACGCCGCGACCCTTCCAGGAGCGCATCGCGCTCTTCTGGCACAATCACTTCGCCACCTCGACCGGCAAGGTGCGCCAGAGCGCGCTGGTCAGCCGGCAGATTGACCTTTTCCGTCGCCTCGGTTTAGGCAACTTTCGCGACCTATTGCTGGCCGTCACCAAAGACGCGGCCATGCTCCTCTGGCTCGACGGCAGCAAGAACAAGAGCGGCCGGCCCAACGAAAACTACGCCCGCGAAGTGATGGAGCTCTTCACCCTGGGCATCGGCCACTACACCGAGAAGGACGTGCAGGAACTCGCCCGCGCCTTCACGGGTTGGCAGGTGCTCGATGAGACCGTCGAGTTCGTCCCGATCGCCTTCGATGATGGCCCCAAAACCGTGTTGGGGACTACCGCCAAGCTGAATACCGAATCCGCCATCGACCTGCTCCTCAAACAACCGGCAGCCCCGCGGCACATCGCCCGCAAGCTGCTCAAGGAGTTCATCCATCCCGAGCCATCGCAGGAGCACGTCGAGCATTACGCCGCCCGCCTGCTGCATCACCGCTGGGAGATCAAGCCGGTCGTGAAGGAACTGCTCGCCAGCCGCCTGTTCTTCAGCGACTACGCGTGGCGCTCCAAGATCAAGAGCCCATGCGAGCTGGTCGTCGGCGCGATGCTCGCGTTAGATGCCGTCCGCGACGCGGCCGCCGCCCAGGTCGCGATGAACAACATGGGCCAGGCGCTTCTAGCTCCGCCAAGTGTCAAGGGTTGGGACGGCGGCGAAGTCTGGATCAACGCCAACACCATCCTGCACCGCTATAACTTTGCCCTCGACCTCCTCGACCGCCAAGACGCCAGACGCGCCGTCGCGCGCTTCGAGCAGCGCAGCCTCCGCACGCCCGAGCAGATCGTCGATCACCTGGCTGGCGTCCTGCTTGACGGCGCACTCCCCAGCCACGCCCGCGCCCGTTTCCTGGAAAACCTCAAGCAGGACGAAAACGGAAAACCCTGGGCCTTCAAACTAACGCCCGAAAGTTTCGAGCACCGAGTCCGCGGCGTCGCACACCTGATGATGTGCATGCCGGAGTATCAGTTGGCATGAAGAGAGAAAGGCATTGAGGCACGAAGGCACAAAGGCACGCAGTGGTGATCAGGCAGAATGCAAAAAGTGCGAACACCTGACCGCTTCACTCCGTCCCTTTTTCCTTCCTTCACCACTCAATGCCTCCGTGCCTTAATGCCTTCGTGCCTTTCTTTATGGAGCATTCCATGAACCCCACCACCTCCCGTCGCAACCTCCTCAAAGTCGGCCTCGGCGCACTCCCCGTCATCAGCCTTGCCGGCACCATGCCCGCGTTCGTCCCGCAGTTCGCCTTCGCCGAAGGGGCCCAGCGCCCCGATCAATCCAACGACAACATCCTGGTCGTCCTGCAACTCACCGGCGGCAACGACGGCCTCAACACCGTCATCCCCTTCGCCGACGACGCCTACTACCGCGCCCGCCCGAAGATCGGCATCAAGAAGAACCTGGTGACCGGGCTCGACGATCACTTCGGCCTAAATCCCTCGCTGGGCGTCCTGAAGAACATGTTCGATCTGGGCCACCTCGCGATCGTCAACGGCTGCGGTTATCCCAAGCCCAATCGCTCCCACTTCCGCTCGATGGAAATCTGGCACACCGCCAACCCGGCCAAGTCCGAGCCGACCGGCTGGCTAGGCCACTACCTCGACCACGCCGCCCGCGGCGGCCTCGCGCCGATCTTCCCGCTCAATATCGGCACCGAGCTCCCGCAGGCGCTGGTGGCCGAGGGCACGCCCGTCCCGTCGATCGAGAAGCTTGAAGACTTCCGCCTCAAGTCGAATCTCACGTCCAAGGAAGCCGCCCGCGAACGCAAGCTGGTGCTGGATCTGAACAAGGCCTCGGACGACCAATCCCCCGCGCTCAAGTTCCTCGCCCGGCAGGCCACCAATGCCATCATCGCCACCGATAAGGTGCATAACCTCGCCAACCAGAATTCGAGCGGCGTCTACTACGGCTACGAAGGCCTCGGCCGCCAGCTCCAGCTCATCACCAACCTGATCGCCGCCAACTCCGGCACGCGCCTCTTCTATTTGCAGTTCGCCGGCTTCGACACGCACGCCAACCAGCAGCAGATGCATGACACGCTCTTCGCCCAGTTAAGCCAGGCCCTCTTCGCGTTCCATCAGGATCTCACGCAGAAAGGCCTGATCGACAAGGTGACGCTGATGTGCTTCAGCGAGTTCGGCCGCCGCGTCGCCGAGAACAGCAGCCAAGGCACCGACCACGGCGCCGCCGCCCCGATGTTCGTGATAGGCGGCAAAGTCAAAGGCGGCGTCCACGGCAAGATGCCCTCCCTGACGGACCTCGACGACGGCGACCTGAAGTACACCACCGATTTCCGCAGGGTCTACGCCACGCTGCTGGACAAGTGGCTCAACGCCGACAGTGCCAAGGTGCTGGGGGCAAAGTTCGAACCGATCGGTTTCCTGTAGGGTGGGCGGTGCCTGCCATCCGTCCATTCATTCATCCGCGCCAGCGCCCACCCTAACAGGGATCGCCCTGACGATTGAAATAGAACGTTGTCGCGTCGCCCGCGCTGCGATAACTTCCACCGGATGCCCACCCCACCCCCGCCGCGCCCGCCATGGCTGCTCTTCATCCTGGAGTCAAAGCACACCTTCAAGTTCGTCGCATTCGTCTACTTCGCGATCCTCTTCGGTGCAAGTTTCGGCCTGATCAACCTGCTCAGCGATGACCCGCAAACCTTCCGCGACTTCGGCGTCCTGGTCGCGGTGCTCACCATCTTCGTCGCCGGCATCCTCGCCCACCTCACGCTGCGGGCGCTGGGCGCGGACAAGCCCCTGTACGAGGACGACCGGCGCTCCAAGGTGATGCTCTTCGGCGGCTTTGGCGCGGCGATCCTGCTGGCCCTGCTGCTGTCGATCTACAACCACAGCGGAACGGTCACCGAGCGGAAGTCCCAGGAGAACAATCGCGTCCAGCGCGAAATGCTCGGCCGCTTCAGCAAATGAAAACAATGTCCACCCCCGGCGAGCGCCCCCGATCGCAGAGGCCGCGCCCTCTTTGTCCCGTGTGGATGGGGGCACGCGTCAACGAAAGAGTTGCATCAGGCCTTCGATGCGATCGCCGCCGTCCCGCACTCCGGACACCGCGCCGGCGTGGCGCGGAGGTCGTACCCACAACGCCGGCAAGAACCCGCGACGCGGACTCGACGTCGGCGGCGATACCAGGTCGCCCACCGGATCCCGGGAAGCATGGCCGCGATCGCACAAGGATACGCCCATGGCACGCTGAACCAGGCGTCCTCGGCAATCAGTCGGTCGCCGCGAAAATCAATGGCGATCAACCGACCGCTGCCCGTCGAAAACCCTGCATAATCGCGTCGGAGCGACGGCTCGATGAGCGGATGCCACTTGGGGCGAGCCGTCAATCGCACAGAATCGAACCCCCACCCTGGCGGCGTCGTCGCGATTTGCCCGGGGTGATCGTACCAGCGCGACCGCACCGCGTAGATTCGCCCGCGCCACGACATCGCAGTCCGAAATGCATCCGCCGGAGGAGCCGTCTCGCGCCGCGAGATTCCCGCGCCCTCGAACCACCAGAAGCTGCGCACCCAAAGCACGATGCCGGCGACAAACAACATCAGCGACAGTACGGTCGCCGTGTTGATGAGGATGCGATAGCGATCCCTCACGCCTTCACCTCCGCCACGATCGCCCCGCACTCCGGACACCGCTCGGGCGTCGCCCGCAAGTCATACCCACACTTCGCGCAGCATCCGAGCTTTGCGAGGCGCGTCAGGCAGAACCGACCGTACGGAAGGCCGATGCCGACGTAATTGACGATATAAGCAGCAACCAGCATCGTGGATGCCACGATTGCCACGGGGCCGGGATTGGGGAACTGGTAGATCAATATCAGCAGCACCATCCCGCCGCCCGCCAGCGAGAGCATCGCGCCGATGACCGACTTGAACCGCCGCGATTTCTGGAACTCCCTCGCCCAATCGTTCTTTAACTGCCGTCGTATCACCACCGGCAGCGCGGCGAAGTTGACCCCCGACCCGCCCCACGCGATAGGGCTGGATTTCGATTTGACGGGGCGTTTCACGGAATTGATTCTACCGCGCCGTCGTTGTTCCGGATTTGATCCTGCCACCGCGACATCCCGTCATGTGCCGGTTGTGCCCATTGGGTCGATGTCCGCAGGGGGTGGTGGCGGTCTCCGCAGCACCTCCGCGCCTCGCGCCCCTCGCGCGCCCGGCACGCGTATCTCTTTCTGGCCTTATATTAAGAAAAGAAAAAGGGGTTTGAGGATCGTGGGGGCCTGGCGTGCGCCAAGCCCCCACATCCCACCCCGGACAACAGGCACAATGGGCACAATCGACCACCGAGCACCGGGTTACGGTCGGCGGACCTGCAGGAGATGGACGTTCTCCTTGCCAGCCGTGTTCAGGTCTATGCCATATCGCGATTCGACGTGCTTGAGCTGACCGACGCACTCGCGATAGATGCGCCTGCCCCCGTAGCGAACGGTCGAGAGCCCGTACCGTTTCAGGATCTCTGCCACGCGCCGCGCCGAGATACCGCGCACCGCGTCCGGGTCAGCCCGTCGCGCCACCTCAAGGAGCACCTTGCAGGTCGGCTGCTCGTCACGGACGGCCCGATCCGTCAACGTCCACAGCAACAGGAAATCCTCCTCGGGCAACAGACTCTCGCTCCCGCCGTCACAAATCCCCCGCGCGTAGTCGAGCAGGCGCGGGTGCAGGGGCGGGACGGCCGGTCCGGAATCGCCGGCACCTTGTTGCCTGCGTTTGCTGCGCTCGCAATCGATCCACGCCGCCAGCGCCAGCAGCGGTTGCCATAGCTCGTACTGCCGCCCGCCCAGCGGACAGAAGCCCGGCTCGCTGGCCAGCTCGCTCGCCGCCTTGCCCATCGGCCCGAGCAGCGCCGCGTGCAGGCCGTCCCGCAGGCGCGGCCAGCGCGCCGGATCGGTGTCCAGCCGCCGGCGCGGTTTGTCCGAGCCCGCCGGCGAGCGGAACATCGGCACCGGCACGCACCGGCTCGCCAGCGCCGGCGGCAGCGCGTTGATGCACGCGATCGCCTTGGGGCCAAACACCTGGAACTCGCGCATCTGGTAGTTGTCACCGCTGAGTTCCAGACGGCTGGCGCGCCCGCCACGCTTGTATCCCGCGAGCAGGATGCTCCGCAGTTCGGCAACATCATCGCCCCCTTCGCTGAGACGCTCGGCCTCGTCGAGCAATAGCGTGCCGCCGCGATCGTGCAGCGTGCGGAACAGCGCCGGCGCGGACAGATTGCTCGACAACAGCGGCCGAAAACAGAGGCGCGACAAGAGCTCGAACACGCGCGTCTTGCCGCTTCCCGCCGGGCCGGTGACGAAGAGGTACGGCACCGCATCCCACGCGACGTAGACGTACGTCAACATCACCCAGAGCGCGAGCGTGGCGATGAGGGGATGGGGAGCGCCTTCGACCTTGCCCTGTTCTTCGACGTCCAGATACTCCACCAGCGCCGCGATCACCTCGTCGAACAGGGTGACGGGATCAGGATCGGCCGCGCCCTCCAGCCACGCCTTGCGCCCGGCGGGCGTCCAGCCCGATGGGGTAGACGGCGACGGGGCCGACGGCACCGGGTGCACCCAGAGAACCGGCAACGCCGCATCCCCCGCCGTCTCGATGCGCGGCGCGAGCAACTGACTGACGCGGCGGTCCGCGCCGGGCGCAGCGGGCATGGCGGCGTCGCCTGCGCCGCCGTCTTTTGCCGCCTGATGTGCAAGTGCCTCCGCGCCGCCACCCGAGCTTTGCCGAGGCAATCGCAGGTAAAGCCGCCAGCGCCCGATCGCCTCACCCTCGCGGATCATCACCTCCGGCACGCTGACTCCCACCACGCCGCCGGCGATGATCAGCTCCGGGCGGACGATGCTCATCGGCTCGGTCTCGGCCGCGCCTCCGCCGTCGCCCCCTCCCTCCTCCTGCAACGTCATCTGATCGACGCACTGCAGCAGCACCTGCTCGATGCGGTCCACCGCCTGCGGCTCGCCCGCTCGCTCGGCCAATCGCTGCGCCGTCTTGCGTCGCTGCGCCGCCTGGAACGGATCGATCAGGTCCACATCAATCACCCGATCCCCATCCCGGATCATCACCTTGATCCGCTTGTGCCCGCCCGCCGACTCCACGATCTCCGGAATGACCTCGAACATGGCCAACCTCCCTTGAACAGTTGCCTTTGGTTATCAACCCGATCGCTTACCAGCACGCCGCCCCGCGTCACCTCCTCTCGCTCTTTTGCGGACGCACACCGACGCGCCTTCTATAATCCCGCCTGACTGGTGCGCGCCGGGGACCTCGCGCGCGCAGCACCGCGGCGCAAAACCGCAAAATCGGCTCAGTACCAGCGAAAAAAAATCTGAAATCCCCCGATGATTCTCCCGCACCCCGGTGCGCGCGCGGGACCCAATTCGCGCACCATCGACCCCTCACGCGGGAAGGTACAGGGTCAGCCTGCACGCCTACATCCGCACCCGCGCCGCCACCGCGTGGTGGTCGCTCGGATATTGCCCCACCTTGTTGAACCGGATTACGTCCGGCTGTTCCGCCTTTACCTCGCCGCGGGTGAAGATCCAGTCGATCCGCCCGAGCTTAGTCGCGTTGCCGCTGAAGTTGTGGAACGTGCCGGCCTCTTCGGCCGTCCACGCATCGGTGAAGAACCCGCCTTCGGTGAGGATGTCATACGCCTTGTTCGCCTTGGCCGCCGCGTTGAAGTCGCCGACCAGGATGATCGGCGTCGCCGTCCCCAGCGCCTCGACGCGCCTGCGGATCAGGGCAGCGCCCTTCTCGCGCGCCGCCTGGATCGCGTGATCGAGGTGCGTGTTCCAGAAGTAGAACTGCTTGTTGGTCTGATGATCCAGGAACTTCACCCACGTCACCATCCGCCGGTTGGTATTACCCCAACTCGTTGATGCTACGACGTTAGGCGTATCGGACAACCAGAAGTGATCGTACTCCAGCGGCTCGAAGCGGGCCTTGCGGTAGAAGATTGCCATGAATTCCCCCTTCGATCCACCATCGCGCCCCAGGCCGATCCATGCGTAATCGCGAAGGTCGCTCTCCATGTCCTTGAGTTGGCCGTAGAGACCCTCCTGCGTGCCGAAGAGGTCCGGGTTGACGCTCTGGATGCACTCCTTCATCGCCTCGCGCCGCTGCCACCACGCGTTGGGCGGCTTGACGCTGGCGTAGCGCAGGTTGAAGGTCATCACCTTAAGCGAGTCATCCGCGGCTTGCGTCGTCGCCGGGAGCACCGCCGCCGTTACGGGCGCAACCGCGCTCTGGCACCCCACCGCGGCCACGATCAACAGCAGCATCAATGCTACGCATTGCATCATGACGTTTACTCGTACTTGAGGACGGAGTGGACCGCTTGACCGTTGAGCTTTTCCCGCCCCTTGAGCCCCGCTAATTCGATCAGCACCGCGAGGCCGACCACCTTGCCCCCCACGCGTTCGACCAGGTCGCTGCACGCCTTCATGGTGCCGCCGGTGGCGAGCAGGTCATCGACGATGAGCACTCGCTGGTCCTTGAGGATCGAATCCTCGTGCATCTCCAGCGTATCGGTCCCGTACTCCAGGTCGTAGGTCATCGAGACCTTCTTGTGCGGCAGCTTCCCCGGCTTGCGCACCAGCACGAAGCCCGCGGAGAGACAGCACGCGACGGCCGTCCCGAAGATAAACCCGCGGCTCTCCGCGCCGACGACCAGGTCGATGTTCTTCCCGCGGAACGGGTTGGCCAGCAACTCCACCGCCAGCGCGATGCCCGATGGATTGGCCAGCAGGGGCGTGATGTCGCGGAAGAGGATGCCCTTCTTGGGGAAGTCGGGGATCTCGCGGATCAGGGGTTTGAGGGTGTCGATCATGCCGGGGAGTTTATCGCCGCCGGCTATCGGTCGCCAGCCTGCTCACGCCTCGGTCATCATCGCATCGCGGAGCTTGCGCAAGGTCTCGTGTTCGATCTGCCTCACGCGCTCTCTGGTCAGGCCGATGCGGGCGCCGATTTCCTTTAGGGTCATGGGATCTTCGCCATCGAGGCCGTAGCGGAGCTTGAGGATCTTGGCCTCGCGCTCGTCGATGTTGTCCAGGAGGTCGACCAGTTGGCCAAGCTCTTCGGTGTCGATGACGTTTTGTTCGGGGAGGGGGGTGTTGCCGTCGGAGACGATCTCTTCGATCGTCATCTCCGAGCCTTCTTCGCCGCCGCCGGATTGGGTGGGGGCGCCGTAGGCTTTGACGGCCTTGCGGATGATCTTGAGTTTCTTCGGGGTGATCTTCATGTGCAGCGCGAGTTCGTCGACCGTCGGCAGGCGGCCGAGCGTGTCTTCGAGCTCGCGGTTGGCCTGGCGGAGCTTGGACATCATCTCGACCATGTAGGCCGGGATGTGGATCGGCTGCACGCTGTTGATCAGGGCGCGCTTGATCGACTGCTTGATCCACCAACTCGCGTAGGTGGAAAAGCGGCAGCCATTTTCGGGGTCGAAGCCTTCGACGGCTTTGAGCAGGCCGATGTTGCCTTCCTCGATCAGGTCGGGGAGCTGCAGGCCGCGGTTGATGTAGTGCTTGGCGATGTTGACCACCAGGCGCAGATTGGAACGGACCATGTGCTCGCGGGCGGCAGGGTCATTGTCATGGATGATGCGCCGAGCCAGTTGCTTTTCCTGGTCGGCGGTGAGGAGTGGCGACTCGTTGATCTGTCGCAGGTAGATCTGCAACCCATTTTGCACGGCAATCGATGGCATACTTTTCCCGTCCTGGTGGTTAGGGCACCATTGGGGATATCGGTGGGGCGGGCAGTGGGCTGAAGAAGGTGGGGCGGGAAGATGGCGGACGGCGGATGGCGCGGGCCAAAGGGATATTATGGGATGCAAAGAAAACCGCCCCCTTGCGGGGGCGGTGGTTTGAACATCGATAACTGTCGCGAACATGCTTCCCCCAGACTGCCTTCGCGTTATTGGCCGAGCTTGAGGTCGCCCAGGCCGGTAGTGTTTTCGCCACCTTCGAGGCCGCCTTTGAGGCCTTTGGTCTTGGAGCGCTCGGAGCGGACCTCTTCGCGTTTCTCTTCCTCTTGCGCCCACATGGCGCGCTTGAGGGAGAGGCCGATCTTCCGCTCGTCGCTGTCGACGCGGAGGATCTTGACGTCCACTTCCTGGCCGACCTTGACGATGTCCTCGGGCTTCTCGACCTTCTGGTCGGCGATCTCGCTGATGTGCAGGAGGCCTTCCAGGCCGGACTCAAGCTCCACGAAGACGCCGAAGTTGGCGATCTTGGTGACGTGGCCTTTGACGACCATGCCCGGGCGGTAGTTGGCCGGGATGACGGTCTGCCACGGATCTTCCTGCATCTGCTTGAGACCCAGGGCGATCCGCTGCTTCTCCTGATCGACGGAGAGGACGACGGCTTGGACGTCTTCGCCCTTCTTGAGGATCTCCGAGGGGTGACCGATCTTCTTGGTCCAGCTAAGGTCGCTGACGTGCAACAGGCCGTCGATGCCTTCTTCGATCTCGACGAAGGCGCCGTAGTTGGCGATGTTGCGGACCTTGCCCGAGACCACGCTGCCGGGGGGGTACTTGTCGGCGACGCGCTCCCAGGGATTCTCCTCGACCTGTTTCATGCCGAGGCTGATTTCCTGCTTGTCCTTGTTGATCTCCAGGACCTTGACGTTGACCTTCTGGTCAGCCGACACGATCTCGGAGGGGTGATTGATGCGCTTGGTCCAGGACATCTCGGAGATGTGGACCAGGCCTTCGACGCCTTCTTCGAGCTTGCAGAACGCGCCGTAGGACATGATGTTGACGACGGTGGCCTCGTGGGAGGTGCCGACGGCGTACTTGGTCTCGATGTTCTCCCAGGGGGAGGCATCCTTCTGCTTGAGGCCCAGGGCGATCTTTTCCTTGTCCTTGTCGATCTGGAGGACCTTGACCTCGATCTCCTGGTCGATCTTGAGGATTTCGGAGGGGTGATTGATGCGGCCCCAGGACATGTCGGTGATGT
>JAQGHM010000331.1 GCA_028291615.1 Phycisphaerales bacterium | reverse complement strand
GAACGCGCCGTCGCGCTCGCCGGCGGCCGCGCCCCAGGCGGCGCGCTCGCCGACGGCTTCTTCGTCGAACCGACGGTCTTCTCCTCCGTCACCAACGACATGCGCATCGCCCGCGAAGAAATCTTCGGCCCCGTCGTCTGCGCCTTGCCATTCACCGATCTTCCCGACGCCATCCGCCGCGGCAACGATAGTCCATTCGGCCTGGCCGCCGGTGTCTGGACCCGCGACCTGCAAAAGGCCCACCAGGCCGCCGCCGCCCTCGACGCCGGCACCGTCTGGGTCAACTGCTACAACGCCTTCGACAACGCCTCCCCCTGGGGCGGCGTCAAACAAAGCGGCTGGGGACGAGAAAAAGGCCCCTACGGCCTCGACCTCTTCACGCAGGTAAAATCGGTGATAATTAATTACACCTGATGTGTCAGGTCGGCCTGGGAAACGCCGTCCTCCCAAGCACAGAGCCGTCATCCCTAAACCGCGCTAGCCGGCGTTGCCGCATCGGCACGGCGCGGCTAGCATCGGGAACGGCCACGAAAGAGTGCGATTGAGCAAACGCAAAAAACAAACCTCCCTGCACGATCGGCTCCGCAAGCACCTCGGCGTTGACCCGGCGACGCTCGCGGTCGTCGAGCGGAACTTTCCCATTTATCACCGCGCTAATCTGCAGCTCGCGATCGAACAGGTCGTCGTGGCGGTCGATCCGAAATTCAAGCTCGACGGCCTGGTCGTCAGCCACGAATATGACAGCGTCTCGCTCTCCAAACTCGCGCACCGGGGCATCGGAAAGGAGTTCCCGCCCGGCCCGGTCGAGTATCACGATGCCGAGCTCGCGGACGGCAAGTCGCTCGCCTGCGTTAAGCGCGGCATTTATCGCTTCCGCACCGACGCTGGCCCGCTCGCAATCCTGGTGACGCAGCAGCCACACTCCTATCCGCCGCAGCTCCTGGTCGAAGTGATGGCCCCGGACCGCGCACACGCGCAGGACGTCCTGCGCGACCTGACCGTCGCGACCGAGCGCTCGCCGGCGTTCGTCGGTCAGGTGATATCGCTGGAGATGGGGTGCAATCGCGAGCTGGCGGTGCGCTACCATCGCCTGCCGGAGATCCGCGCCGAGCAGATCGTGCTGCCCGAGGCCGTGCTCCGCCGACTCGACCGCCACACGCGCGGCTTCGTCACACACGCCAAGCGCCTGCGCGACGCCGGCCGTCACCTCAAGCGCGGCATCCTTCTCCACGGCCCGCCGGGAACCGGCAAGACCCTCAGCGCCATGTACCTTGCCGCCCAGATGCCTGGCCGCACCGTGATCATCCTGACCGGCGGCGGCCTGTCGTCGATCGAAGTCTCCGGCGTCATGGCCCGCGCCCTGGCGCCCGTCACCCTCATCCTCGAAGACGTCGATCTCATCGGCACGCTCCGCGAGCACCAATCCGTCGGCGCCAACGCCCTGTTGTTCGAGCTGCTCAACCAGATGGACGGCCTGGCCGAGGACGCCGACGTCCTCTTCATCCTGACCACCAACCGCCCCGACATGCTCGAGCCCGCGCTGGCTTCGCGCCCCGGCCGCGTCGATCAGGCAATCGAGATCCCGCTGCCCGACGCCGCCTGCCGGCAACGATTGTTCGATCTTTACGCCAAAGGACTCAGCCTGACGCTGGATGACGCCCACGCCCTGATCCAGCGCACGCAAGGCGTCAGCGCCGCCTTCATCCGCGAGATGTTCCGCAAAGCCGCCATCCTCGCCGCCGAAGCCGACGGCCAGACCAATGGACATGGCCAAGCGCTGGTCGTCACCCAGCATCACGTCGACCAGGCCATCGACGAGCTCCTGATCGCCGGCGGCGTCATCACCCAGCGCCTGCTCGGAGTCGGTCCCATCGCCACCACACAGTCCGAAGATTGACACCCGCGCAGGTGACCCGCGTCTGCCGCTTGCGGCTTAGCGAGCCAGCACCTTCCCCCGCCCGTGCGCTCACGCGAGAAGCTCGGGGGACCCCGCGCATCAATCTTCACCTCTTCCGCCCCAACAACTGGTCATAGCTCCGCTCCAGCAATTCAACCAACCGCCGCACCATCCCCTCGCCGCTCGTCAGCCGCCGGTCCGCCTCCGCGTCAAACACCACCGCCGGCAATTTGCAGCGTCCCAGGTGATACCGAAGAAGTAACCGCGCAAGTATCCCGTTGAACGCCGGCACCAGTGGATCAGCCAGCAGCTTCGCATGCGTCGCAGCGATATCGCGCAGCGCCGGCTGAATGCGCATCTGCGGCGAGTTGATCCGCCGCACCACCTCGTCCAGGCGCGCCGTCGTCGCTTGGTTCAGTCCCGTCGTGGAAAGTCCGGCGCTGATGCCGGTGTACCACCGCACAACGCCGTCGGTGGTCAGCGACAGTCCTTTCCGCAAGTCCGTCTCGATGTGGTGAAGGATGGCCGCGTGTCCGCGCAGCCGCTGATCCTGCCGCGAGCGCAATATCGGCCGCTCCGCCCCGCACTCGAGCGCCTCACGGACCTCCGCTTCCTCCACCTCCAATCCATCCAGGCGAAAGCTCGCGTACGTGGCCCGCACGTAGTAATCCTCCGCCGGCACCACGTGTTCCCCGCCCGGCGACCGGCCAAGCAAGCGCCGCTTCCGCTCGACCCTCCGTAGGAACGCCGACCAGTCCACTGGCGCGGATGAATGCGAACGCCCCCCGTTGGTCCCGGCGCCATCGAGCGGCGTCTGGGGAACGGGGGGCGATTTACGATGACGACCCAGGGGCATTCGCGTTCTCAGCCGCGCGGTGGTTCGCCAGCAGCAGCAGATGAGCACGTCGCCGTCAAGCCGTTCCGGTCCGTGCCCACCCCAGTCGTCTGGGGTGGGCGCCGGCCGGTCCATACTTCTCTTAAGCGTGCGAAACCTTCGCGTCGGCAGTCCGCGACATCGAGGCAGCCAGGCCGCTCGATCCGCCGTCCACCACCGCGCCACCAAATTCCGACTCCATGTTGTACCCGCTCTCGCCATGCTGGGTGAGATCCAGGCCGTCAAACTCATCGGATTCAGTCACGCGCAGGCCGCAAACCACGTCCGTGATCTTCAGCAGGATGAAGGCTCCGACCGCAGCGATGGCCCACGTGATAAGGGTGGCGATAATCTGATTCTTGAGCTGAGGGCCGCCGAACGCCAGGCCCTGCATATTCATCGTGTCAGTCTTAATCAGCGGATTAAAGAACGCCTGGGCAAATACGCCAGTCAACAGCGCGCCAAGCGTTCCACCGACCCCGTGGACGCCGAACGCGTCCAGCGAATCGTCATACCCCAGGGCATGCTTGAGCGTCGTCGCCGCGAAGAAGCAGACCGCGCCGCCGATCGCGCCCATGATCAGCGCCGACATCGGCCCGACGAAGCCGCTGGCCGGTGTAATAACCACCAGGCCCGCAACGGCGCCCGAGATCGCGCCCAGCACCGTCGGTTTGCCCGTCTTGATCCACTCGATGAACATCCAGCCCAGCGCGGCGGCGGCAGCGGCGAAATGCGTCGCCACGAACGCGCTGCTCGCGCCACCACCGGCGCTCAGGGCGCTGCCGGCATTGAATCCGAACCAACCGACCCAAAGCAGCGCGGCCCCGATCACGCTGATCACCACGCTATGCGGCGCCATCGGCACCTTGCCATATCCACGGCGCTTTCCCATCACCAGGGCGCAGATCAACGCCGAGACACCCGACGAAATGTGCACCACTGTCCCGCCCGCGAAGTCCAGCGCGCCAATCCCGTGCGCCTCGGGCGGCAGCGCCCAGTTGAACAGGCCGCCCTTGCCCCACACCATGTGGGCAAGCGGGCAGTAAACGCACAGCAGCCACAGAACCGAAAAGATCAACATAGAGCTGAACTTCATCCGCTCCGCGTACGCGCCACAGATCAGCGCAGGCGTGATCACCGCGAACATGCACTGGTAAACCATGAACGTGCTGAATGGGATCGTTGCCGCGTAGTCCGATGACGGGAACATCCACACGTTCTTCATGAACGCGAACCGCAATCCGCCGATGAACGGGTTGCCCACGTCGAACGCGAGGCTGAATCCCACCAACGCCCATACGATGCTGACCACCGCCATCAGCACGAAGCTCTGCATCATCGTGGCGAGCACGTTCTTTCGACGAACCAGCCCGCTGTAGAACAACGCCAGCCCCGGGCCGGTCATCATCAACACCAGCGCGGCGCTGGTCAGCATCCACGCGGTGTCGCCGGAATTGACCTTGTCAGTATTGCTGTCGATAGCCACCGGCGACACCGGATCGGCCATCGCCGGCAACGTGCCCAGGAGACCCCAACACACCAGCAAACAACCCAGAAGCGTCCTTTTGGACGCAAATATCTTGCGTAACATGGTCAGTTCCTCTCTCGCCAGCGTCTTCACGCCGAGCATAGACAAAATGTTTCAGACAACCCGCGATGTTCCCGTGAATCGCGGTATCGATTACTTTGCAACTTGAAGCCCCTACAGCGCCTGTTCGTTCTTCTCACCCGTTCGAATTCGCACCACCTCGGAGATCGGATAGACGAAAATCTTCCCGTCCCCCACCTCGCCCGTCCGCGCCGCCTCGACGATCTCCGTCACCGCTTTGGACGCCTCCTCGTTCTTCACGCAGATCTTCAGCAGCACCTTGGGCACGAAACCCACGTCCATCTTGGCCCCGCGGTAACGCTCCGTGTGGCCCATCTGCCGACCGAAGCCTTTACACTCCACGGCCGTCACACCCAGGATGCCCAACTTGGCCAGTGCCGTCTTCACGGCGTCCAGCTTGTGAGGCTTAATCACGGCTTCGATCATCTGCATGGCGGTCTCCTTTAATGTCTGAGTGGTTCAACCCGGAGCGACGCTCGCCAGCCGGGGTGTGTGGATCGGAACATATCCCAACGCCTCATCCACACGCCTGGGTCACAACCACTAGCGCGACTTGATGGCTCTGCTTGAACAACGGCTGTGCCAAGTAGAATCAAAGTCAGCCAGCCGAAGGAATCGGCGTTTTCGGATCAAAATTGGGGGAGGGGCTTGCCCGACACATGGATCGGTGGCGGGGTAGGTGCTGAACAATAAGGCAATATGAGACTGAGATGGATTATCTGCGCGCTATTTCAGCGGCTGACTTCTTCAAGCACATGATCGGCGACATGGATCGGAACCATCGTCGCGATACCAAGGGCGATCGCGTCGCTCGGCCGGCTATCGATCTCCAGCGTCCGATTGTTCAACCGAATGTGGATGCGCGCGAAGAACGTATGCGCCTGCAGGTCATTGATCTCGATGTGGTCGATCGAACCCCCCATCGTTTCAATTACGTTCGCAAGCAGGTCATGCGTCAACGGCCGCGGCGTGGGAATCCCCTTTAGCCGCCGGTCAATCGCGTACGCCTCGGGGCTGCCGATCACGATGGGAAACTTGCGATCCCCATCCACCTCTTTGAGAACGATGATTTGCTGCTCCTGATTCTCACTGATGATGATCTTGTGCAGCTCCATCTGGATCGACATCGACGACGCTCCTGGGAAACGAACGGGGGGCGATCTAAACGTAGAAGTGTCAGCAAAGGGTGTCAAGCTCAAAACCCAAGTGAAGCCGCCGCAAGGGATTGGGACAGTCGCCGCCGTGCTACTCTGCGACACACAAAGCCCGGCATAAAAATTCCCTGAAAGTTTGTGAAGATTATCACAATGTCCGCGTCTATAATCGACCCACCATGAAACGAACCGCGCGCATCCGCCTCGCTCTGCTCCTCTGGCTCGCGGTCGCCATCCTCCTTGCCGGCGCATCTTTCGCCGCCGTCCGCGCATTCACCCTGCCCCAGGTGCAAGTCACCCATTTAACCAGCGGCCCAGTCGTGCAGGCGTTCTACGCAACCGGCACCGTCCAGCCGGAGCGCGAATACTCTGTCCACGCCAACGTCGCCGGCATCCTCTTTCTAGAACCCGGCATTGATAAGGGCCTGGCCGTCAAAAAGGACCAACTCCTCGCCCGCGTCATCTCCGATGACCTCGACCAGAAGCTCAAGCAGACCGAAGCCGAGCTCAAAGAAAAACGCGCCCGCGCCGACGACAAGGATTCCCCCGTCCTCGCCGAGTACGACAAGCGCATCGAGGCCTACACCGAGATCCTCGCCCTGGCCAAGCGCGAAATGCAGCGCCTGCTCACCCTCGCCGAAACCGACAACGCCCGCCCGGTTGAAATCGAGCGCGCCCAGGACCGCGTGAAGACCACCTGGGCCGAACTCGAAGCCGCCCGCGCCCAGCGCGCCGCCAAAGTCCTCGAAGTCAGAAAAGATCTCGAGGTCGCACAAGCCGCGAGCGACATGGCCAAATGGAACAGCCAGCAACAGGAGATCCGCTCACCCATCGATGGCATCATCCTCGACTGGCCCTCCCCCAACCGCACGCGCCAGGTGATCAACGATACAGTCCTGACCCTCGCCGACGTCCGCCCGGAAAAACTCGTCATGCGCGCCGCCGTCGATGAGGAAGACAAAAACAAACTCCGCATCGGCCAACTCGTACAGATGACCCTCTACTCCTTCCCCAACGACAAGGACAAATTCACCGGCCACGTAAAAACCATCTACCACAAGGCCGACCCCCAACGCCGCACCTTCGAGGTAGACGTCGAGATCGACCGCCCCACCACCCAACCCACAACCGCCCCCAACCTCTACGACCAATTCTCCCCCGGCATGACCGGCGAACTCGCCTTCATCGAACAGGCCAAGAAGGAAGCCAACATCCTCCCAAGACAAGCCCTCCAGGGCGACTCCTTCTTCCTCGTCCGCAACGGCAAACTCGAACGCGTCGCCGCCCAACCCGGCGTGAAAAACGTCACCCGAGTAGAAGTCCTGGCCGGCGTAGAACCCGACGCCCTGGTCCTCCTAAGCCCCATCGGCACCCTCCAACCCGGCCAATCCGTCCGCACCCAATTCGTAGACCCAAGACAAGCCGCCGACCTGAACAAACCCCCCGACGCCGAAATCTTCAAAGGAGGCTTCTGATCGCGACGCCCTTGCCTTTGATTCATCCTTCATCCTTCCTCATTCATCCTTAGATTCCCATGCGCTGGTTCATCTCCACCCGCTACTTCTTCTCCCACAAGCGCCAGTCGCTCGTCTGCATTGCCGGCGTCACCATCTCCGTCACCATGTTCATCGCCATGCTCGCCATGATGAACGGCTTCACCCACAAGTTCATCACCGAAACCGTCGAATCCTCAGGCCACATCACCGTCCACGACGAGCCGCGCGAAAAGGACACCCAGATCCTCGAGCGCTTCACCACCCACCCCGACGCCCTCCTCTCCATCGAGCGCACCAAGCCGCGCGAGACCGTCAAGCAAATCAAAAACCCCACCGGCCTGATCGCACAGCTCCGCCGCCTCCCCGGCATCGTCGCCGCCGCACCCGAAGTCACCGGCGAAGCCATCGCCTCCTACGGCACCAAGAACGTCAACATGGCCATCGTCGGCATCGAGCCCGAACAACAACAACGCGTCACCACCATCGGCAACGACATTAAAGAAGGCGACTTCAAACGCCTCCGCACCAGCGCCGACGGCCTCGTCATCGGCTCGGGCCTGCAAAAGGTCCTCGGCGCCAAGCTCGACGACACCATCGTCCTCACCTCCAACACCGGCGGCCGCACCAGCGCCCGAATCGTCGGCATCTTCGAAACCGGCATAACCCCCGTCGACTATTCCCGCGCCTACATGCTGGTGAACAGCGCTCAAACCCTCCTCGACAAAAAAAACATCGTCAACCGCATCATCATCCGCACCGTCGATTACCAACTCGCCGAACCCTACGCCAAGCAGATCGAATCCCTAAGCGGCTACAAAACCGAATCCTGGCAGGAAGCCAGCGCCAACTTCCTCAAGATTTTCAAAGTGCAAACCGTCATTACTTACGTGATCACCGGCGCACTCCTGATCGTCGCCGCCTTCGGCGTCCTCAACATTCTCATCATGGCCGTCCTCGAACGCGTCAACGAGATCGCCATCCTCAAATCCTTCGGCCTCTCCCGCGCCGACATCACCCTCATCTACCTCTTCCAGGGCATGGTCATCGGGCTGATCGGCGCCACGCTGGGCGTAGGCCTCGGCAAGCTGGTCGTCGAAGGCCTCCGCCGCCTCCCCATCAAAGTTGAAGGCCTGGTCAAATCCGAAGGCCTCCTCATGGCCGAGAACATCGACATGTACATCCAGGCCTTCATCGCCGCCATCCTCATCACCATGTTCGCCGCCGTCTACCCCGCCCGCCGCGCCGCCAAGTACGACCCCGTGGAGGTGATCCGTGGCGCCCACTGAGCTCCACACCCGTATCACGGGCGTCCCGCCCGTGCCCGCGCCCTCGGAATCCTCCGCGCCCGCGGCTGCACCGAAAACCGCAACCCTATTAGAAGCCCAAAACGTCCACCGCATCCTAGGCTCAGGCGACACCTCCACCGACATCCTCAAAGGCGTCAACCTCAGCGTCCACCCCGGCGAATACGTCTCCATCGTCGGCGCCAGCGGCTCCGGAAAATCCACCCTCCTCTACCTCCTGGGCGGCCTAGACCGCCCCTCCCGCCAAACCGCCGCCGGCCAACCCTTCACCCCCCCCAGCCGCATCCTCATCGAAGGGCAGGACACCGCAACCCTCAACGACACCCAGCTCGCCCTCGTCCGCAACGCCAAGGCCGGCTTCGTCTTCCAATTCCACTACCTCCTCAAGGAATTTACCGCCCAGGAAAACGTTGCACTCCCCATGCTCAAGCTAGCCAAACTCTCCAAATCCCAGATCATGGACCGAGCCGCCACGCTCCTCAAGCGCTTCGGCTTGGGCGACAAACTAAAACGCCGCGCCAACCGCCTCTCCGGCGGCGAACAACAACGCGTCGCCATCGCCCGCGCCCTAGCCAATGAGCCCGCCGTCATTCTAGCCGACGAACCCACCGGCAACCTCGACCGCAAAAACAGCGAACTAGTCGCCGACATCTTCCAGCAGCTCGCCTCCGCAGGCCAAACCCTCATCATGGTCACCCACGACCCCGCCTTCGCCCACCGCGCCCGCCGAATCATCACCATGGAAGACGGCAACATCATCGCCGACACCCAAACCACCCCCGCCCCCTGACCCGCCCCCCGCCTCTTCATGTTTCACGCCTTCACGTCTTCACATTTCCCGGATAACATCCCCGGACGACCCGCGGAACAGACCGCAAAATCTTCAGTCCCGGCAATTGTCCGCCGATAACACCAACATTCGCCGCTACTGCCATGACAGAAACATCCACTGTCGAATCTCAGACCGATACCGCCCCGCAACCCCAGACGCAGGAGCTCCCCTTTAAAGATGGGCCCCTCCGCCC
>JAQGHM010000307.1 GCA_028291615.1 Phycisphaerales bacterium | reverse complement strand
TTCAGCGTGTAATACGCTTCCTTGTTCCGCAGCGCCTGCCCCGCCGGCGTTTTGATCCCATCAGCACTCAGATAATAAATCCACTGCCGATCGTGAAGCTCCTCAACGCTCAGCGTCGCCTGCATATTATCCGGCGATAACTGCACGCTCGTAATCTTCACCGGCTGCTTATCCAAATCCGGCGAACCATACTGCCGCCCATATTTGTAATGCCAGGTCGTCAAATTCCACGACTTCAAATCCGCCGCCGACGCCGGATCGACCGCCTGCGTAAACGTCACCGTAAAGCCGCCTTTCGCGATCGCCATCTCCTTGATGTCAAACACTGGCTTGCCGGTCCAGGCAATCCGTTGCAACCCGGTCGAGCCGCGCGACCACCCGCGATCCGTCGTGCCCACGTATAGGCTGCCATCCGTCGGATGAAAGATCAGCCGGTTCGACCCCTTCAATTCATCCCGCCTCATGAACGGATAACACGCGCCCTGATACTCCCCCTGCACCTTCTCCAGCGTAATCCGCATGATCAGCGGATCGATCACATCCCCCAGAAACATCTGCCCCGCGAACGGCCCGAATTTCTCCCCCGCCGTGTCGAAGATCGGACACCCCTGCGAATGCCCCATCTGCGGATACGGCAGCAAAACCGCCGGCCACTTCCGCATCTTGTCCCACTCCGCGTCCGTGACCGTGTTTAGCGGCCGATCCCACCCCGGCTTGAAAATCAAACTGGACGGATGCCCATGAAATGCCCCTTCCGTCAGGTGATGCAGCGACCCGACCGACACAAACTCCCCCTGGTTATCCGTCGCAAACAGATCGCCCCCATCGTTTATGGCAATTCCATTGGGCGCACGCAATCCATAAGAAAACGGAATGAACTCCCCCTTAGGCGTAATCTTGAACGAGCACCCCCGATACGGCGTCTCCTTCTGCGTCCCCATGAAAACCCCGCCCGAATTATCCGGCTTGTGCGCCAGACAAAGCGTGCCGCAGAAGTTCCCCTCCTTGTCCTTCACCAGCCCGAACGCAAACGAATGGTAGTTGCCGTTGTAGCCCCAGGAGTTGTTGAAGGTTTCGAATTTGTCCGCCTCCCCATCCCCGTCAACATCGCTGATCTTCGTCAACTCCGTCCGCTGCATCACGAACAGTTCCCCGCGCGAATCGCCCGGATAAAGCCCCAGGCATTCGTGCAGCCCCGAAGCAAACCGCTTGTATTCCCCGTTCTCAGATCGCATCCAGACCTCGCCATGCCGCGTGCAAAGCGCAAGCTTCCCATCCGCCGTCCACCCCATGCCGCCCACTTCAAGGCCTTTGGATTCTTCCGGATCGGCAAGCGATTCAAACTTGTAGACGTCGTTAGCACCGCCATCAAGATTCGAATAAACCTTCGGCTTGTCCGCGGCGAATAAGCGAGCTGCAAAGGCGCAAAGAGCGCAAAGGAAGAAGAGAAGACTAATCGTATCACGGGCGTCTCGCCCGTGCCTGCGGCGTCGGAGAAGACAATCAAAACTGTTCATAGAGTCTTTCTCTTTTCATTTCGAACGAATCGTGACCGCAAACGTCAACTTGCCCGCGGCAGGGAACTCGATCACCTGTCCCGGCACCCTGTCCGCAGAACCAAAAGATTTCCGCACCCCCGCCGCCTTAAGTTCCCCGTTGGAGACCAAAATCACCGTGTTCGGTTCATCAGCCGCCTGGAAGTAAACAGCCTTCCCCCCGCCATCCACCTCAAACGTTCGAACAATGCCCACCCCATTCTCCAAAGCCGTAATCCGCTCGCGCACCTCCACCCCGCCAATCGTGTAGATAAACGTAGGAATCCGCTCCTTCAACTCATACCCCTTAAAAACCCGCGGCCCATCCACCTCCCCATCCCCAATCCGCAGCGGCGCAATCGCCTGCGAATAAAACCGCTGCCCCAAAACCTTCACCGGATTCCCCCCGCGCCCATCCCAATCCCCCGCCATATCCAGAAACCCGCCGCGCCACGCCGTGCGGAACATCACGTGCTCGGCGTCGAACGTATAGTTGATTCGCCCCGGCAGCCCCACCGAAATGCCATAGACGATCAAGCCCGCCGGGTCCGGCACCTGGCACCGGCTGACGATCGGCGTGTCCGTCACGATCAGCACGTAATTCTTCTTCTCCTTCACGCCCACGGGCGCAGGCATCGACAACCCAAGCGACGCATACGCCCAAAGCGTATCGATCGTCCGGTCCGCCTCGTCGCGCGCCTTGTCCGTGAAGAAATTCGGCATCGCCGTCCCCGCCTGAATCCGCGCCGGCTCGTGCATCCACCGCCGGAAAAAGTCCCCGCGCAACCGCGTTGACATCAGCGTCAACTCCGGCCCCCGCGTCGCGTCCGTCGCCACCGCTGGCTTGAACTCCCGCAAACTGTGACACGTGACGCATCCCATGCCCACAGGATTCTTCTTCGGATCGTTCGCCCCCACCAACTTCTGCCCCTCCAGCGTCATCGCAGTCGTCGGCGTCACGCTCGGCTCGGCGGCTTCATCCACCCCCGCCGCCGCTACCGCCTGCTCCGCCACATGATCGATCGCCCCGCCAAACTCCGGCATCCGCGTCTTCAACCAGAACCGCACCCGCGCCCTCTTGTCATGCAGCACCTGGTTGATCCATTCCTTCTTCAGCTTCGCCCCCACAGCAGCCAGCGGCGGCAACTTCTCAGCATCTTCAGCTGCTGGCTTCGACTGATCCGTGTCGTGACACGCCGCGCAGTTGAGCTTCTCCACCGTCCGCGAAAACTCATGCGCCGGCGCGGCAGACACCAGCGGCGCGGTCTTAATGGCCGTCAGAAACGCGACGATTGCAGGCCGCGCATCATCGGCAAACTTATACCGCGCAGCCGTCTCAGGCGGTTCAACAGCGAGACACCCCTTGGCCGGATCCAGCTTGTCCAGACCGGCGAACTTCCCCGCCTCAGCCAGCGGCTTCCCCGCGTCTCCTTCGACCGTATGACAATTCAAACAGCCGACGGTGCGGACGATCTGCTGACCGTGCGCAACATCAGCCCCCTCGGGCAGCGCAACCTCATAGTCGGCATTCCGCGATTGCGTGAGATGATCCGCCAACGCCGCGGCCTCCTCCTTCGAAAGCTGCATCGCCGGCATCCGCCCCGAACGATCCACCGACAACGGATCCTCCAGATACCCAGCCAGTTGCCCGATCGACGACCACTTCGAACCCATCCCTGCCAACGAAGGCCCCGCCTCCGTGTGACACTTGCCGCAGCCGATCGATTCAAACAACTGCTTCCCCTGCTTCTGCTTGCTCGCCGACGCCCTGTACTCCGTAACCTTCTTGCGCAAGTCCTTCAGCGTCGCAAGATACGCAGCCACGTCGCGGCGATCCTCAGCTTTGGCGAGCAGCACCGGCATCACCGCACCTGCGCGAAAATGCTGCGGATTCTCAAGCCACTTGAAGACCCACGCCGACGTCGTCCGATTTCCAACATTCGTCAAATCCGGCCCAACCCGGCCCGACACCCGTTGCGCGCCCGACTTGTGACAACCAACGCAATTAAGCTCCTCCACCAGCATTCGCCCGCGCTCCACCAGTGCTTGCTGATCAGCCTCCTTCGTAGACTGGAAGGAGAGAACCGACGCCGGAATCGGCTCGGCAAGAAAGAGATCCGAAGCCCACTTCGGTTGAAACCGCGCCGCACCAGCCTTGCGCTCGAACGTAATCGAAATCGCATGTTCGCCAGGATCAAGTTCAACCGCCGCCGTCACCGCCTTGCCGTCGAGCACAAGCTGAGCCCCGCCGACGTCAACGGTGTAAGTGCCGCGCCGGAGAATCTTAAGCGACCCCTCATACTTCGCCGTGAACTTCGCCCCGATCTGCGGATGGACCGACTCATTCTCCTTGAGCGTAAACGCGGGGTTCAGCGTGCCGGTGTGCAGCGTGGTCTTGCCATCACTATACTCCGCCAGAAGCCCAGGCTCGCCCAACGCGACCGCGGGAAGAAGCCACCCCAGCAAAATCAGAACGACGGCGACACGGTTCATTCGCTCTCCGGAAGTGAAGGTCGACTGCTTACGCTAATGTTACGGCCCGCGCCCGCCGCCGTTGAGGGGCGTCCGTTCCCACAGAAGCTTTCCATCACTCGACCACTTCGCAACGCGCCCGCCGCCCTCCAGCGTGACCAGATTGCCGCGACCGTCAGCGGCTACCGCACGGAGATTTGACACCTTAAGTACCGGAACAAACTGCGCCGGACTCCCCCCGGTGTCGAGCACGAACACCTGCCCCGTCGCGGCGTCGCCAGCATAAAGCTTCGCGCCAGGGCCGAAGCTAAGCGACGTCACTTCCCCCAACCCGCCATAAGTAACCCCCGAATAACCATCCGCCCGAAATGCCTGAATCACCGAGTGGTCGTGCGCCACCCAGATCTGCCCCAGCGGATCCACCGCGACCGCCTGCGGCAGGTGGACGTCGAACTCGCCGGTGGCCGCGCCGCTCGAACTATCGAACATCCGCATCTTGTTCCCCGCGCCGACGTAAAGCGTCGCGCCGGCGACGTCGAGCGCGCAGACCGCGTCGATCGAAATGTGAGCGGCGGGACCCGCGAACGGAGCCGGTTGCCCACTCGCGAGCTTGAACCGGCGGACCTGCGTCTTGGTCGCGCAATAGAGATAGTCTCCGTCGGCGACGACCACATCACATGCGGGAACGGAAAATGGAAGCGCATGGCCATCGGCGTCCCATTTGGTGACGCTGCTCTGGCTGGCGACGTATAAATTGCCGTCTGTGTCAATCGCGACAGACCCGATCCCCGGGACGGTCCGCCCGTTCTCGTGTGGTGGTTCAGCAGGATCGGAGGCGCACGAGGTGAGGTAGAGCAGCGGCACCAGCAGCAGCAGGCACGTCGCGCGACGGGCGATGAACATGGTGGGAATATAACTTTCTTGAGTGGGGCCGGACAGGCGGTTAAATTCGCTGAAGCAACCGGGGACACTTCGACCAGGAGCTTACGCCATGTCCGATCCGCAACCGCTCGGCCGGGATTCGCACGTGTCACGCCGAAGTCTGATGAGCGCCGCCCTGGCCGCCGCGGCCCTGGCCGCGGGATCGCCCCCGTCGGCCGAGGCGCAGGAGAAGTCGGCGGCGGACGAACGCCGCTCGTCGCCTAAAAAGTTCGACATGAAGAAGTCGATCAACCTCTGGGCCTTCCCCTACCCGCAACGGATGAACCTGGAGGAATGCCTGACCCTCGCAAAACGGGCCGGCTTTGACGGCATTGAACTCAACTACGATCTCGACAACGACCTCTCGCCCAAAGCCGGGACAAAAGAATTCCTGGCCATCCGACAGATGGCCGACCGCATCGGCATCCAGATCAGCGGCCTCTGCTCGTTCCTCTTCTGGCCTTACCCGCTCTCAAGCAATGACCCCGCCAAGCGGGCGCGCGGGATCGAGCTGGCCGGCCTGATGACACGCGCGGCCCACGACCTGGGTGTCGAAAACCTGCTCGTCGTCCCCGGCGCCGTCCACATCCCCTGGCGCACCGACCACGAGCCCGTGCCCAACGACCTCTGCGACCAGCGCGCCCGCCAGGCAATCGGCCAACTCCTGCCCACAGCCGAAAAACTCGGCGTCTCGATGAACATCGAGAACATCTTCTTCAACGGCTACCTGATGACCCCCGGCGAGATGATCGCCTTCGTCGATAGCTTCAACAGCGACCACCTGCGCGTCCACTTCGACACCGGCAACATCATGATGTTCCAGTTCCCCGAGCACTGGATCGCCCAGATCGGCAAGCGGATCAAGAACGTCCACTTCAAGGAATACACGAAAAAGGGCACCGACTATTCGCTCGAAACCTTCCGCCCCCTGCTCGACGGCACGACCGATTGGCCCGCCGTGATGAACGCGCTGGATGGCGCCGGATACCACGGCTATCTGACCTTCGAATATTTCCACCCCTACATTCACTACCCCGAGGCGCTGGTCTATCAAACGTCGGATTCGCTGGATCGGATGCTGGGGCGGAAGTGAAATCATAAGATGACGAATTTGTATTACTTGACAAATACGTCTAATTTATTTAAACTTACCAGTGATGGGTCGCCTGCCGACTTTCAACGATGAAGGCCTGTTGCCAGCAGGCGATTACGCGCTCACGTTGGACGAATTGCTGCTATCGCCGCTCGTCCACGGGTGGCCAGATTGCAGTGCGTGGGATGCCGCGTGGCGGGAGCAACTGGTGAAAAACCTCGCGGTCATGGTCAATCACCTGTGGCGGATTGGGATTCGCGACATCTTCATTGACGGGTCATTCGTCGAGAATAAGCCTCACCCCAACGATATCGACGGATACTTTGTCTGTGAAGCAGCGGCGCTTTATGGCGGAGAACTTGAAACTCGGCTCCAGGCATTGGACCCCGTCTGGACTTGGGATCCCGCTCGCCGATATTCATCGTTCGGCGGCGACAAGCGGCAGTTACCCATGTGGCATCGGTATCGCGTCGAACTCTTCCTACATGTCGGGCAATGGACGGGGATCGTCGACCAGTTCGGCAACGAACTGACCTTTCCTTCGGCGTTTCGACAATCTCGTTCCTTCAAGCCAAAAGGCATCTTGAAAATCGGAGGTGCATCATGATTCGAACCGAAAACGAGTACCGCAGTTCGCTCGAGCGCATCGAGCAGATCGAACAACTCCTGAAAGATCAGGAGAAAAAACTGGCGGCCGAGGGGCTGCGCGCGGAGCAGATCAAGCGCGCGCTGGACCCAAGCCGCGTGTTACATGAGCAGGTCAAGGAGGAAGTGGAGAGTTACCAGCGACTCAAGAAGGGCCGCTTCGAGGAACTCCGCAACCTTCATGGGGTCGGCCAGATGCTCATCGGCGTCCGTATCGCGCTGGGCCTATCCCAGCGCGAGCTGGCCGAAAAAATTGGAGTACATGAATCCCAGGTCTCTCGCGACGAGCGCAACGAGTATTTCGGCGTCACCGTTGAGCGCGCCGCCCGCATTCTCGACGCGCTGGGCGTCGAAATGACCACGCGCGTCAAGATGCCGTCGCTGGCGAAGTCCGCGTAACCGCTCGCTTCACGCATGCTTAACTTCCCTCGTCATCCCATTGGCCTTCGCGCTATCCAGCACCGCATCGCAAACATACTGCGTCTCCAGCGCATCCCGAAACGTAGGCGGACAAGGCGTCCCCTTCGCCAGCGATTCCAAAAAGTCCGCCACGTGGTTCACGAAGCTGTGCTCATACCCGATCTGCAACCCCGGCACCCAATAATGATCCATGTACGGATGCTCCCCGCCGTTGTCAGTCACGTGAATGCTCCGCCAAGCCCGCAACTTCCCCTCATCCTTGTAATCGAAGTATTCCAGGCGATGCAGGTCATGCAGATCCCACTTGATCGACGCCTTCTCCCCGTTGATCTCAAACGTGTACAGCGCCTTGTGCCCCCGCGCGTAACGGGTCGATTCGAACAACCCGAGAGACCCGTTCCCAAATCGGCAGAAGAAAATGCTCGCGTCGTCGATCCCCACCTTCTCCACCTTCCCCGTCAGTTGATGCTTCCGCTCCTTCACAAACGTCTCCGTCGTCGCGTTCACGGTATTGATGTTCCCGTTCAGCCAGATCGCCGTATCGATGCAGTGCGCGAGCAGATCGCCCGTAACGCCCGACCCCGCCGCCGCCGCATCCAGGCGCCACAGCGCCGCCCCCCCCTGCGGCAAGTCGGCGTTGATCGTCCAGTCCTGCAAAAAATTCGCGCGATAATGAAAGATCTTCCCCAGCCGCCCCTCATCGATCAGTTGCTTCGCCAGCGTCACCGCCGGAACCTTGCGATAGTTGTACCAGACCGTGTTCGGCACCCCCGCCTTCTCCACCGCCTTCACCATCTCCTCCCCCTCCGGCCCGTTCATCGACAGCGGCTTCTCGCACAGGATCATCTTCCCCGCCGCCGCGCACGCCAGCGCGATCTCCTTGTGCAAGTTATTAGGCGTACAGATGTCCACCGCGTCGATGTCCTTCCGCTCGATCAGCTTCCGCCAATCCGTCTCCACCGACTCATACCCCCACTTGTCCGCAAACTGCCGCGCCTTCTCCTTATCCCGCGCCGCCACCGCCTTCAGCACCGGCCGATACTCCAGGTCAAAAAAGTTGTTCACCCGGTTATACCCATTCGAATGGGCCCGCCCCATGAATCCGTAGCCGATCATGCCGATGTTGAGATTTATCATGACGTGTGCCTCGCGTCCTGCTTAAGGGATTGTGTGAGTTGTCGCATTCCGCCTGCGCGTAGAATCTACGGAGAGGTCGGTTGAATCAAGGGTCCGGGTCGAGCGGGCGGCCCCGTGCCCGTTTGGGCTCTTCTCCGTCGTCAGCCTGATCTACGCCGTACTGACCGCCGCCGCTGCCGCCAAGGCGCGCAAGCCACCGGCCGTGCATGGGACGCCATGCTATCGGAAAACCAAGCCGACGTTCGCCGGTGGTTCATGCGCTTAATGAAAAGTGCCGGAGCGTTCATTTGTCGAACGCTCCGGCACTATTGGTTACCGCTCACTTTGCGAGGAGATGAGGCCGCGGATCTGCTCGCCCATGTCGCCCCGGCCGAAGACGAACGTCGCCTTCGTACCTGCCAGGACGTCCTTGAGCATTTCCATTTCCTTCAGACGCGCGAGCACCGGGTTTTCCGCGAGCAGCTTGGCGGTGTTGGCCTGGCTGCGGGCGGCGGCGGTTTCCTCGCGGCGGCGGATCAGGTTGGCCTCGGCCTCCTTGGTTGCCGCGATCACTTGGTTGAGCAGCGTCTTCATGTCGCCCGGGAGGACGATGTCGCGCAGGCCGACGCCGATCACGCGGACGCCGATCTCCGCGGCGCGGGCGGTGAGGGTGTTCTTGACTTCGCCGCCGACGCTTTCCTTGTCGCCGAGGAGGGCGTCGAGCGTCTTGCCGCCGACGGCGGCGCGGAGCACGAGCTGCGCTTCCCGGTAGAGGGCCTGAGTGTAGTCGGCGACCGCCGTCACGGCGCGCTGGGCGTCGGCGACCTGGTAGGTGACCAGGAGGTTGACGCGGAGCGTGACCTTGTCGGCGGTCATGATCTCCTGGCCGGCGACGTCGGCGACCTGCTCGCGGCGGTCGATCGTCTTCCAGGCGACCTTGCCGGTGCCCTTCCAGAAGACGTGCAGGCCCTGGCGCAGCGCCTCGACGAGCGCGCCGTCGCGGTAGAGCAGTACATCCTCGTGGGCATCGACGAAGACGCCGTCGAGCCACTTCACGGCGTCCGGGTGCTGCAGGATGGCCTGCAGGCGCGGGTGCGCGAAGCGGAACTCGCCGATGTCGAACGCCGCGATCTGGATCGCGTAGGGCGTCTTCCAGAAGGCGTGGCGGCCCGGGCCCAGGATGTGGGCGAGGCGGTCATCCTTCCAGACGAGGGCGCGCTGGGTGTCGTTGAGGTCCACGACGTGGAGCTGATCGCGCAGAACGCCGCTGGTGAGCAGGACGTCGAGCGTCGGGTGCTCGAAACGCGTGCGCGTGGTGTCAAAGACGCTGACGGTGTCGCGCGCGAGGTTCCAGAACGGGATGCGGTACGTGCCCGGGTGGAGCAGGTCCACCAGGTCGCCGCGGCGGAACCAGAGGCCGCGCTCGTGCTTTTTGATGTGGATGGTCTTGTACATGGTTGGGCCTCCGTAACACGGGCGTCTCGCCCGTGCTGGTTGCATGTGTAGGTCTGTGATCTGCGATTTAAGTAATGATCTACGCTTCAGGCACGGGCGAGACGCCCGTGATATTGGCAGTAAGTTCCAGTGGATCGATCCGCTCGAAGTAGCCCCGGAATCTTTCGGAGACCGGGTTGTATCCTGCGATGAGGGAGCGGCTGGTTAGCTGCTCGATTACTTCGCGGTCGTTATCGCCGTCGATCCACCCGGCCTGTCGATTGATCTCGAGCAGTTGCTGTTCGCCGAATTGCGTCCATAGGAAGCGCCAGCCTTCGGCGGTGATGTGGGCTCGAAAGTGCGACGCTTGTTTGAATAGGCGCACGACACTCTCCGCATCGGCGAGGTCACCCGCATAAGAATTGGTCCCCTGCGGGAAAGGCAGAGGGTTCCAGGCTAATAAGATGTTGGTCATGTCCCTCTCCTTTCCTCGTTTGTGTGTCATTCCGGTCATCATCAAAACATCGCAGGCGGAAGGTCGATCGCATTGCGGTCGTCCCATCGCGGCCACGGAACTGGGGCCAAACCGGGACAGAGATCCGTTCAAGTCCGTCCGCCGCGCGCCCCCCGCGTGCGGCGAGACGGTTGTGCTGTCGACGTGTCTCGGTTTGGGATGCCAGTTGCAAAGTTGCCTCGATGTTGCCGCCGCCGTGCCCAAAAAGCGGGCACGGCATTGGCGAACGTACGCAAAAGATCGAACCTTCCAGCCTGCCGTCGTCCTGGTGCCGTTTCCGGCGTAAGTAGGATTCGAACCTACAACCTTCAGCTTATGAGGCTGATGCTCTGCCAATTGAGCTATTTGGCTATCCCGGGCGTCGTTGCGAAGCTGTTAACGCGGGACACGGCGGGCCAATTTTCAGGCCTGACGCGCCGCCAGCGGCGAGCCGAGGGAGCGCAAATCACAACGGCATGAACGCAGGATTCGCCACAATCTGACAGACTTGCGGGTTTGTGGTTGAGGAGGGCGGCCCTTTGGGTACGCCGCTAAACGGGGAAGACACCAATCTGCGCCGCGGCCCGGCAATTGCTACTTAGGGCTACCGAGCAACTCAGGCGGTGCGCCGCGCTTGTTTCTTTCGTGACGCCGCCGAGTGCCCCCTTTATGGGAGGTCGCGATGTCGTTGTTCGGGATGCGGTGGTGGGGCGTGGTTGTCGGGGGGGTTCTGTTGGTCTCAGCATTCGGTTTCCTTCCTTTACCCGCCACGGCCGCGACACCGACGCCGCCGGAGAGCGACCCCTACTTGTCGATCCTGGCCGAGCAGGCGATCGAGCCGGAGCTTTCGGGGATCGTCGGATACTTGAGCGGTCTGCGGCCGAGCAGCGCGAATCGGAAGCTGATCGGGTCGCTGATCGTGCAGCTTGGGCATGAGGATTTTGCGCGGCGCGAATTGGCGGTGCGGCAACTCGTGGCGCTGCCGGTGGTGCCGGCTGATGAATTGCTTGAGGCTGCCGACGGTGAGGACGGGGAGGTTCGGTTGCGGGCTCGGCAGGTTTTGGCGGAGCGCTCGGCTCATAATGGGAGCGCGGCGGTTGCGGTCGCCTGCTTCCGCACGATCACGCGGCGGAAGCTGCTCGGCGCGGCGCCGGCGCTGCTCGACGTGCTGCCGCTGTATGCGGATGAATTTGTGCTGGTCGCCGCGCGCGAAGCGCTGAAGGCGACGAGCCGGCCCGAAGATATTGCGCTGCTTCGCCGCGCCGCCCGAAATGGGCCGGTCGAGGCGCGGGTTGCGGCGCTGCTTGCGCTCGCCAATGCCGCCGGCGACGATGCGCACCCGGAACTGCGCGATCTGCTGGGCGATAACGAGCCGCGCATCAAGCTCGCCGCCGCCCGCGCGCT
>JAQGHM010000190.1 GCA_028291615.1 Phycisphaerales bacterium | reverse complement strand
GGCGCGCCGCTTCGTGCCACCGGCTGGGGCGCACCACCGGCCGCGCGCGGCGCCGGCGGCCCTGGGCGCTGCGGCTTCGCCGGCGGCGCTGTCGGGGTTTCGCCGAGGTGCACCTCGTTTGCGCGTGCTTCAATCCCGCTTCCGCTTGCCGGCGGCTCTTCGTGGTGCTCGCCGGCCGCCAGGGCAGCCAGCGCATCCGCCAGGTCGTCTTTCTTCTTCTGCTCGGACATCCGGCACCTCGATCACAATCGTTGTAGATTCGCCGACTTATCGGACTTTATTTCAGCTCTGCTGTCGCAGGCGAGATTTTCAGTGTCCGTCCGCCACCCCCGCAATTATAGTGCAACTCATGGCCGGGCCCAAGCAAGGTGCCCCAACGGTACGGCCGCCGGCCGTCGCGGGCAGGTTTTATCCCGCGGAGCCGCAGGCGTGTCGCGCGCAAGCCGAGGCATACGTCGTCGGCTCAGCGACTGGCGCAGGCATGGGACGCCATTGGATCGGTGGCATCGTCCCCCACGCCGGCTGGATTTGCAGTGGCGCCATCGCCGGGCGAACCATTGCCACGTTGGCGGCGGCGCAGGCAGGTCGGCGGGTGGAAGTCGTCGTCGTTTTCGGTGCGGTTCACTCGGCCGCCCCGCTCGACGTCGCGGCGCTCGACTCGCATTCCCGCTGGGACGTTCCCGGCGGCCTGTCGGATCTGCCTGAAGCTTTGGAAAGGAGACTGATCGAATCATCGGCCAACCTGTTCCGCGTGGATGAACGTTTCCACCACGCCGAGCATGCCATCGAGGTCGAACTCCCGCTCATCCAGGTGCCTTGGCCCAATGCGATGGTGCTGCCCGTTGAAGTACCCGCCGTTCAGGACGCCGCGGAAATCGGAATCGCAACCGCAAAGGCGATCGACGCGGCAGGCTTATCCGCGGTGTTCCTCGCCAGCAGCGATCTGACCCATTATGGCCCTGGGTATCGTTTTACCCCCGCCGGGATCGGTTTGGCCGGATTGGATTGGGCCCGATCGAACGATCGCCGCATTCTGGAATTGGTGACGGACCTGGCCGTGGATCAGATCGTGCCCGAGGCGCACAACCGCCTGAATGCATGCGGCGGTGGCGCGATCGCGGCGATGTTGGCGGCCAGCCGCGAGCGCGGCGCGACCAGCGGTGAGATCCTGCGGCATGCGAACAGCTTCGAGACCCTCGCCGAGGTCGCCCCGCACGGCCCGGAGAACGCCGTCGGCTACGCATCGGTGGTTATCGGATGAACGACTGACAACGTTGCCCCAGGGCAACACGAACGACCCGGTGTCGCCCCGCGACACCCCAAACAAAGCCGAATGATGCCCACACGCACCATCCGGCACGATCGGAACGGCCCAGCGAACCAGAACCGACGAGCGATGGATCGCTTATCGGGGAAAACCGCCCTCATCTCGACGGATTGTGACAGGCACACGGACGTGGAACGGCATTTGTAATGACTTGGGCAGACGCACGCGTACCGCCCACCGGAGAGAACATGAACGAGATCGAGTTCCAGTCCAAGCTCGCCGAATTGATGACCGAAATCTCGACCCTGCCCGTAACCGAGCGCAGGAAACTCGAGCAGCTCGCCGACGAAACCCGCCAGCGCCACGAGCGCCTGCGCGCCACCGTCAGCAGCCTCCAGGAAAGTCTTGATTACCTTCGCCTCTCCATCAAATACCTCGTCTTCGACCTAGAAGCGACAAGGCGCGAAAACGGCTACCTCCGCAAAATGCTCGAAGAAACCAGCGGCAACGACTAACCAACCTTTTAGCCGCTCCGCTCGCGGAGCGCGATCAACCAGCGTCCCCACCCCGGGCCGCTCGCCAGAACGGCCCGGGGCAGTGACCAAAACGAAGCAGGCGCCGGGCGCGGCGCCTGCTTCTGCGTTTAAATGCGAACCCTGTAGGACGGGCTCTACCCACCATCCCGACTAGACCCGGGGTAGATCAACTTCGCGCCCATCAGCATCGACCGTATAGAAGAACGTCCGATCCCCGTTCTTCTCATCCACTTCGGCCTGATAGTAGGTCTTGCCACCACGCTTATATTCGATGACCTCATCGACCTTGCCGCTCTTCGCCAGAGCGCCGATCTTCTGTTTCGCCTGGCCGGGCAAGCGATCGAACGGGACCACTTCGCCCGGATCGATGTCGCCGCGGACGCTTTCCATCTTGCCGCCTTCGTTCACGCGAATGTACCGCGTGTACTTGCCCGAGCCGACCTCAGCCCGGTAGACCGGATGCCCGCGGTGCTGGTAGCGCACCACTTCCTGGATCTTGTCGCTCTTGGCGAGACGGCCGATCTCTTTCTTCACGTCGCCGGGCAGGCGATCGAAATCTAAGATTTCGCCGTCGCTCTCACCCTGCGCCAGGCGAATCTCGCGTCGCGCGCCGGGGCCTTTGCCCGGGTCGACCGCACGGCCGGTGTCGGTTGCACGGCTGACGCCGCGCACCTTGGCGACCACTTCACGATCCGACACGTCGCGTGCATCCTGCTCGGTCAGCAGTTCGCCGCCCGGCTTAACGCGGATGACCTTGTCATCGCCCTTGGTGTCGATCACCGCGCGATAGAATTCCTTGCCGTCGCGCATGACATGCTGGAACGACTTCACCTCATGCTTGCCGCGTTCCTTGTCCACCGTGCGCTGCACGTCCTTGGGAAGCTCGGCGTACCGCACTTCTTCGTCGTATTCCTTTTCACCGCGACGGGCCGCCGCCGCGGGTTCCTTTGCAAAGCTCATCGGAGCTGCCACGATACCGGTCAAACCGAAGGCCAGGGCACTGGCTAAAATCCACTTCTTGTTCATGCTGAATCTCCTTGTATTGAAATCGAAATGATTTCGTTGGGTTGACTGGAAAGACACCGTAGTCCGCCAGAGGTGAGTTAACGATCCCTAAGACGTTCGCTGCCGCAACAACCGCGGCACGGCGCGTCAGTGGGGTTATCCTAGCACCGGGTTCAACGGGCAGTCGACGCCGAAAATCAACAGATTTTCCGAAAACCACAACAAATTTCCTTACGCCGAGCCGGCCCCAACCATGTGCTCGGTGAGCCACCTATCTGCCGCCCCTTGCATTCGACGGGCCCCCGGCACATCATTATTCCATAGCCCACCGCCGCACATACGGGCTTCATAACCGCGGCGAGACTAGGACATGCCAGATGCACGAATCCGCCAGCAAATCGCGCTCCTCGCGGCGCGACTGATGTACGAGCGAACCGAATCCGAGTACTACACCGCCAAGCGAAAGGCGGCCCGCCAGCTCGGACTCGAATACCGCTTTCACCCCCACGACCTTCCCTCCAACGCCGAAATCCGCGACCACATCCAGTCGCTCGCCAACCTGTACGAAGGCGACACGCGCACGAAGGACCTCCGCGCCATGCGCCTCGCCGCCCTGCGCATGATGCGCCTCCTGTCGCAGTTCCGCCCGCGCCTGATCGGCTCGACCCTGACCGGCCACATCCGCAAAGGCTCGGACATAGACCTGCATCTCTTTTCCAACAACCTATCGAGCATCACTGCCGTGCTTGACGAGCAGGGCTACACGTACGACGTCGAGCGCAAGCGCGTCGTCAAGCACAACGAGGAGCGCATCTTCACGCACATCCACGTCGATCACCGCTTTCGCTACGAGCTGACCCTTTACGCCGCCGACCAGGCCCACTACGTCTTCAAAAGCTCGATCACCGGCCGCGCCATCGAACGCGCCAGCATCGCCGAGCTCGAGCAATTCCTGAAGCAGGAGTATCCGGGCATCGATCTCGACGAGGTGTCTGACGCGGTCGAGCAGCGCATCGATCGTTTCGAAATCTACCGCATGCTGCTAAAGCCACTGGACAAGGTCGAGCAGCGAGCCATCTACCACCCCGAAGGCGATGTGCTTTACCACACGCTCCAGGTCTTCGAATTGGCGCGCGATCACATGCCTTACGATGAAGAATTCCTCCTGGCGGCCCTGCTGCACGACGTAGGCAAGGCGATCGACCCCTACGATCACGTTGCCGCCGGCCTCGAAGCCCTAGAAGGCGCAATCACCCCGCGCACCCGCTTCCTCATCGAACACCACATGGAAGCTCATGCCGTCGCCGACGGCACGATCGGCCACCGCGCGAAGCTGCGCCTGGCCGAATCAGAGGACTATGACGATCTGATGTTGCTGGGAGAGTTGGATCGCGCAGGACGACGCACCGGCGTGCAGGTCTGCACGATCGACGAGGCGCTGGATTACGTGAAGCAGTTGGAAGACGAGCCCTACCTGGATTGATTCCAGGTAATCACGCCACCCGCCGCGACATCTCGTTCGCGGCAAACTCGCACCCCACGGCAAACCCGTCATCATCATGCGATTCGCAGGTGACGACCTTCACGCGCCCGCTCCACTTCACCGGCCCGATCTCCATCTTCACGTTGGCGCGTTCACCCGTCTTCAGCGGCTTGGCGGACCACAGCCGCACGCCGCCCATTGAAAAGTTCAGGATCTGCACCGGCCCCGCCCCCGCGGGGTTCATATCATTGCGATATATCGCCTTGGCGCGCAGCGCCTGCCGCGGCGAGCGACGACGTTCCGGCCCACCGTATCCGTCGGCCGTTCGTGCATCAGCAACACGCGTCGCATCAATCGCCAAAGCCGCAGGTGTCACCGACGCCCGGGAAGTCGCATGACCCGCCACCCGAACCGGAATCGCCGCAACCGGGGCCTCAGCTTTGGCCGCCACAACGGCAGCCGCAGGTTTCACAGGAGCGACCACCGCTGCAGGCGCAACCGGAGTCACCACC
>JAQGHM010000183.1 GCA_028291615.1 Phycisphaerales bacterium | reverse complement strand
AATACAGCATCCTCCTCTTCGCCGTCATCGGCGCGATCGTCTACGGCGTACTAAACGACCAGATCACCTCCACGATCTCCTGGGAATACTTCTACTACGGCAAAGACCTCGCCGAGCAACTCGGCCCGCGCACCCCGCCCGATGCGCTCGCGCTCCACCGCGCCGCCGCCCTCGTAGGCGTCAAAGCCACCTGGTCCGCTGGCCTAATCATCGGCGTCGCCCTGCTCCTCGCCAACAACCCGTCCAAAACGCTCCCCCAACTCCCGATGAGTCAACTCCTACGGACGATTCCCTTGATCCTGATCATCACTGCCGCCATCGCCGCACTTGGCGCCCTCATCGGTTACGCCACCCTCCCCGCCCACTGGAACGACGACTTCGCGCAAATGCTAAAGCACGATGAATGGCGCCCCCGTCGCTTCATGACCGTCTACGGCATCCACCTGGGCGGCTACATCGGCGGTGCGATAGCCACCGTCACCGCAGTCATTCGTATCCGCCGCCAGCGCCGCATCGTCAGATAATGAGAGTTGCTTGACTCGCGCCACGCACGCCGGGTTCGAAGCTGAAAGCGACGACCCGGATTTGCCGATATACCTCTCAGGCCCCTGCCAGCCCCACGGGAGGTCGCGACCGATGGACGGTTTCCACTGCCAATACTTCTTCCCCGTCTGGGAGAGCGACGACAAATCCCCAGCCACGCCGCCCGACCTAACGCCTTACATCCCCACACGCGAGGTCGTCCGCGGCGCCTTTCGCAACCACCTCCTTCACCAAGCCGACGCCTCCCCCGCCGGCCAGGTCTTCGACGTCGCAGGCCGCGCCGACCGCGTCCTCCTCCGCCTCGTCCCGATCCACCAGACCGCCGCCATCGTCGATATCGCCCGCTTCGTCGAACCGCCCGCCCCCTCGATTCGCATGGCCACCGCCGTCCTCTTCACCGGCCTGGGCGAAGCCGACACCGCCGTCCTCGACCTCGCCGCCTCGCTCCCACTCTTCATCGATTTCCCCCACCTCCTCGACTCCGTCCGCACCGGCCCCCGCCCCCTGCTCCTCCAATGCTTCCCCGACCGCGACGCCTTCACCGACCCCATCGCCCACGTCTTCGGCATCGCCGCCGCCGCGGCGTTCTTCGATCAATTCGGCCAAGCCCTGGCGGCATAAAAAAACAAAAACGTAGGGCTCGCTTTAGCGAGCGGAATTCCCCACCGTGTCGCGCAGCGACTCCATTCAAATGATAAAATCCCCCTCGTGCCCCTGACGCCCGATTACTCCCGCCCCCATCCCACGTTCCGAAACCGCTCCACACCGCGCCGCCTCATCATCGCCAGCCTCCTCATCGCTCTCGCCATCGCCGCCTGGCAACTCATCCCGTCATTCCGCGCCTACGCCACCACGATCACCGCTCGCAATCGCGCCCTCGCGCGCTGTCTCAACTACCAGCCGGATGACGCCACGAAGCCTATCTTTGACGAATCCGTCAACGTCTTCCCCATCTCCTGCACGCCGTCCGGAAGCACACAGCCGCTATACCGAACCAATCGGCGGGATCCGCCAATTCCAATCCGGGTCGACAACGCTCGTTGGCCCGCCTTTGCATTCAATTCCGCGTGGGTAGCCGACCTCGAACGAGCGGAAGACAAACTCTACAAAAACCGCGTGCGTTGTGCGTGGGGAATGCGCCCGCCTCCGATCAACGTGGCATCGCGCCCTGGCGCCGCGGGGCTCTTCTCCGCATACGCCACCTTGGTTTTCCTCCACCGCCTCAACTCCCCAGCTGGCCACACCCGCCTCGTCGAACTCCATTTCGACGCCCCCGCCTTCATCTGGGGAATGCAAACGCCCTTCCGTGCCAAGCTCACAACGCCCGCAACCCTCTCCCGTCTAAAGATCCACGAAAGCCCCATCCCCTTCATCTTCGCCCCTGACCCGTCCCAACCCTTGCGGCTTTTCCCCGCCACCCCTAACCCCGCCGATCTTTCGCGTTTCAACCTCCCCTACACAGTCGGCGACGCCGCCCACCTGCTCGAAGGCCAACTGAACGACGACGACACGATCACCCTCCGCGCCGTGCGATAAGCTGGTCATCCCGAGCTTGCGAAGGATCTGGCTTGGAATCTCCGAGGCCAGATGTTTCGCTGCCCTGACTTGACGGGGGATGACACGCCCAACTTTCATCCATTTCGGCCGATTTCCCACGCATTTCCGCCTCCAATCAGATAGAATCCAACCACACGAACCGGGGGGCTTCGATGTTTCTGCAATTCAATTCGCTCACGACCCAGGCACTCACCGCCAGCCTTTACTCTCGCCAAATCCCAGTCCATCGAATGTCCCAAAAGTCCCAAAATGTCCCCGTTTCGACGACAGCACGCCATCTCTGCGATCGTGCAAAACGAACCCAAGTGCCATTCTGGCACACTCACGCGCCACGAAAAGCCACACCGCGCCACAATTCAGCGCGCCGGCGCAAAACGAAGCCAGAATTCCCCCCGCTTCACGCCCCTCCGCTCCCCTCGTATACTCCGCTCACGCAAATCCATCCCCCATCGCCCGGAGACCGACCATGAAGCCCACCCGACGTCGCTTTCTCCAGTCTGCCGCCGCTGCCGCCATTGGCCCCATGATCGTCCGCCCCTCCGTCGTCTGTCGCGCCGCGGATGGGACGCCGCCGCCCGCAGAGCGCATCACCCTTGGCTTCATCGGCGTCGGCAAGCAGGGCACCAATCACCTCGGCGCGATGGTTCGCCGCAGCGACATCAACATCCTCGCCATCGCCGACGTGCAGGAAGAGCGGCGCAATGCCGCCCGCGATCTGATCGATCGCGCCACCAGCGTCACAACACCGCCCGCCGCCAAACCCGCCGCGCCCGATGCCAGTTCCAACAGCCCCTGGACCGCCCAGGAAGGCGCTGCCGCCCAGACCGCCAAGGGCGCGCCCGCCACCTCCGCCAAGGACGTCACCTATTACGGCGACTATCGCGAGCTGCTGGCGCGCAAGGACATCGACGCCGTGCTGATCGCCGCGCCGGATCACTGGCACGCGCTGATCGCCACCGCCGCCTGCATCGCCGGCAAAGACATCTACTGCGAGAAACCGCTCACCCTCACCATTCGCGAAGCCAAGGAGCTGATCGACACCGTCAACCGCTATGGCCGCGTCTTCCAGGTCGGCAGCCAGCAGCGCTCCAGCCGCGAGTTCCGCTTCGCCTGCGAGATGGTGCGCTCCGGCCGCATCGGCCAGCTCAAATCCGTCACGGTCAACACCGGCACCACCAGCATCGAGTGCGACCTTCCCGCCGAGCCGATCCGCAAGGGCGTCGATTGGGACATGTGGCTGGGCCCCGCCCCTTATCGCCCCTTCAACAAGATCCTCTGCCCGCCAGTCGAGAGCAGCGACTGGGCGATGTGGCGTCTCTACCGCGACTACTCCGGCGGCGCCATGACCGACTTCGGCGCCCATCACTTCGACATCGCCCAGTGGGGCATGAACGCCGACGACACCGGCCCGATCGAGATCCTCCCGCCCAGCGCCACCGAGCGCAAACAGCTCACCTTCAAATACGCCAACGGCGTCGAGGTCTACCACGCCTCGATCGGCAAAGACTTCGGCGGCAAAGGCCTTGTCTTCGAAGGCACCGAAGGCAAGATCGAAGTCGATCGCGGCTTCATGGAGACCACGCCCAAGTCGCTGCAATCCAATCCCACTCGTCCCGGCGAAACGTTCCTATACAAAAGCCCAGGCCACCACGAAGACTGGATCCGCGGCATCCGCGCCCGCCGACAGGGCATCTGCCCCGTCGAAGTCGGCGCGCACAGCGTCACCGTCTGCCACCTCGGCAACATCTGCTACTGGCTGGACCGGCCACTGAAGTGGGACCCCAATGCGTGGCGGTTCATCAATGATGATGAGGCGAATCGATGGGTGGATCGGCCTAAGCGGGCGCCGTGGATACTATGAACAAGATCGCGTGGTTAACGACGACGACGTTGATCCTTTTCTTCAGCGCGTGGCCCGTCCGCGCCGAGTTCACCTTCGCCTGTTCTGCGAACAACGACCTCTTCAAGCTCGTCCCAGACGCCAGGCGCTTCGACACTCCCGAGCAGGCGATCGACCACGCCGCTGACGGCAGCGCCGTCCTCATTCTGGCCGACGGCTATCCGACGCAGCTCACAGAAGTTTCATCAAGCGCCTTCGACCTTGCCCGCGCCAAGCACCTACGCCTTTACGTCGAATTCCCCAGTGAGGTCCCGAGCCTCAAGATCGGAAAGCCGCGCTTGACCACATGGGAACGCGCCATTGTCGCGTCCGACGCCTTTGGCGAAGCACTGCCGAAGCTTCGCATCGTCGCGCCGCAGGATTGCATTTTCACGCCCTGTGACGCCCCCAATCTCGATCTCGTCATCGGCCGCGTCGCGGGATTTGACACCGCCGTTTATGGCCTGCCCAAAGAACGCTGGCCACTGCTCTTCTCGATGAACGACGGCCAATGGATCGTCGCCACGTCCAAACTCACCGGCTTCGTCACCGCCCGCTTCGCCCCGGCCAACGACTGGCGGATCGTCTGGCGATCGATCCTGAAAAAGCTCGACCCCAGTCACGAACCGCCGCCGCTCGCGTTCGAGCCGACTGTCCGGCCTGCACTGTCGGCCGATGCGCCGCTTCCGGCGCACGTCGAGCGCGAGACCTTTGACCGCGCCGCCCGGTTTTATCAGCATGCGAGGCTCTTGATCGCTCCACAGCGGCGCGACGAGATCCACAAGCTCCTCACCGTCGGCGTAGAAGAAACGGCCGCGCCGGCGAGCGACGTTGAAGGCGATGGCTCACTCGGTATCCTCGAAGGATACGCATCGCGAATCCGTTTCGACGGCAGCCAAGCGCAGCGGACGCCCATCCGCGCCGACTGCAACGCCGAGGCGGCGATGGTGCTGGCGCTCGACGCGTCGCTCAATCCTGAACACGCCCGCGCCGGGCAGATCGCGGGCAACCTCCTTGATTATGTTTATGGCCCCGAGATGCAGTCGATGGGTCGAAGCGATCCGAAACATCCGGCGTTCGGGCTGATCGCCTGGGGCGCGGTTTCGCCGGCGTGGAAGATCGCCAATTACGGCGACGACAATGCTCGCGTCATCCTCGCGACCCTGCTCGCCGCGGCTGCGCAGAAGACCGACCGCTGGGATGAGCCGGTTCTGCGCGCCTTGCTCGCAAATCTTCGAACCACCGGCGGAAAAGGCTTTCGCGGCGACCGCATCGACATCGCCGCGCTCGAATCCCGCGGCTGGCGGGCGTATCACGACGCCGCGCCCGTAAATCCGTCGCCGCATTTCGAATCCTACCTCTGGGCATGCAACCTATGGGCCTACGCGCGAACGGGTGATCGCGCCTTCATTGACAATACACTTAATGCGATACATGTGACGATGGAGGCATATGCCGGCAGGAAGTGGCGCTGGATGGACAACAACGAGCGCTCGCGCATGCTGCTCTGCCTCGCGTGGCTGGTGCGCCTCCAGGATACGCCGGAGCACCGCGGGTGGTTGACCGCCATCGCCACGGATCTGCTCGCCGCCCAGCAGCCGTGCGGCGCGATCCAGGAGCGTTTGGGCGGCACGGGCGGTGGGCATTATCAGATCCCGCAGAGCAACGAGGCGTACGGCACCGCCGAAACGCCGCTCATTCAAACCGTCGGCGACCCCGCCTCCGATCAGCTTTACACGACGGGCTTCACGCTCTTCGCCTTGCACGAAGCCGCCGCCGCCACGGGCGATGCGAAGTGCAAGGCAGCCGAAGACAGACTTGCCGAGTTCCTCTGCCGAATCCAGGTTCGATCCGAGAAGCTCCCCCTGCTTGATGGCGCATGGTTCCGCGCGTTCGACTACAAGCGCTGGGACTACTGGGCCAGCAGCGCCGACATGGGCTGGGGCGTCTGGAGCGTCGAAGCGGGATGGGGTCAGGCGTGGATCGCGGCCACCCTCGCCCTGCGCGAAAAGCAGACCACGATGTGGGAATTTACGGCTGCGTCGAAGGTGACGGATCAATTCGCAAAGGTGCGGGTGCAGATGTCTCAGAATGATGGTCAGCCTGTGAAGCCGACCGCTCGCGGCGATGGAGGCCGACCATGAACTCTTCGCGAGCTTTCGCGGCCGCGCGTACTGTGAAGTGGCGATCTCAAACAGTGCTGAACTATCGAGAGGCGCGGGAACGACGCCCCGTGAGTCCCAGACGTTTCTTCGTCTCCGCCAGCGAGATCGCCGGGGCGGCGGCTTCCTTGCGCTTGGCATCGCGGAAGATGCGCGAGAGGCCCGCATCTTCGAGAAGGTCACGGACTTTCTCAAAATCGTGCAGGCTGAGGATGACGAACTGCTCGCCGCCGCTTTTCGTCCAGATTTCGGGCTTGATCTTCAACATCGCACAAACCTCCAGAGAACGATCAATTATAGGCCGCCGACCGATGAACTACGCGCCAGACGACGATCACCGATCCCGCGACGTCGAACAGCACACGCCAATCGCCAACACGCAACCGCCAACCGGGCGTGAACAGTGTCAGCCGTTTGACGTCGCCATTGAGATTATCCTGCATCGCCTCGATCTTGGCGATAATCCGCCTGGCCACCGGCGGGGACAATCGTCTCAGGTCACGAACGGCCGCAGGCTTAAATTCAACCGTATATTACATCCCGGCGCTTTCATTGCCTTACGGGGAACCAGCGGGAACACCGTACTCGATTTTCAAAACCTCCGAAACCCTTCGAACGCCTAGCGCGATTCCTCTATAATTGATCGTACATGCTCGACGTCGCCTCCATCTCCGACCCCGCCCTCCGGCCGATCGCCGAGAAGGTGCTCGCGCAGGCGCCCCTCACGCACGCCGAAGGACTGGCGCTTTATGCAACGCGGGATCTCCACAGTTTGGGCCGGCTCGCGCATCACGTTCGCACACGGCTGCACGGCGACCGCGTTTACTACAATCGCAATCGGCATATCAACTACACCAACGTCTGCGCGCTCTCCTGCAAGTTCTGCTCCTTCTATCGCAAGCGCGGCGAAGACGGCGCTTACGAGATGCCGGTTGAGCAGGTGGTTGAGATCGCGATCAAAGCGCGCGACGCAGGGGCGACGGAGGTGCACATTGTCGGCGGGCTGCACCCGTGGCTTAAGTTCGACTACTACACCGACATGCTCCGGGGCGTGCGGACCGCGTGTCCGGATCTGCATATCAAAGCCTTCACCGCGATCGAGATCATTCACTTCAGCCGGATCAGCCGGCAGAGCGTGCGCGACGTGTTGATCGCGTTGCGCGAGGCGGGGCTTGGGTCGCTGCCCGGCGGCGGGGCGGAGATCTTCGACGATCGCGTGCATGATGAAGTCTTCAAAGGGAAGGTGCGGGCGGACAAGTGGTTTGAAGTGCACCGCGCGGCGCACACGCTGGGCATCTACAGCAACGCCACGATGCTTTACGGCCACGTGGAGACGCCGGCGGAGCGGGTGAATCATTTCATCGCGTTGCGTGAACTGCAGCGGGAATCATTGGCCTCGTCGCCGGCGTCGTTCAACTGCGTCATTCCGCTCTCGTTCATCCCCGAGCAAAGCGAGCTGGGTTACCTGCCGGGGCCGACGGGCCTGACCGATCTGAAGACGCTCGCGATCGCGCGGCTGATGCTCGACAACATCGCGCACGTCAAGGCCTTCTGGATCATGCAGGGCCTCGGGCTCTCGCAGGTCGCGCTCGACTGGGGCTGCGACGACCTCGACGGCACGGTCGTCTGGTACGACATCACCAAGCGGCAGGGACACGGCACCACGCACCAGGAGCTGCACCTGCAGGACATCAAGCGGCTGGTGCGCGAGGCGGGCAAGACGCCGGTTGAACGCGACACGCTTTATCGCGAGGTGCGGCGGGATGCGGCGGATTGCATTGTGAACGAAGCGCCTGCGACAGTTGCGTAACACGCTTTGCAGATCAAGGGAGGTATTGGATGGACACTGAGACGACGACATCCACGAGGGACCGGGTGAATGAGCAGGCCGCCACCGCGCCCACGCAACCGCTGACGACCGCCCCGCCGCTGGAATATGACCAACGGACGCGGCAGATCACGCGCGGGCAGATGCGCTTCTTCCTGCTGCTCCTGACGATCAATACGTTTCTCTTCGGCGCGTTCATCTGTCTCCCGCTCGCATCGCCGTTCCTGAAGAAAATGTTGGAGGATTACCAGGCCCAGCGGGAACAAAAGCGTCAGGTCGCTGCGGCCGAGGCCCAGCAGAAACAGGATGCTGCCAAGCTGCGCGGGCTGATTGATGCGTGCCTGCAGTACACCGCGCCCGCGGACGACATGGTTTACGCCGAAGCGGAGGACGACGTCGCCAAGTTGCTCGCCGCCGCCGGACGCGCTTATCTCGCCGACGGCTCGAGCCCCAACGTTCGCAGCAATGGCGGCGGCGGTGGCGGTGGCGGTGGCGGCGGTGGACTCTTCGGGGGCGACGGAGACGACCGTATCGGTGGAATCCTTCGACCTGCTCAGGATCAAAGACTTCAGGATGTCGCTAAGGCTCTGAAAAGTGTTCATTGGCAACCGCCCGCGGCCCACAAGATAAAAGGCCCGCTTGCAGCCCTGATTGCGGCGCCGGTTGGCTCGCCGATAAGCACGATTCGCGACGAAAATGCCGTCTTCCTTCACGAGATGAAAACACCGGCTGGTCAGAGGCGCCTCGTCTGGGTCTCGATCACCAATCGGCCGACTTCCAACGAATACCCCGGCAACCAGGAACGCCTGCAGTACAACATCACGCTGAACCGCCGCTTCAACGCTTACGTCTTCGATCAGGACGCCGACAAACCGGTCCTGACGTCCGCTCTGATCCAGACGTCCACCCCCGATCTGGTGCTGCTGATTAACAACACGACCGATGGCAAGGTCGAATTGCAGAAGCACGGCCAGTGGCGCGTCTTCGCGGGACAACCCGACAAGGGCGACGCGTCCCATTTCACGATCGCGTACGACATCGACGGCAAACCAGGCGTCATCGACGGCCGCCTCACCGACGGCGACCGCCTGATGCTTGAGCCGCGGGTCGGCAGGCTGAACAGTTGGAAGAGCGGCGAGGAATACGTTTGGGACCTCGCGGACGCGACACCGACAACAGTACCCGTCAAATGAAGGATGAATCAGGGGGCGACGGTGTCACTTTTTCCCGTATTCAAATTCAGGATACCGCAACATACTGCGGCAATGATCTCCGACCGAGTCGCTCCTCCCGATCCGGTCGCCGCCCCAGTGCCGGCATCGGTCGCGCCGGCTGCGCCCCAGATGGAATACGCCAAGACCAGCGCCGGCGTGACGCGGCGGCAGATGAACCTGCTCCTGCTCTTCATCGTGATCGACACGCTGCTGTTTGCGGCGCTCGTCTGTCTGCCGACGGTTTCGCCTTACTTGAAGAGCATGTGGGCGGACTATCAGAAGCGGCGGGAGGATCAGCGGCATGCGGCGGTGGTGCAGGCGAAGTTGAACGCGTGCCTGGCGCACACTGCGCCGGCGGATCAGGCGATGTACATCGAGGAACCGGTCGGGGCGAATCGGTTGTTGGCCGCCGATGCCGCCGCCGTGCTGTTGCCGCGCGAGTTGGGGTCGCACCGGTCCGATGGGGTGACCCTGGACTCGATGGCGAACACGGCCCTGCGGGCCAGCGGGTGGCAGCCGCCCGCCCGCGCCGAAACCGCCGCCGAGGTGCTCGCCTGGCGCAACATGCTGCCGACGCCTTACCCGACAATCGGGGAAGGAGAGACGACGTTGTTCCTGCACCAGATGAAGACGCCGTCGGGCGGGCAGCGGTTGGTCATCGTTTCGTTTGCGGCGACGCAGTACATCACGGACCTTGAGCCGAAGAAGGCGCCGCACCGGCATTACGAGGTGGAGACGATTCGCACGTTTAAGGCGACGGTGCTCGATCCGCAGCGGCCTGGGTTGGATGCCAGCCAGACGCGAATGGTCGTCAATGATCCAGCGGCGGCGCGGACGCAATTGCTGGCCGTCTTCGCGGCGGGAGACGATCCGCACCCGGTGGTCGACCTGCAGCCGGTTGGGCGGTGGCGAATCTTCGCTGGTCAGGCTGATCCTGCGGACCCGACTCATTTAACGATCGGATACGAGATCGATGGGCAGGCGGCGGTGATGGACGGGTGGTTGAATGATGGTGATCGGTTGATGCTGACGCCGCGGGTTGGGCGGATGGTCGCCTGGACGAGCGGGTTTGAGTATGAGTGGGACTTGACGGCTGGTGCACCGCAGCCGCCGGGCATCCCATGGCTGACTGCGCCGGGCCCGGCATCGCGACGGTCACCGTGAGGTTACACTTCGGCACCAATGGCCTTCCTCACCGCCCGCTGGTCGAACCTCTGCCTGCTGACGTATGCGGTGCCGCCGGCGCTGCTCGAGCCGCGCCTGCCGCGCGGGCTTTCGCTGGATCTGCGTGACGGGCAGGCGTTTGTCAGCCTCGTGGCGTTTGATTTTCTCGACACGCGCGTGCTGGGCGTGCCGTGGCCGGGGTATCGGGATTTTCCGGAGATCAACCTGCGCTTCTATGTCCGCCACGGCGCGGAGCGCGGGGTGGTGTTCATCCGCGAGTTCGTGCCGCGGCGGATGGTCGCGTACCTTGCCCGCACGGTTTACGGCGAACCTTATCAAGCCGCGCCGATGAGCAGCCATATCTCGGAGGACGATGACCGAATCACGGTCGACCATCTGCTCACATTTGGCGGCCGCGTGAATCGGGTGAAGGTCATCGGCCGCAAGCCGGGCGTGCTTCCAGACGCCGGGAGCACGGAGCACTTTTTCAAGGAGCACCAGTGGGGCTTTGGCTCGGGGCGCGGCGGGGCGTGCATTCGCTACGAGGTCGCGCATCCACACTGGGCGTGTTATCCGGTGGAGTCGTACGAGCTGGATTGGGACTGGCGGGCGGTTTACGGCGACGAGTTCGCCTTCCTCGGCGAGGCTGAGCCGTGCTCGGTGGTGCTGGCGGCGGGGTCGCGAATCTCGGTGTTTCCGAAGGGGAAAATAGCAGCCACCGCCGATGGGTAAGCGACGCGATCGTCCGAGTTTGGGTCCGGGCGGGTGAGTTGCTATACTCCCAAATCTGTTGGGTTCCAGGCCGTCCGGTAGTGGTTGGAAGGTAGCAAGACTTATGGCGCGTGTTGTAACTCTGAACGTCGGCGAGAAGAGCGTCGAAATGCCCGTCACCGAGGGGACGGAGGGGGAGCTCGGTTTCGACATCACCAAGCTCCGCGCCGAGACCGGTTACGTCACGTACGACCCGGCCCTGGGGAACACCGGCGCGTGCAAGAGCGCGATCACGTTCATCGACGGCGACAAGGGGTATCTCCGCCACCGCGGCATCCCGATCGAGCAACTGGCGGAGAAATCGGATTTCATCGAGGTCGCGTACCTGCTGATCTTCGGAAAGCTGCCGACGGCTGATGAGCGAAAGAAGTTTTCCCAGCGGCTGGGGGCTAATGCCGCGCTCGACCCGGCGTTCAAGAAGGTGTTCGAGAGCTTTCCGCATGATGCGGCCCCAATGGCGGCGTTGTCGGCGATGATCAATACAGCGTCGTGCTTCGATTCGACGGTCGCCGACGGGGACGACGAGCAGTTTGCCGAGGCCGCCGCCCGGTTGATCAGCAAGACGCGGACGATCGGCGCGTACATCTACCGGATGACGAACAAGCTGCCGTACGTCGAGCCCGATCCGAAGCTGCCGTACGTGGCGAACTTCCTGCGGATGATGTTCTCGACCCCAGGGACGCAATACGAAGTTCACAAGGAAGTGACGGATGCGCTCGACCTGATCTTCCTGCTGCACGCGGACCACGAGCAGAACTGCTCGACCTCCACGGTGCGGATGGTCGGATCGAGCAAGGCGAACCTTTACGCATCGTGCGCCGCGGGGGTCTGTGCACTCTGGGGCCCGCTGCACGGCGGGGCGAACGTCGAAGTGCTGGAGATGCTCGATGTGATCCACAAGGGCGGGATGACGGCTGAGCAGTACCTTGAACAGGTGAAGGAGAAGAAGGTTCTCCTCTACGGCTTCGGCCACCGCGTTTATAAGAACTTTGACCCGCGGGCGAAGATCCTCAAGGAATCATCCGACAAGGTGCTGGCGAAGATCGGCGTGAAGGACCCCCTGCTCGACATCGCCCGCAAGCTCGAGGCGCTGGCGCTGAAGGATTCTTATTTCGTCGATCGCAAGCTCTACCCGAATGTCGACTTCTACAGCGGCATCATCATGAAGGCGATCGGCATTCCAGTAAACATGTTCACCGTGTTGTTCGCAATCGGCCGCATGCCGGGCTGGATCGCGCAGTGGAAGGAACAGCGCGACGAAAACGTCCGCATCGCCCGTCCGCGGCAGATCTATACGGGGCCGACGAAGAGCGATTATTTGCCGGTCGAAAAACGGAAATAGGCATGATGAGAGGCACGAAGGCATTGAGGCACGGAGGCACGGAGGCACGGAGTGGGGACCAATCAGAAAGGCAGATCGACCTTTGCGATTTTTCACTCTTCGCCTTCCACCCTCCTTCACCACTGCGTGCCTTCGTGCCTTCGTGCCTTCGTGCCTGATTTTTCTTCTTCCCGGCTGCGTCGAACAGACCCTTTCGATCGACAGCAATCCGCCTGGCGCGCTGGTTTACTTGAACGACCAGGAAGTCGGGCGCACGCCGCTGACGCGGGATTTTCGGTGGTATGGGGATTATGATATCCAGGTGCGGCAGGAGGGGTATGAGACGCTCAGCACCCATCAGATGCTGGCGGCGCCGGCTTGGAACTGGGTGCCGCTTGATTTGTTCGCTTACATCCTGCCGCTGAAACTCAAGGATCATAAATCGATGAGCTTCACGCTCAAGCCGCTGGATTTATCGAAGGATGAACCGGCGGGGCTGGTGGAGCGGGCGGAGTCGATGAAGGGGGATCTCGATTCGAGCGTCTTCACGCGCGTGCCAACACCGCGGGCAGCAACGCGGACGACCACGACCAAACCGACGTCAACGACCAAGCCGACGACGGCGACAACTCGTTAAGCTGCGACGGTGCGCAGGCGGCGCTGGGTTTCACCCCGCCGGCCCTGCAAGGCGGATTTGTCGTTGTTGATGACGACGGTTTCCCACAGGTCGATGCTGTCGAGTTTGTAGCGGTAATCGACCGTCACGCCCGTGCGCTGGATGAGGTCCTGCAGCGCAAGATCGCTGCGCCAGCCGAGTTTCGTGCAAAGCGGGCAAAGCCACTTTTCGATCAGGGCGATGAATCGGTTGGTGCTCTGAAAGTGGTTGACGATCACGATGCGCGCCCCCGGCTTGGCGACGCGCTGGGCTTCCATGACCAGTTTGTACGGGTCGCTGACGACGCTGATCACGTGGCTGATGAAGACGTGGTCGAAGGTGTCGTCGCCGAAGGGGAGGCGGAGCGCGTCGGCCTGGAAGACGGTGGCGTGGGTCATGTTGCGCTGGACGATCTTCTTGCGCGCCTCACGGAGCATACCGCTGGAAAGGTCAACGCCAACGATGCGTCCGTGCTGGGGGTACGACGGGAGCGACGCGCCGGTGCCGATGCCGAGGTCGAGGACCAGGTCTTTCTCACAGATGTTCATGTGGCTGATGGCGCGGGAGATGCGCTTGCGGACCAATCGGCCGAAGGTCGCGTCGTAGAACACGGAATGGAAGTCGTAGATGAGTTTAGTGCTGGATTCCTGCATGCCGGCCTTCCCTGGGCAAGACTGTGAGCGACCGCTGTTCGGCGCGTCGCGCGCGGCGCTGCGCCGCGCGAGGCGACCGTGAAGGGCCTCACTCTATAGGCAGGCGCAGAACTTGCCAACTGGCGATGACCGTGAAATTCCGGTCGGATGTAGATTTTGGGCAGTCCCTCGCCCGCTTGCGTGGCCGGGGCGCAAAACCTTATCCTTTCGCGCATGAACACCCGCACGATCATTGTCGTCGCCGCCTTGGCGCTGTCGTTCCTGACCGCCGCCCCGGCCCGCGTGATTGCCGCCGATGCGCCCGCCAACCAGGGAAAGAAGATGCTCTATCACGTCGTCGCCATCAAGTTCAAGCCCGAGGCCAAGCCGGAACAGATCAAGGCGGTGGAGATGGCGTTCGGGGAACTGAAGACGAAAATCCCCGGGATCACGTCGCTGAACTGGGGCACGAACGTCAGTCCGGAGCAGAAGAATAAGGGGTTGACGCACTGCTTCGTGCTGACGTTCGCGACGGAGAAGGACCGCGACGCCTACCTGCCGCATCCGGAGCACAATGCGTTCGGCAAGGTGCTGGGGCCGATCATGGCGGACGTGCTGGTGATTGATTTCTGGTCGCAGGAGTGAGCCTACTTCAGTGCGGCTTCGATTGATTTTGCGACTTCCGCGGCGAGCACCTTATACCCTTCGGCGCTGTAGTGGACGTCGTGGGGCTTTTGCAGCGTCTTGATGCTGGGCATGACGGCGGCGTTGAGGTCGTCGGTGGCGACCTTCTTCGACGACATCACCTTGGCGGCAACCGCGTTGTATTCGGCGACGTCGCCGAAGTGGCGCGGCGGGTTGAGGGTGCCTTCGGGGACGGGCGTGGTGGTGGCCCAGATGACCTTGGCGCCGGTCTTCTCGAAACGATCGACGAGGGCTTCCAGATTCTTCTCGTATTGCTCGCGCTCTACCTGGTGTTTGCCGTCGGGCATGACCTTGAGGTCGTGCAGGCCGAAGTTGAAGTGGATGACGTCCCACTTTTCCTTGCCGATCCAGGCTTCGACGTTCTTGACGCCGTTGGACGTGGGGCCGCCGTTGGCGGGGATGCGGTGGACGTTGGCTTTGCCTTTTAGAAGCTCGCGCACGGCGGGCGTGTAGCCGATCGAGATCGAGTCGCCGATCAGGAGGACGCGGGGAAGTTTGGGATCATCGGTGATCTTCGCGAAGCCAGGATCGCCCTTCTTTTTCTCGCCGCCCGGTTCGGGAGTGACTTGCGCGAGTGCGGCGGAATTCAGCAGCAGCAGTACGAGGAGGCAAATCAGATTCTTCATAGTTTGAGATTTCCTAAGCGGTGTCCTTCCCTCGCCGCGCGAGGTCTTCCCTGAGCCAGGTCTTGAAGGTCGGTAGTCCCTCTTCGGCCCAGGCGGAATCGACGGCCTGGGCGATCTCCTGGTTCTTCGACATCAGGCCTACGAATGCATCGTGCTCCTTCGCGCCGTCGGGCGGGCAGACGTGACGGTCGTGCGAATCGGCGCGGAAGAAGAAAATCTGGCCATCCGGCGCGCGTTCGATCACGAGCTTCATGTGCGGGTAATAGCGATTGCCCAGGCGCAGGCTGTAGCGGTTGGGCGGAGTCTCGCTGTCCTTGGCGAAGACGGGGCAGTTGTAGAAGCGGCCGCCCCAGTCGCGAAGAGTCGCGAGCATCGACTGCACGGCGAGCGGGATATCGTCGCCGTAGGCAATCTTGATGTACGATTCAATGGCCTTGTTAACGATCGGCGGATCGGGCGGTTCGAGGGGCATGGTGCGATTATTGTACCGAGGTGGGTGGTCAAGGTCCGAATGAATTCCGCGCCGGATTGCGTTCATTGCATCGGCGGGCGCGTTCGGTAACACTCTGCGAACCATCTCGAGGAGCACTTCATGGCCATTGCGGCGCGGCAGACGAGTCGGCGGAACGTGATGCGGGCGGGCGTTGTGGCGTTGGTGGCGGCCCTGGGGCGCACTCCGCTGGCGCTGGCTGCGGATGATGCGGAGGGGGAGGTGATCCCGTTCCTGGAGCCGCAGCCGTTTGACCCGAAGACCGCCAGCTTGCATTGGGATGAACTGAAGCTGACCGATTGGCTGACGCCGACGGCGCAGGTGTATCACGTGAAGCATTACGGCGACGTGAAGATCGACGCTGCCACTTGGAAGTTGGAGATTGGGGGGCTGGTGGAAAAGCCGTTTATGCTCACGCTGGAGGACATTAAGAAACGTCCGAAGACGGAGGTGATCGCGACGCTGGAATGCGGCGGCAATGGCGCATCGCCCAGTTTTCGTGGCGCGATCGCCAACGTGAAGTGGGCGGGGACGCCGCTGGCGCCGATCTTGAAAGAGGCGGGAATCGATCCGGATGCGATCGAGATCGCCTTCTGGGGGACGGACAAGGGGAAGGAGAAGATCCGCGGCGGCGAGTATGAGGAGAACTTCGCCCGCACGCTGTCGATCCCGATGGCGATGCGCGAGGACATCCTGCTCTGTTACGAGATGAACGGCCAGCCGCTGACGGTGGGGCACGGGTTTCCGGTGCGGTTGGTGGTGCCGGGGTGGTTCGGGGTGGCGTGGGTGAAGTGGCTTGACCGGATCGAGGTGCGCGATCGCGCGCTGCGGATGCGGTTCATCGCCAAGGATTACGTGACGCTTCGCAGCGAAGAGGTCAATGGGCGGACGATCTGGAAGGAGACGATGGTGGGACCGATGAATGTGAAATCGGTCGTGGCCCGTGTCACCAAGCCGAAGGAGGGCGGGGTGCGCGTCACTGGGGCGGCGTGGGGGCAGGCGCCGATCAAGGCGGTGGAACTTTCGATCGACGGCGGGCCTTGGCAGGCGGTGAAGATCGAGGAGCGAAAGGAGCCGTTTACCTGGCGGTTCTGGTCTTACGACTGGAAGGATGCGAAGGAAGGGGAGCACACGCTGGTCAGCCGCGCGATCGATGCGAAGGGGCAGGTGCAGCCGACGATGGATGATCCGTCGATCAAGAATAAGAAGACGTTCTGGGAAGCGAACGGGCAGTGGGTGCGGCGCGTGAAGGTTTGATCGGTTGGCCACTTCGAACTCCAATGAAGTACGGCCGCAAAGACGCAAAGAGCGCAAAGAAAAAGGGGATTGTTTAGTCATTGTTAAGAACCGCGCGATAGTTGAACCGGTCGTTGGGGGCGGCGTCGCCGTTGAGGGTGAAGTCGGCGGCTTGGCCGGTTTGTTGGATGTTGTCGGCCCATTTGAAGTCGAGCGTGGCGGGGAGGTGGGTGATGCCCAGGGCGGCGCGGGGGATTGCGAGTTCCATCTCGTTGCCGGCGACCCGGCTGGCGATGTCCGCTGCGTCGGTCCATTCATATTTTCCTGCGACGTTTCGCCGGGCTTTGCCATGGTCGATCAGCAAGTCGTAGCCTAGCCAGCCGGTCTTGGGGTTGTTGTCGGCGTCGATGTAGAGGAGCATCCAGTTCGGATCGGTGTGGAGCGAGATCGGGTCTTTGGTGCGGATGTAGAAGTAGACGTTCGTAGCGTCGTAGCTGACTTTGGCGGCGATGAGGTCATTGCGGCCGGTGGTGTTGGTATAGCGGGTGCGGGGGTCGTAGCCTTCGGCGTCGCGGTGGACGGGGTCGTCGAGCGTGTCGCGGAATTCGGGTTGGACATCGCGCCAGTCGTCAAATTGGCCGTCGATGGTGATCGGCTTCGCGGCCACCGGAGCGAGCGCTCGCGTGCCCTTGTAGCGGCGGATATTGTCTATCATTTGATAGTAGTAGTTGTCACCATGACCGCCGGTCATGGGCTCGATGTCGCGGCTGAATTCCTGTGAATATTGATCGACGAAGAAGGTGTCGCCTGGGGCGGTGGGGTGGCCGAGCATGTGGGGGCTGCCCTTGCCTTTGGCGATGAAGCGTTGGGCGACCCATTCGTTCCAGCCGGTGATGAAGAGGAACTGCGGGTTGACGTCGAGCGCGCGGCGCCACTGCTCGGCGAAGTAGAGGCCGCGATCGGTGGCGAGGGTATCGCCGCTCGGTTGGCGGCGGTCGTGAAAGCTGCGGCCGATGTTGGAGACGGGGTGCTCGGCGACGCTGACGCTGAGTTCTTCGGGCTCGGTCGGCCTCGTGTGCCAGCCGGGCTCTTGGGGGAAGTGGTCGAGCCAGGTCCACTTGTCGCGGCCGTCGCCGAACCATTGCTGGTCTTTGGACCAGGCCCAGGAGCGTCGGATGGTGAAGAAGTCGCGCACCTCGGGGCGGAGCCCGTCGCCCGGCGCGAGGATCAGCGGCTTGCCATTCCAGCGGAACCAGAGGTCGGGATAGAGATTTTTGGCGTAGAAGTCGTCGTAGAGTTTGTGGACGGTTTTGGCGCTGGCGGAGTTGGCGATGAAGCAGATCTGCGGCGTGCGCTGGCCGGTGTTGCGCAGCGCGTCGAAGACCTTGCAGATCGTGAGGTAGACGTTGGGATAGGTGGAGGCGTTGGTGACGTCGAGGATGATGACGTCTACGCCGGCGTCGGTGAGCATCTGCGCGTGCTTGCGGATGACGAACTCGTCGCCGGATTGGTAGTAGCCGAAGAGCGGTTGGCCCCAGAAGTGGAAGCGGCGCTCGGGGCCCCACTGCGGGTCGCGCGGGTTGGCGGCGAGGATTTTGGAGATGTCGTAGACGGCGCGGTCGTGCTGGCCTAGCCAGGCGAAATAGAAGATGCCGACGGTTTTGTCGGGTTTGGGGTTGCCGGCGATGGCGTTGGTGGGGAGAGCGCGGCCAAGGGCGTCGGTGGCGACCCAGGTGTCGGCGAAGGTGTCCCACGCGGGAGGCGGCGATGGCTGCGCAGCGGCGCAGAAGGTCGCCAGGGAGAGACCGAGGATCTCCAGGAGGATGTGCGGGAGGTGTTTCAAGGTCTAGTGGTTACCGGATCGGGGGTGGGGTGTTGCGGCAGTGGGGCTGGGTGGTCGAGGAGATGGCGGATTTCTTTTTGGAAGAGTTCCAGGCGCTTCCAGTCGGCGAGAGTGTGGCGGTCGATGTGGAGGGTGGCGGCGATGGCGTTGGTGGATTGCCCGGCGACGAGCAAGCGGGCGGCGCGGAGTTGATGGGGGGTGAGGGGGCGGAGGCGGGATGGCGAAGATGGAGAATGGACTTCGGCGAGCTCGGTCGAGCCGAAGATGGAGGATGGCGCGGGGGGAGGTGGGTTCGTTTTGCACGCGGACGCATGGGGCGCGATGGCGTGGAATGGGGCGCGTTGGCGGGTGGGTGGTGCGGAATGCATCGCTGGAAAGGGGACATTTGGGGACTTTTTGGGACATGCGCCGGCGGCGTTGGGTTCGTTTTGCAGATTTGATCGGGGTGGAATGGTTTGGGGCGCTTTGGCGGAGTTTGGGGCGCGGTGGGGCGCGGCGGCGCGGACGGTGATGTCGGGGGGCGGCGTGAAGCGGGGCGGGGCGAGGCCGACGGCGCGGAAGGCGTCGTTGAGGGAGCGATACATCTCGTCGAGCGTGGCGGGGGGGAGCAGTCTGGCTTGGCCGGCGGGCATGGCGGGCCCTCCCTTCTGCAGATTGTGAATCGGGGGCACACGACCCCCGGCGGTGCTTGTTTGAGTATATCGAACTTTGTCCTAACCTGCAAGGTGAATTAATGAAAATAGCGTCGATGATGGATGATGCGCGGTGTGGGGAACGGCGGGGCGAAGCCGCAAGCGGCGACGGTGTTGCGGCGGGCAGGCGGAGCAATCTATTGCGGATATCGAGCGTCCGAAACATACTGCGTTGGCAAAGCAGCGGTCATCCTGAAGCGCGGCGAGGATCTCGCCGTGAGAAGCGACAGCTACATGGCATTGGCGCGCCATGCACATCCTTCGGAGTACCTCAGGATGACGCGTTGTTGGGTAACGTGATGGTTCTGATTTAATCTACCGGCGCCTCACCTTGATGGAGAAGTAGCATGATGAAACCGGCGAAGAATACGATTTGTCTTTGGTACGATCGCGATGCTGAGGAGGCGGCGCGGTTTTATGCGGCGACGTTTCCGGATTCGTCGGTCGGGGCGGTGCATCGGGCGCCGGGGGATTTTCCTTCGGGGAAGAAAGGGGACGTGTTGACGGTTGAGTTTGTGGTGATGGGGATTCCGTGCCTGGGGCTGAATGGCGGGCCGGAGGTTAAGCATAATTGGGCGTTTTCGTTTCAGGTGGCGACGGCTGACCAGGCTGAGACGGATCGTTATTGGAATGCGATCGTGGGGAATGGCGGGCGGGAGAGCGCGTGCGGCTGGTGTACGGACAAGTGGGGGTTGTCGTGGCAGATTACGCCAGTGGCGCTGACGAAGGCGATTACTGATCCGGATAGCGCTGCGGCTGGGCGTGCGTTTAAGGCGATGATGGGGATGAAGAAGATCGACGTTGCGGCGATTGAGGCGGCGCGGCGGGGGTGAGGGGAGGTGGCCGTTGTTGGATGCGAAAGAGTGCCGCGGCTTCTGTGCGTGGGATACGACGCGTTGGGTAGTTGCGGGTCGGTTGATGGAATAGGATTGGGGTCGGCGAGGCGAGGAGGAGCGGCGCGTCATGCTATTCTGCGCGGCGGGTCGGAATAATCACTACTTGTCTCGCTTCAGGAGCACGTATTGCGACCCCTTCGATATTCCATCAACGTCACGTTGGACGGGTGCGTCGATCATCGTGCAGGTTCCACGGACGAAGAACTGCATCGT